>CAZITQ010000010.1:0-4055 GCA_964542165.1 uncultured Rickettsiales bacterium
TCTTCACCCTGATCATCGTCCCGGTCGCCTACACCCTGGTCGACGGCCTCGCCGTCCGCGGCGGCAACCTCTGGGCCTGGGCGTTCCACCGCAAGGAATACCGCGCCCGCAAGGCCGCGGCGCTGGCGGGGGCGGATCGGGCGCGGTGGCAGGAGGAGGACGGGGAGTAACCCGAGACCGAACCAGAACGTCTCGCTCAGCCCCCCGAGCCACAATCCTCACCGGAGGGCGGGCGGACGGCGGCGGGGTGGAGTGGGTGGATGGTGGGCAGGGACGGAGTTGAACCGCCGACACGGGGATTTTCAGTCCCCTGCTCTACCGACTGAGCTACCTGCCCACCGAAGAGGGGTCGTTTTTTAGGCAACCGCGATCCAAATGTCAACATTCGCGATCGGCAAAAATCGGGGCGCCGGGCGTGGAATCACCCTGGCTCGGGCCGGAGGGGCGGGGTTAGGCTAGGATGCGTTCGAGGTGGCTGACGAACGAGCGGCACGGGGAGTCCATGACGATGCATCGAAGGATCGTGAGCTGGGGAATCGTGGCGGTGATGATGGGTGCGCTGGGCGGCCTGGGCTGCAGCGATGTCTGTGACGCCTACTGCGACGCCACGGTGGACAAGATCGGCGGCCTGGGTTGCTGGGACGCCTGGGGGACGAGCTGGTCCGACCAGGGGTACGAGGACCAGGACGACTACCTGACCCACTGCAAGGACACCTTCCAGGCCACCTATCAGGACGCCCGGGAGAACTCCGACTCCGCGGCCGCCGACGTGCGGCAGACCTGCGCCGACAAGCTGGACGAGACCGACGCAGCCGAGAGCTGCGACGACGTCGCGCTCGCCGGCTACTAGGCTCCTCGGCTGGCGGCGTTGCCGCAGCCGAGGAGTTCGGAGTCGCTGCAGGCCGGCGGGGCGCCGGCAGCAGAACTCCTCCTCGCCCCTCGAGATCCGCAGAGAATACGCGCGGCCGGCCGCGCACGCGATCCGACCGTTGCGCTCGGATCGACCCTCCGCTATCATCCCGCCGAGCCTGGACCTGGCTGTACGTGCGTCCGGTCCCAGGCGGCGGAGGAATCCATGAGCAGCAAGGGCATCGTCATCGCTCTGGTGCTGGGTGTGGGATTGATGTCGGTCGGTTGCGCAGACACCTGCCGGCAGACTTGCAACTTCGCGGCGGACTACGTCGAGTCGTGCATGCCCCAGTGGAACGTCACCTGGGAAAACTTCGACGCGGACTGGAGCAGCAAGGCGGACTACCGCAAGGCCTGCAACGACAGCGCCAACGAGGGGCGCGGCCAGGTCGCCGACTGCTGCCCTGAGGAGGACGCCGAGGCGGCCTGCGAGGGGTCCGAGGAAGACGACTGCGTCGAGACCAAGAAGAACGAGTGCGAGAACAACGCGCTCCTCGCCATCGACCGCAACTGCGAGGACGTCAAGGACTCCTACCGCCAGCCCTGTTCGGATTACTGGCAGTCCGTCTACGTCATGGGCGGTCCCCAGTTCCCCGAGGAGAACCCCACCTGTCAGGACCCTGACGCCGGCGACGACGACGACGACGACACCACCGGCGAATAGTCCCTTCCGCTCCCCCCCAGTTCGCGAGCCCGCACCGGCGGATGGATGGATCCGTCCGCCCGGACGCCGTGGGCGCGAGCCGTGGACAGCGGGGTCGGTGGGGGGCGGCGGGTAGGGTCAGTCGTCGACGACGATCGGGGCCAGCGTCATGGTGGCGAGGTTGTCCTGGCGTTCCATGAGGAGCAGCCCCGAGAGGGTCCAGCGCAGCTCTTCGGGGAGCAGGTCGGCGCCCAGCAGGTCCGTACCCACGAATCCCTTGCCGATCTGGAGCGACGGGATGAGTCCCACCCGGGGCATCGGGCGGAGGTGGACCTCGGCCCGGTCGGGGATGCCTGCCAGCTCCCGCGCGACCTCGACGGCGTCCATCAGGCCGCCCAGTTCGTCCACCAGGCCCGCGTCCAGGGCCTGGGCTCCGGTCCAGACCCTGCCCTGGGCGACCCGGTCCACGTCCGCGATGTCCTCGATGCCGCGGCCCTCCCGCACGTGCTCGATGAAGTCGGCGTACAGGGCGTCGACGATGCGCTCGACGGCCCTGAACTCCGATGGCGTCCAGGCCTCGGAGTAGGAGTACAGGCCGGCGTTGTCCCCCCGCTGGATCCGCAAGGTGTCCACACCGAGTTTCTGGTAGAGCCCGCCCAGGCTGACCTTGCCGGCGTAGACGCCGATCGATCCGGTCAGAGTGGATGGATCGGCCAGGATTCGATCGGCGGCGCAGGCCGAGTAGTAGCCGCCCGAGGCCGCCATCGAGGCCATGCTGACGACCACGGGCTTCTTGCCCCGGGTCCGGTGGACCTCGCGCCAGATCTCCTCGCTGGCGAAGGCCGAACCCCCGGGGCTGTCGATCCGCAGCACGATGGCCTTGATCGCGCGGTCGCCGCGGGCGTGCCGGATCGCCCTGGCGATGGTGTCCGAGCCTGCGACCTCCAGCAGGCCCAGGGGAAGTCGGCCCGACCGTCCGGTGTTGATCAGGCCGTCGATATGGATCACCGCGATCGAGTTGGGGGCGCGCCAGTGGGGGGAGGCGGCGACCTCTTCGAGGGGCTCACGCAGGTTCAACTTCGGCCGTGCCAGGTCCTTCTTCACCCGGGTCCGGACCTCGTCCGGGTAGACCAGGGCATCGACCAGCCCCCGCTCCAGGGCCAGCGCCGCGGGGTAGGGCGCGTCGTCCACCAGGGCCCCCATCTCGCCGGCGTCTACCCCCCGCCCCTCGGCCAGCGCCCCGAGCAGGCGCTCGAACCGGTCGTCCAGCAGGGCGTTGCGCACCTCCAGGTTGGGCCCGGTCGGGCCGGTCTCGGTGAATCGCTCGGGACTCGACTTGTATCGGCCGATGCGGCTGAACTGGGCGTCGACGCCGAAGCGATCCATGGCACTCTTGTAAAAGAACATGCGCGAGGAGAGGCCGGTGACCGCCAGGGTTCCCGCGGGGTGGAGCCAGATCCGGTCGCAGGCGCTGGCGAGGTAGTAGTCGACGGTGTCGCCGCCGCTCTCGAGATAGGCATAGACCGGGGTTCCCCCCTCCCGCAGGCGCAGGATCTCGGCGCGGAGTTCCTCCGTCTGGGCCATGCCCGCCGAGTACCCGTCCAGGCGCAGCAGCAGGGCGGACACGGATCGCTGATCACCCAGATCCCTCAGCGTCTGCAGGACGTCCGAGAATCGGGTGGCGGCCATGCGCGGCGCGAGGGGGCTGACGGTGGGATTCTCCCGCAGGTGCCCGAGGTCGATCTCGGCGAGGCTGCGGGACGGCACGAGCTTCGTGGGCCGGTGATCCGCCGACGTGCCCACCCCGGCCGCCCATCCCCCGAGGCCCGGATCGTCCCGGGTATGGACCCGGGCCAGGCCCCCGACCCAGCCGCCGCGGAAATGCAGCTGGAGGCCGAAGCCCAGGTTGGCGCGGTCGTCCACGGTGGCCAGCAGTTGCACGCCGTCCACGGGCTCGACCATCGCCGCGATCCGCAGGTGGTGGGGGTTCGGCGGTCCGGCCGTCTCGTAGATCCAATCCAGACCGAGGGAGACCCGGTAGCCGAAGGGTCGGATGGCGACCCCCGCGTTCAGCTGGGGGCTGGCCCTCCCCTCGCTCCCCTCCACCCAGGCCAGGTCCCGCACGGCCCCGGCGAGGGAGAGCCAGGACGCGGGCCGCAGGGCGACTCCCAGGTCCCAGGCCCCGTACACCGGCAGCTCCCGGCCGGGCACGTGGAGCCGGAACGCGGCGCCGAGGCTGAGTGCTTCGGTCACCGGGACACCGAACCCGAGGGCGGCGTGGCCCCGGGAACCCTCGCCGGCCAGGATCGCCTGTCCACCCACGCCCAGCCCGAAGGTGCCGGCGTAGCCCCCCAGTCCCACCGGTCCTCCGCTGGGCCGGGCGCTGGCGATGCCGAGTTCCGCGCCCAAGGCGCGGCGGCATACCAGGGCGGCGGGGGTGACGTCCAGGGCGCGGGGGCCCGCCCCCCACGCGAAGGGGGGGGGGGGGAGTTCCGCCCAGGCC
>CAZITQ010000010.1:4065-37986 GCA_964542165.1 uncultured Rickettsiales bacterium
GGGGGGGGGGGGGGGGGGCGGGGGCGGGGGGGCCCGGCGGCCGGCCGGCCCGGAATCCCAGGGCGGCGGGGTTCACGTCCAGGGCTCGGGGGCCCTCCACCCAGGCGATGGGGGAGGGGAGGAGTACCGCACTGGCATCGACGGCGTCGGGCGGATCTTCGGCGGCGACGGCGGCCGGGATGGTGACCAGCTGGAGCGCCAGGAGCGTGCCGATTCCAACGGATCGGATCGTCTTCATTTCCTTCGTCCTCAAGGGCAGTTACAACGATGCTACAGGACGTTGACACGTCTCCAGGGGCGTGACTATCCTAACGCCTTGGAAGAATTGTGTTCTCAAGCCGCAGACCCGCCGTTCGCGATTCAAGGGGATTGGCAGGCGGTACCGCCCTTCTCAGGGGGTCCAAGATGACATCGAAGCTGGCTGTTTGGCTCGGGTTCTGCTTCCTCGTCTCGAGTCTCGTTTGGACGCTTCCCGCGTCGGCCCAACCCGCCGACGAGCCTGAGGCGACCGAAGAGGAGAGCGGGGAGCCCGAGGGTGAAGAGGCCGACGGTGAAGACGGCGCGGAGGAGGCGGAGGAGGCCGAACCGGCCCCCCGCGACGAGATGAGCCTCACCCGCGAGCTCAAGACCGTCGAGCAGAACGTCAACGTGCTCAAGGAGAAGGTGTTCCGCAGCAAGGCTCGCCTGCTCCTGCTCGAGGAGAAGGTGATCAAGGGTGTGGTTGCCGGGGCCAAGGCCTCGTTGATCCACGTCAATCGCCTGGGCTCGGCCTATCGCATCGAGTCGATCTCCTACGACTTCGACGGCACGCCCATCTTCGAGAAGGTCGACAGCTCCACCGACTTCCACAAGAAGAAGGAGCTCAAGATCTTCGAGGGGAACATCCCCCCGGGGTCCCACACCATCACGGCGACGATCGTGGTCAAGGGCAACGGGAGTGGAGGTTTCTCGTATCTGGACGATTACTCGTTCAAGGGGCGTGAGAGCTACTCGTTCATCGCGGAGGACAACAAGACGGCTGTCATCCGCATGGTCTTGCAGAAGAAGGGTGGGCCCCTCGGCGGTTTCGAGGAGGGGCCCGAGATGAAATTCGAGCAGGAGGACATCGCGAACCTCTCCAGCGGAAACGAAAGCTGAGCCCGCAGCCGCCGGCCGCAGTGCAAGGAAGCGCTCGATGCGAAGTACGGCGCCCATCTACTCGCTGACCCTACCGGCGCTCGCCGGCGCGCTGGCGCTGGTGACGCTGCTCCTGTCTCCGCTCCCCTCGGACGCCGCCCCGCGCACCACGGGGCGAGGGGCCCTCAACCCCTCGGCCCACCTGGACCTGACCGTGGAGCAGCTCGACCTGCTCGAGCGCCGGGTCCAGCTGCTGCAGGGGGCCATCGAGGGGCGGCCGATGAGCCGCTCTCCGTCCGAGGTCAAGGACCTGCTGTTCGAGGCGAACTTCGCGTTCTTGACCGAGGACTACGCCCAGGCCTCACTGCTGTACTTCTCCCTGCTGGAGAACGGTGACCTGGACTCCCATCCCTCCAAGGCGGACGCGGAGTACTACCTGGCCGAGAGCCTGTTCCTGGGCCGCAACTACTACCCGGCGCAGGCGGCGTACCAGGAGATCGTCTCGGTGGGGGCGATCCATCCCCACTACGACGACTCGGTGATGAAGCTGATCGAGATCTTCGGCTTCACCGGCGACGTGGACCAGTTCAACTACTACTACAACAACTTCCTGCAGACGACGCGGGCAGGCACCGGCGCATCGGCGCTGCGGGTGCGCTACGCCCTGGGCAAGACCCTCTACCGGCAGGGCAAGCTCGCCGACGCCAAGCAGATGTTCGCCGACTTCCCCAAGGGGAGCACCTACACGGCCCAGGCCCGATACCACTACGGCGAGATCCTCGTGAAGGAGGGCTTCGAGGCCTACCAGCTGGGCGACGCGGAGGGCGCAAGCACCATCTATCGCTCGGCGATCCCGGTCTTCGAGGACGTGGTCCAGCTCCCCGTGTCCACCGACGAGCAGACCCTGGTGCTCCACCTGGCGTGGCTGGCCCTGGGGACCCTGCACTACGAGCTGGACAACCTGCAGCTGGCCATCGAGGCCTACCAGAACGTGCCCCAGGACTCGGAATTCTTCGCCGACGCCCTGGTGCAGATCTGCTGGGCCTACATCCGGCTGGGCGTCATCGCCGCCGAGGACCCGCTGGTCAAGCCGGCCGAGGCCAAGCAGAACGCCCGCGAGAATTTCCAGCGGGCCTACCGCACGATCGACCTCTTCCTCCTGGCCTTCCCCGAGGACACCCGGGAGGCGGAGCTCAAGCTGCTGATGGCTCACCTGCAGGTGAAGCTGGAGGAGTACCAGGAGGCCCTCGACGACTACGAGACCGTGGTGGAGGACTTCGACGCCATCCGCGCGCGGCTCAACCACATCGTCGAGTCCGACGTCGACCCGATGGTCTACTTCAACCAGCTTGTGGACGAGACCTTCATCGTCGAGGCCGAGTACCAGGTCCCCGAACTCGCCGCCCGCATGGCCCGTCAGGACCCACGGCTCAACGAGGCCGTGGAGATCGCCTCGGACCTGAAGCGAGAGACCCGCGAGATCGACGCGAGCCAGGAGACCGTGGCCCGGCTGGAAGAGGCCCTCCGCACCGAGCGATCGGGCGAGATGATGACGACCTACCGGGCTCGTCGCCAGGAGATCGACGGCTTCGACGCCCGGATCCTCTCCATGGAGAGCGACCTGGTCTTCATCGAGGCCAACTACCTGATCGACGCCCTGGGTGGCGAGCGTGCCGCCGGCGTCCGGGAGATCGTGACCGAGCGCGCCGCCCTGGGCAGCCAGGTGAACGAGGTGTCGTCCCTGTACACCGACCGCACCGAGTACCGCGAGGACCTCGAATCCGCGGCCCGGGCCATCGACACCGAGGCGTACAAGCTCGAAGCCAACGTGGACGACACCCTGGCCCGACTGGCGGGGGTCGAGCTCTACCTCAAGAACGAGCTCGCCACAGGGTTCATGACGGACGCCGAGGTCCAGGGACACAAGCTGGTACTGGACGGAATCCGCAGGGAGCTGACCGAGGCCTCGGAGGGCCTGGCCGACGTGCACAGGAGGATGGACCCCCGCCGCGTGACGGCACATCTGGTGACCGTGGGCGGCGCAGGTGAGCAGTCCCAGCGCCAGTCGGCGCGGGCGGGGATCGCGTCCCTGGTGGAGCGCCTGGTGGACTACCGCTCCGGCGTCAGCCGGGGTACGGCCAACGAGTTCTTCGCCACCGTCGACGACGCCCGCAGCCGGTTGCGAAGGCAGCGGACGGTCTGCAGCGCGTTGCTCGTCGACCTGGAACGGCGGGAGAGCGAGGAGATCGCCGAGATCAGCCGGCTGCTCGACGAGGAGCGGCGGGCTCTGCTGGGCTACGAGGGCGACGCCACGGCCTTTGCCCGGGACAGCCGGGACGTCTCCGGCGAGATCGCCGAGACCAGCTTCCGCCAGGTGCAGGAGCTGTTCGCGGACACGGTGATGCAGGCCGACATGGGCGCCATCGACGTCTACTGGAAGCAGAAGGAGGACATCTCCGAGGAGACCGCGACCATCCGGGCGGAGCTGAAGGACACCCTCAACCAGCTCAAGCACATGTACGAGGGCCTCCTCGAGTTCGAAGACGACGAGGAAGAGGAGAGCGCGGGGGTGACGGTACAATGAAGACCCTCACCCCGATCGCCCTGTCCCTCGCCCTCCTGTGGTGCGGCCTGGCCTTCGCCCAGGCCGACGAGGAACCCCCGCCTCCGCCGGCCCCCGAGGAGGCCGTGCCCGCCGACGAGGAGGACATGGAGGAGTTCCGGGCGGCCTACGATCGCTTCAACGAGCGCGTGCAGGAGATGCGCGGGGAGCTCCAGCGGATCGTCGGTCACCGGTACGCCGAGGAGGTCCGGAAGATCCGGGCCAGCTACGACGCCCAGATCGACGAGAACGTGGCCCTGGAGCGGGAGCGCCGTCTCGAGGCCATCCGCCGCCACGAGGCCTTCGTGGACAAGTACCCGCGCAGCCCCTACACCGCCCACCGGATCTTCCGGCTGGCCCAGCTCTATCTCGAGGAGATGGAGGACCAGTTCGTGGTGGCCAGCGACGACTACCACAAGCTCGAAGAGGCGTTCTACGCGGGCGAGCTGTCGACCATCGGCGAGCCGCCGGGGTACGACTACGGCCCCGCGATCGGCCTGTTCAAGCGCCTCATCGACGAGTTCCCGGACTACGAGTCCCTGGGAGCGGTCTACTACCAGCTGGGGTATGCGTACGGCGACGATCTGAGCGAGCAGCAGGACGACACCCGGGCCAGGGAGACCTACCTGCGGCTGGTCCAGAATCTCCCCGACGACCGGTACGCCGCCCTGGGCTGGTTCGAGCTCGGCGAGATCTACTTCGACGAGGTCGACTTCGACAACGCCATCGCGGCCTACCAGAACGTGATGGACTCGGACGCCGAGGGCCTGCACGACCGCACCCTGTACAAGCTGGCCTGGGCCTACTACCGCAAGGACGACCTGGACGCGGCGATCCCGCGCTTCGTGGCGCTGATCGACCGCGCCGACACCATGGACCTCACCGAGGGCACGGCCGCGAGCCAGCTCCGGCCGGAGTCCATCAAGTACCTGGCGATCTCGCTGGTGGATCAGGCCGACTATCTCGAGATGCCCGCGATCCTGAGGGCCGAATCCTTCTTCTCGGAGATCGGTGGCCGGGCGTACGAGTACGACGTCCTGGTCGAGGTCGAGAACGTCCTGGCGCAGCAGGACCTGCCCGACGAGCAGATCCTCGCCCTCGAGCGCATCATGAAGCGCTACCCCGAGAGCCCGGACAATCCGGACTTCATGCACAAGGTCATGGTCCTCTACCACGTCAAGGACCAGCCCGATCTGGAGGCGAGCCAGGAGGCCCGCACCCGCCTGGTGGAGCTCTTCAAGGAGGGCACCCCCTGGTGGGAGGCCAACAAGAGCAATCCGGACGCCCTGCGCGCCGCCAGCAAGTACATCGAGGAGTCCCTGGCGGACGTCGCCAAGCTCTACCACCAGACCGCCTACAACATGTACATGGAGGGCGGCCAGGTGGACGGCGCCGAGCCGGCGCGCTCCGAGTACCTCAAGGCCGCCGCGGCCTACCAGGACTACCTGGATCGGTTCCCCTTCGCCGCGGACGCCTACGAGACCCAGTACTACATCGCGGAGTGCTACTACTTCGCGGCCGAGTACGAGCGGGCCATCGCCGAGTACGGCAAGCTCGACAAGTACCCCGAGACGGCCCGCGCGGGTGACGTGCTCAACTCCCAGGCCTACGCGTACTACCGCCTGATGACGACGCGTGAGCCGGACTTCAAGAGCGACCCGCGGTCGGTCATGAACATGCAGGTCACCCCCGGACAGAAGCCCGAGGGTGTCGAGGTGCTCGAGATCAGCGAGCTGCGCAAGAACTTCATCCAGTCGGTGGACGCCCTGTACGCCCACGATCCTGCGTACGTGGAGGCGCCGGACCACCTGTTCATCGCGGCGGAGATCTACCTGTACCACAACCAGCTGGACGAGGCCCGCAAGCGCTTCCAGGACATCGTCGATCGCTGGCCCAAGCTGATGGTGGCCGCCTACGCCACCGGCAACATCATCGACAGCTACTCGCAGATGGGCGACCTGGAGAAGGTCTACGAACTGGCCGATCGTTACCGGAACATCGAGATGATGGGGGCGGACGAGGCGTTCTGGAACGACGTGCGCAAGCCCTTCTTCGAGGAGGTCAAGGAGGACGCCCAGTTCATGCTGGCGATGCAGTCGGGGCAGTCCGGCGACATCGAGGCGTTCAAGGACTCGGCCCGCAAGTTCGAGGCCTTCTACCGCGAGTACCCGCTGAGCGACGAGGCGGCCACGTCGCTGTACAACGCGGCCCGCCAGTACGAGAACGGCGGGGACACCATCAACTCCAACCGCCTGTACGAGGAGTTCCTCGACGAGTACCCCGAGCACGATAAGGCGCCCGCGATCTTCTTCCGCATCGCGGGCCAGTACGAGCGGACCATGGAGCTGGATCGCGCCATCGGCTACTACAGCCAGGTCGCGCGGCTGCACCCGACCTACGAGAAGGCCGCGGACGCCTACTGGCAGTCGGCCTTCCTCAGCCTGGGGCTGAAACGCTACGAAGACGCGTCGCGCTACTACCTCAAGTACGCCGACGATTTCGAGGTGGACGACGCGCACGAGGCCACCTGGCGTGCCGCCGAGGCCTACCGCGACGGTGGCATGGACCAGAGGGCGCTGGGGACCTACAAGCGCTACGTGGAACGGTTCCGCGACGAGGACGCCAACCGGACCATGGAGGCGCTGATCAAGCAGATCCAGATCTACGAGAAGCAGGGCAATCGGCGTCAGGTCGCGTCCACCAAGGAGGAGCTGCTGGCCACCTACCACGCCACCGTCGCGGCGGGGATCCAGCTGACCCAGCCGGCGGTGGCTGCGGCTGCCGAGGCAGCCTTCCCGGAGCTCCAGGCGTCTCTGGACGAGTACGACAAGATCAAGCTGCCGAACACCTGGGACATGGAGAAGCTGCAGCCGGTCCTGGACGAGAAGAAGGCCCGCTACAAGGAGATCCAGGCCGAGGCCCGGACCTTCATGGGGACCTACTCCGAGTTCAACTACATCATGGCTTGCCTGTACATCACCGCGGACGTGGTCCAGGGCTTCGTCGAGATGATCTACGACTGGGAGCCGGGGCACAATCGCGACATCTGCGGTCCGCCGACCGAGGACAACAAGCTCATGTGCGAGGATCTCCTCGCCGAGCAGAAGACCGGGCTGGCGGAAGCCTTCGAGCTCGAGGCCATCTCCCTGTACGACACCGTCATCCAGGAGGCCACCAACCGCAAGCAGAACTCGCCGTGGGTCACCCGGGCCCGCGAGGCGCTGCACGCGGTCGACCCCAACACCTACCCGTTGCTCAAGCCTGACCGGGTCCAGTACGACAACGCTCCCTACGAGGCCGCTCCCGCTCCCGCGGTGGCGCCGGCGGAGGAGACGTCATGATCCGGCGACACCTGGCCTGGCTGGGGATCCTGGTCGTGCTCCCCTTCCTCGGTGGCGTGCAGAACTGCAACCAGCCGGCGGACACGGGAACCTCGGGGGAACAGACCCCCGATCCGGGTGCGGGCGGCGGCGACGCCGGTGACACCGGTGCCTCCGGAGAGACCGGCGGAGACAGCGGGGCCACCGAGGGGGCCGAGGGTGCGCCGGGCGAAGAGGGCGCAGCCACCGAGCCCCAGGTCACCAGCGAGATGCTGGCGCAGAACATGTTCAACGAGGGCCTCCTGGCCCTGAGCATGCGCCCCCCCCAGGTCCCCACCGCCATCGACCGCTTCGACCAGGTGACGCAGCTCATGCCCGAATGGGCCGAGGGGCACTACAACCTGGGGCTGGCCTACGTCGAGGGTCGGCAGCCGGACAAGGCGGTCAAGTCCCTGGAGCAGGCCACGCGACTCGATCCCGCCCTCGGGGACGCCTGGGTCGCCCTCGGCCAGGCCTACCAGCGACAGAACCGCGTCGGCGCGGCGATGGACGCGTTCAACGAGTGCGTCCGGCACGACGAGAGCAACACCGAGTGCCGCCTGGGCAAGGTGCGCTACGCCTTCGACCAGGGGGAGAGTCCCGAGTCCCTGGTGCGTCAGATCAAGGAGATCCTGACGTTGAACTCCACCAGCGTGGGGGCCTACACCCTCCTGGCGCTGACCTACATGCGTCAGGGCGAGTACAAGCTCGCGGAGTTCGCGCTGCTCAAGGCCCAGCAGGCCAACGAGGATGCCAAGACCGACCCGACGGTCCACTGCAACATGGGGATGATCCACCGGGCCCTGGGCGAGGAGTACGAGGCCCAGGTCTCCTTCGAACGGGCGCTGGAGCTGGATCCCAACCACATCCAGACCCTGGTCAACCTGGCCAACATCCGCATCGCCAACCTGGACTACCAGGGGGCCAAGGAGCTGGTCCAGCGCGCGGTGATCCAGGACAAGAACCACACCGGCGCCCGGCTGGCGCTGGGCATCGCGAAGCGGGGCACGGCGGACCTGGACGGCGCCAAGACCGAGTTCGAGTACCTGCTGAACGAGGACCCGTCGAACCACGACGCCCTGTACAACCTCGCCGTGCTCTACGGCGACCACTATCGCGACTTCGACAAGGCCATCGCGTCCTACGAGGAGTTGATCCGGATCACCCCCGGGCTGGCAGACGACGACCCGCTCCACGAATACCTGGCCGAGGTCGTCAAGGCGCGGGACCGGGAGCTC
This sequence comes from uncultured Rickettsiales bacterium, assembly GCA_964542165.1. GTDB lineage: Bacteria > Myxococcota_A > UBA796 > UBA9615 > CAYRNR01 > CAYTBN01. Next base: position 12,381 of record CAZITQ010000010.1, read on the forward strand.
CGTCGTATCGATCGCGAGAAGCGCCGCCAGGAGAAGGAAGAGAAGCGCAGGGCCGAAGAGGCCGCGGAAGCCGAGGAGGCGGCTCGGGAGGCCGCCGAGGCCGCCGCTGCCGCCGCTGCCGCTGCGGCCGAGGGCGGCGGCGAGCCGGCACCCGACGGCAGCGAAGGAACGCCCGAGGGCGGCGAGGGAGCGCCCGAGAGCGGCGAGGGAACGCCCGAGAGCGGCGAGGGAACCGAGACGGCACCCCCGGAAGGCGGCGCCGGTGAGGGTGGGGGCGAGGCACCTCCTGCGGCCGACCCGGCGGCAGGGGAGGGTGACCCCGCCGAGACGACCGAGAGCGGTTGACTCCCCGCGGGGTCAAGCTTCGGTCAAGAAAGCGAGATCCCGCCGCGGGCCAGAAACCGCGCGGCGGGCAGTTCGTTGGAAGGCATAGAGCGCCTGGAGACGGCCCTGGATACCCGTTGGACCGGGAACAGCAGTTCCCCTATAATGGGTCCCTTCGAGCCGGCTCGTTGCTGGAAACAGGAGTGATTTCCATGGGTTCCGAGATTTTCCGACGCCTCCCAGTCCTGGTCGCTGTCGGGATCCTGGCGGCCTGCATCGCCGCACCGGCGGCAGGGCAGCCACGTAAAAAAATCGTCATAGAAGAGGCGGAGCAGGTCGAAGGCACCGTCCAGAAGCCCCAGGTGACGTACATTACGCACCGTCAGGACGTGAAGGACGAGGTGTCGTTGAAGCTCAGCAAGAGCTTCATCCCCAAGATCGTCGAGTCCGTGGACAAGGAACCCTTCTAGCGAGAAGGACGATAGCTAGCACCAGCCGGCGGCGCTCGCTCGGCTGAACCGGAAGCATAGGAACTGCAGTTTTCTGTAGGAGGACTACGGAATGGGCCACATCGTCGAGTTCTTCACCAAGGGTGGACCGTTCATGTACGGCATCCTGGCCGTGTGGGTCATCGCACTGGCCACGATCATCGAACGGTTCTACTTCGTCTTCTTCCGCTACAACCTGAACGGCGCGGCGTTCATGGCACAGATCCAGAAGCTGGTGATGGCCAACAACATCGACCGCGCGATCAAGTTGTGCAACGCGGAAGCCAACGCTGCGCTGAGCCGCGTGCTCAAGGCGGGCCTCACCCGGGCCAACCGCTCCACCCTGGAGATCCAGAACGCGGTGGACGAGGCGACCCTCGAGGTGATGCCGCTGTTGACCAAGCGCACGCCCATGCTGGGCATGTGGGCCAACGTCGCCACCCTGACCGGTCTGCTGGGGACCATCTCCGGTCTGATCCAGGCGTTCAAGGCGGTCGGTGCGGCCTCGGCCGAGCAGAAGCAGGCCCTGCTGGCGTCTGGTATCTCCATCGCCATGTACACCACCGAGTTCGGTCTGATCGTGGCCATCCCGACCATGGTCTTCCACTCGATCATCCAGAACCGCACGACCAAGGTGATCGACGACATCGACCAGTACTCGGTGAAGCTGGTCAACCTCCTCAGCGCGCGCCAGCGTGGCTCGCTGAAGGAAGGCGAGGCCGGCTAGATCCGGTCCGAGCAGACGCGACCTACCCGAGTTCCGGGCGGGCAGTGGACACCCGTGGGTGAGTTCCACTCCGTTCGGGAGGGGAGTTGGACATGAGTGCTGTCGGGCGCAAGAAGAGCGCAGCACAGGACAAGATCGGACCGCCGAACCTGGTGCCGATCATGAACCTGGTGACGATCCTGATTCCGTTCCTGCTGTTGACGGTGCAGTTCGTCCACCTCGCGGTGATCGACAGCTCGTTGCCAGCCATCGGTGCGCCGAAGGCGACCACCGACCAGATCGACGACAAGCCGCCGTTGATGCTCACCGTGGCGATCACCGGCAAGGGCTTCATCGTGGGCGGTAACGCCGCGATCCTGTCGTCGGGCGAGGAAGGGCAGGGGCAGATCACGGACGTGGCCGCGGCGGCCGAGCGTGAGCCCACCATTCCGCTCACGCGCGACGCAGAGTATTGCAAGACGTTGTACTGCCGGGGGCTGGCCCAGTCCTGCGATCGGACCGAGTGCCTGAACTTCTCGGGGCTCACCGATAAGCTGGTCAAGGTCAAGGCCGAGTACCCCGACGAGCAGAACGTGATCCTGATTCCCGAGCCGGACATGCTCTACGAGAACATCGTGTACACGATGGACGCGACCCGGGATCACATGCCGGAAGGTGCCGAGAAGCGGGAGCTGCTGTTCCCGTTCGTGGTCATCGCCGGCGGCTTGCAGCGATAGGAGCCAACGATGCCAAATCCAGCTGAGCTCCGCGCAAAGAGCAAGAGAAGGCTTCAGGAAGAGGGTGGGCTGACCATCACGTCCCTCATGGACATGATGACCATCATCCTCGTCTTCCTGCTGAAGAGCTATTCGGTGGAGGACATCCAGGTGAACCCCGAGGGTGACCTGGAACTCCCCATGTCCTCGTCCACCAAGGAGCCCGAGGTCTCGGTCAACGTCGTCGTCTCCCGCCTCAGCATCTCTGTGGACGGTGTGAAGGTGATCGACGTCGAGAACTCCGAGGTCGCCGAGGAGTACAAGCGCGGACCGATCATCTCGCCGCTGTACGACACCCTGCAGGAAAAAGCGGACGACGCCAAGGCGGTGGCCGCGCGGAACCCCAGCCAGCCCTTCAAGGGACGGCTGCTGCTCCAGTGCGACAAGTCCACCGAGTTCTCCCTGCTGCGCGAAGTCATGTACACCGCAGGACAGGCCCAGTTCGGCGAGTTCAAGTTCGTTGTCTTCAAAGAAGGCGAGTAGGGGGTAAGGAAGCGCGCGCGACGTCCGATACCATGTTATGATAGAAGGGTCTGCACTTCGAACCGGGGGTGCGACCGACGTGTCAGCGCCGGCCTGACCGACGGACGAGTAGCCGGCATGAAGCGGGCGATAGAGCTCTCTGAGGATCGCTGATGGGCTCGAAGGCGAAGCCAGCGCACAAGGTCCTCCGGATTGGGATCATCCAGGGCGGCAAGATCCTGGAAGAACGGCTGATTCGGTCCGGTGAGGCTGTCACCGTAGGGGAATCGACGAAGAATACCTTCGTCTTGCCCCCCTCTTTCCTCCCCAAGCAGCACCGTCTGTTCGCTGCCAAGAGTGGGCAGTATGCCCTCGTGTTCACCGACGAGATGAAGGGCAAGGTCTCGGTGGACAACGCGGTTCAGCCGCTGGGCAAGCTCAAGGGCAGCGTGGCCAAGCGCCGCGGAGACGGGTACTGGCTGCCTCTGAGCGAGAGGAATCGGGGCAAGGTCCAGATCGGGCCGGTCACAATCCTGTTCCAGTTCGTCCAGGCGCCGCCCGAACCCAAGCGGGTTGCGGTCACGTTCAGCCCCTTCAGCCTGGCGCAGATCGACTGGGTCTACTGGGGATTCTTCCTCTTCTCCTGCGTCGTGAACACCGCGGCGTACATCTACATCGACTCCCAGCCACCGCCGGGCAAGGTCAGCATCGACGACATCCCCGATCGGTTCACTCAGGCGTTTTTCGACGAAGAGGCCCTCAAGGACCTCCTCAACGAGGACGAGGAGACTGATCTGGAAGGCGAGGGTGAGGAGGAGGTCGTCGCAGACAAGGACGAGCCCAAGGATGAGGGTGACGGGAGCGCGGACGAGTCGGAGAACGATGGCTCCGGGGAAGAGACGGAGCAACCATCGGCCGAGGAGATTCGCGAGCAGCGCCGCGCAGAGATGATGCAGCAGGGGCTGGCGGCGCTCATCGGCACCACCGGAGAGACGGGGAACGAGGACTCGGTGGCCGACCTCCTGGGCGAGGGGGCCGAGCTGCAGACGGACCTCGCCAAGGCCCTGGCCAGTGCGGACGGCATCAAGGTGGCGCGACGGGGCGAAGACAGCACGTTGCGCGCTGGCGGCGCCGGAAGCGGCGAGCTCGGTTCGATCAAGGACATGGCCGGCAGCGGTGGCGGCGGCCCCGTCGGGGGTGGCACCAAGAAGCAGACCGAGGTCAAGGCCAGCATGAGCGGAGCCATGGAGGTCACCTACGGCGACGTGGGAGACATGGCGGCCGTCAAGAAGTACGTGTCCAAGAAGAAGGGCCAGATCAAGTCCTGCTACGAGAAGGAGCTCAAGGCCGATCCCGAGTTGAGCGGCAAGGTCGAGGTGATCTGGACCGTGAATCCGGATGGGACCGTGTCCGGAGTCTCCGTGGAGGTCAACACCACAGGCAACGCCGACCTCGTCAAGTGCATCACGATGAGGATTCGGCGCTGGGAGTTCGACCCGCAGGACGAAGAGATCGAAATCACGTATCCGTTCAACTTCTTCGCGAGTAGTTGAGCGGGGGAAACGGGGCAAGGTCCGTTCGGGCGCCACGGAAGGCGCCCTGCGGCGTTCTGGAGGCTCGAGAATCCACCTTGCTCGGAGTTCGGCAGTTATACTGGTTGAACTTCCACGAGGTGCGTGGCTTGACAGTGAACTGACCCACCCGTAGGGTGAGTCCTGTCCGGCCGCCGCTAGGAGGCAGGCGATGAACGTCTGGCAGATTATCCCCCGAACCGTTACGAGTCCGTTGAGCACAGCCGTGCTGGTGCTGTGCTTCACCCTTCCATCCATGGCATGGGCCAACGACGAAGGAACCGGTTACGCCGAGATGTCGCCAAGGCAGCGTCTCGACTACTCCGAGGACACCGTCGTCGAGGTGAAGGATGCCGTTCGGTCGGTGTTGAAGATGGTCGAGCTGGCGGAGAAGGAGAAGGACACCCTCCTCCTGAACTGTCTGAACGAGAAGCTCGCTGGTCTCAAGGCGCTGCTCAAGGTCGTCAGCGATGCTGACATGGCCATGCAAGAGGCGCTGGCCAGGGAGAACAACGATCTAGCGGCCCACGAGTTCCAGAAGATCGACATGGCACGGGGGCAGGCTCTGCAGCTCATTGCCGAGGCCGAAGCTTGCGTGCCCGAGGTCGGCGTGTCCTACGCCGGCCGCGGCCGATGGTCGCGGACGACCCCGGAAGGGGAAGACGACGAGGGCCAGTACGAGTCCGATCCGTCCGGATACACACGGCCTCCGGAGGAGTCTCCCTTTACCTGATCTGCGCGCAGACACAGGGCGAAGGGAGCGTTGCAAGGGGAATCAGAGACAGCCACACACGGCAAAGCGGTAGGTCCGGATGGGTACGCATGACCCAGGGATCGACGAATTCGGGGACGCCATGATCTTCGCTGTGATGGCTGCGGGACGCAGGAACGGGACGTAGAGTACAACGCTTGCGTGGCATTTGGCGCGACGGAAAGCTGTAGAAGAGGCGGTATGACGGCGCAATCTCCATGGATTCGGATCGTTGCGTGCGCTACGGTCTTGCTTGCGCTCGCGCTCGTTGGGAGCGCGAATGCCGACCCCTACACATGGGCCCGCTCGTCGGATTCGGAGACCGGATTCCGTATCGGGTCCAACGGTCGACTGCAACCGGGACTGAACTTCGCGCTCGCCTACCAGAGCAACGTCTATCGCACCGAGGCCGACCCCGAGGCCGATTTCACCCTGCGCCTCGAGCCCCACATCCGCTACCTGATCCGCTCTGACAACGCCAACTTCAAGATCTACGGCAACTACTACCTCAAGAAGTACCTGGGCGCGTTCGTCGACCACGACCTGGACCAGGTCGGCCACAAGGACCTGGACGTCTTCCTCAACTACAAGATCGGCCTGAGTCTGATGACCCGGCCGAAGAGCAAGATCTCCTTTCTGGTGGCGGACGACCTCCACCGCCTCTCTCGCGAGTTCGACAACCAGGATCGGATGTTCCATCGCTACTCGCTGATGGATCGACTGTCGAACAACTTCGAGATCGGCGCCGAAGGTCGCCCGGGTTCGTCGCTCCGCATCCGTGGCCTCTTCCACTTCGACCTCACCCGCTACACCGGCGCGGATACCCAACTCCTCGGCGCGGCGGGCAACCGGATCGTCTACGGTCAGGCCTTCGACCTCTACGGCACCATCGACGCGGCGTGGAGGTTCTTCCCCAAGACGCAGCTCCTGTTCCAGGCTGACGTGGGGGGCATTCTCTGGGATCCGACCATCAGCGAATTGCTGGGGGACAACGCCGATCCCCTCCTCTCCGAACTGACCCAGTACGATTCGACACACTGGCGGGTCTGGGCGGGGATCCAGGGCAAGATCAGTCGCAAGATCGCCATGCAGGCGCTGTTCGGGTACGGGAACGCCTACTTCAAGGACAACCCGGAGGAAGCCGAGGGTAACCTGTCCGGTGCCAACGGCATCCTGGGCAAGGTCCAGCTGCACTGGAACCCCGTGGCCACCCAGCGCATCACCGTGGGTTTCTTGCGGGACTACAAGTACCTGTACTTCTCCAACTACTACATCACCACCTCGCCGTACGTGCGCTACCAGGGGCAGATCGCCGGACTGGTGCTGCCCCGGGCCGAGTTCGGGTACCAGTACCGCCAGATCGGTGGGTACATCGACCGCATCGACCACGAAGTCCGCGCGCGGGTCGGCGTCGATTTCCAGATCGCCGAGGTCTTCTCCATCGGCGCATCCTACCGGCTGTGGTCGATCGTCGCGTCCGACGGTGGGGACGACGTGCTCTTCGTCGACCACCAGATCGGGATCGGCCTCGAGGTCGGGTACTGATCCGCGACCGCTCGCGTTCGGAAGTCTCCCATTGAGCTACATCGCCCACCCCACCGCCGTCGTGGACGAGGGGGTGGATATCGGCGAGGGCTCGCGTATCTGGCATTTCTGCCACGTCCAGACCGGAGCGAAGATCGGCCGAAACTGCGTTCTGGGGCAGAACGTCTACGTGGGTCCGGACTCGGTGCTCGGGGATGGGGTTCACGTGCAGAACAACGTGTCGGTGTACAGCCGGGTCGAGGTGGAAGACGACGTGTTCCTCGGACCCTCCATGGTGTTCACCAACGTTCGAACCCCGCGTGCCCACGTGCAGCGCAAGGACGAGTTCGAGATCACCCGCGTGCGGTGTGGCGCGTCCGTCGGGGCCAACGCGACACTGGTGTGTGGGGTGACCGTGGGGATGTACGCCACCGTGGGCGCCGGTGCCGTGGTCACGCGCGATGTCGAGCCCCACGCCCTCGTGGCCGGGGTCCCGGCCCGGCGCATCGGTTGGGTGTGCCGCTGCGGCGACCGGCTGGACCTCCCTTCGCGCGGTTCGACCACCTGTGAGCGCTGTGGCGACGGCTACCTGCTCGACGACGACGGACTCCGGCTCCAGTCGCCCTGACCTCCAGGGATTTCTCCGGTTCGAAGACTCCCCGCGATCACCGGCCGGTGAATGCGGGCCGAGGTTCGTGCGTTCTTGGAGATGAGACCAGACGGCGGACCGAAAGGCCCCTGGACCGGCCGAGAGGAGCTGCGCACGACCGTGGTAAATCCACGTCGGTATTGACACCGATCGCCCCTGCGGCCTACGATTGGCCTGGATTTCCATTGCGGTAGCTGTGGCGAATTCGGCCTGGGCGACGCGCCCGTCGCAGGCCGAGAGGAAGTAGAAGTGGCGAAGAGGCGCTCCAGAACCGCTCGGGGGACCCAAGCGCGGGATCCCGACGAGCCCCGCATCCGACGCCACCTCCGCGAGTGCGGCGGCCTGGTGATGATCGCGCTGGGCGTTCTCCTCGCTCTTGCGCTGCTGAGCTATCACCCCACCGATCCCTCCATCAACACCACCAGTACCGAACCGGTTCGCAACTGGATCGGCCCGCTGGGGGCCGGCCTCGCGGACTCCCTGTTCCAGCTGCTGGGGGTGACCAGCTTCGTGGTGGCGACCGTGTCCCTGATCTTCGGGGGACGGCTCCTGGTCCGCCGCCGGTTCCCGGTGCGTTGGGCGGAGATCCTGGGCCTGCTTTCGTTGGTGATCCTCGTCGCGGTGCTGGCCCAGCTGATGGTCGGGGCGGTGGCGTTTCGTGGAGAGCCCCTGCCCACCGGGGGGGCCCTGGGACGCATCCTGGCCGGGGTGATGGTAGGCCTGATCGGCAGGGCGGGGGCGCTCGTCGTGGCCGTCTGCGGATTCCTGGTGACCCTGCAGCTGGCCCTGGACATCTCGGTGATGGACGTCCTCAAGGTCCTGCGACGGATCGCCGGGTGGTTCGGAAGGCGGTCGCTGGACAGCACCCGTTCCGTGGGCGGCGAGGCCAAGGTTCGAGCCGGTCGGGCAGGAAATGCCCTCGCTGGCGCCTGGCACGACTGGCGAGACGCCCGCCGGCGGCGCAGGGAAGCCCGGCGGCAGGCGGCACTGGACGACGTGGAGAGCGCCGCCCCCGAGGAATCCCTCGACACCTCGCTGGAAGAGGAGCTGGCCACGGAGGGGCAGTCGAGTGTGCTCAAGGCGGTCCACGACGCCCAGCCGGACATGCCCCGCATCGTCCGCAACGAGCCCATGGACTCGGCCGACGTGGAGAGCCTGGAGCAGCTTGAGTCGATGGACAGCGGAGGGCAGCAAGGACTGGAGAGCGACGCGGTCCAGCCGACCCAGACGGGAGCCGACAAGGAGCCGGTCGCCAAGACCGCGGTGCGCCCGAAGGCTCCGCCCGCCAGGCAGGACCAGGGGGGCGCCGGCCCCCGGATCGTGGAGAGCGAGCACCTGCAGTCGCGTCCTGCCGAGGAGGTGGACAGCCTCCGCGGGTGGTCCGCGGGGGTGAAGTTCCAGGTCCCGCAGCTCTCGCTGCTGGATCCGGTGCCCGAGGAGAGGGCCCAGTACAGCGAGGCGGAGCTCCGTGACAGCGCACGGTCGCTGGAGGCCAAGCTGGACAACTATGGGGTCCAGGGCAAGGTGGTGGAGATCCACCCCGGGCCCGTGATCACCATGTACGAATTCAAGCTGGCCGACGGGATCAAGATCTCCCGGATCCGAGGGCTGGCCGACGATCTGTCCATGGCCCTGATGGCCGTGAGGGTGCGCATCGTCGCCCCCCTGCCGGGCAAGGGGACCGTCGGGATCGAGGTGCCGAACCGCAAGCGCCAGACGGTCTACCTGCGCGAGGTCCTGACCCACGACGCGGCGGCCATCGATTCCCGCGTCCTGCCCATCGCCATGGGCAAGGACATCGTGGGCAAGCCGAGCATGGCGGACCTGGCCAAGATGCCGCACATGCTCATCGCCGGGACGACGGGCTCGGGCAAGTCGGTGGCGGTCAACTCGATGCTCATGAGCCTGTTGCTCAGCCGCACGCCAGACGAAGTGCGGATGATCCTCATCGACCCGAAGATGATCGAGTTCGCGGTCTACGAGCACATCCCCCACCTGCTGTTCCCGGTGGTCACCGACCCCCGCAAGGCCGCAGTGGCCCTGCGCTGGGCGGTGGGGGAGATGACCCGGCGCTACGAGATGCTGCGTTTCCTCAAGAAGAGGAACATCGTGGGCGCCAACCGCGCCATCGAGGAGGCCCAGGAGGGCTTCGACAAGGACGGAGACGAGGGTCTCCCCTGGGACCCCGAGGACCCCAAGGTGCCCTTCAACGGGCGACCGGAGAAGCTGCCGTACATCGTCGTGGTGATCGACGAGCTGGCCGATCTGATGATGGTCGCTCGCAAGGACGTGGAGGACGGCATCGTCCGGCTGGCCCAGATGGCGCGCGCATCCGGCATCCACCTGATGATCGCGACCCAGCGGCCCTCTGTGGACGTCATCACCGGCCTCATCAAGGCCAACTTCCCGGCCCGGGTCTCCTTCAAGGTCAGCTCGATGGTGGACAGCCGTACCGTGATCGACGCCAAGGGCGCGGAGAGCCTGCTCGGGGCGGGCGACATGCTGATGCTCAAGCCCGGGACGTCGTCACACCAGCGCTACCACGCGCCCCTGGTGACGGTGGACGAGATCGGTCGCGCCTGCGCGGCGCTGCGCGAGCAGGCCGAGCCCTCCTACCTCGAGAACGTGCTCGAGGCGGCCGTCGAGGGGGCGGACGGCGGCGACGGGGCGGAAGACTACGACGAGTACTACGACAGCGCCGTGGCGATCGTCGCCGAGACCCGCAAGGCCAGCACGTCGATGCTGCAGCGGCGGCTCAAGATCGGCTACAACCGCGCGGCGCGGATCATCGAACGGATGGAGATCGAAGGGGTGGTCGGCCCTGCCGACGGCGTGAAGCCGCGGGAGGTGTTCGTCCAGCCCTTCGGTGCGGACGCCTGACCCGACGGGAGGTCGACGGATGAGGGTTTTGACGACGGGGGTGATCGTCTCGATGCTGGTGCTGGGTGTGCTGAGCACCGCTTCCGGTGAGGGGGAGACGGGCGTCGACCGTGTGCTCGCGGGCGTGGGCGAGCACTACAAGGACGTGCAGAGCCTGCGCTGCACCTTCGAGCAGGAGAGCCACTACCTGGGCGGAGAGACCTTCGTCCAGCGGGGCACCCTGGAGATCCGTCGTCCGGCCGCGATGCGCTGGGACTACACGGAGCCGACCGCCCGACAGTTCATCAGCGACGGCGCGAGCCTGTGGATCTACCATCCAGACGAGCGCCGGGCCTTCGTCATGAAGGACCTGGACACCGCGGCCCAGGCGCGGCTCTTCGGGTTCGTGATCGGGCTCGAGGACGTGCGGGCCGACTTCGAGGTCTCCCTGCAACCGGACGTGGCCCGTCCCGACCAGATTCGCCTGCTGCTGGTGCCCAAAGAGGAGATGCCCGGTGTGCAGAAGGTCTGGGTCGACGTGGCGGCGGCGGACTACACCATCGCCGAGGTGACCATCGAGGACGGCGTGGGGACCCGTACCGTGACCCGCATGACCGATCCCATCGCCAACCCCGACCTCACCGACGACCGCTTCACGTTCACACCGCCCGAGGGCGTCGAGGTCCTCCCCTACAATTGAGCTCGCCGTCCCCCGTCGCCCTCCACCTCACCTCCCTCGGCTGTGCCAAGAACCTCGTGGACAGCGAGGTCATGGCCGCGCGCCTGGTGGGGGAGGGGGTCCGGCTCGTCGACGATCCCACGGGTGCGGACGTCCTGCTGGTCAACACGTGCACCTTCATCGAGGAGGCCACCCGCGAGTCGGTGGAGACCATCGTGGAGCTGGGACAGCTGCGCGCGGGGGGGAGGTGTCAGCGGTTGGTGGTGGTGGGCTGTCTGGCCCAGCGCTACGGCGAAGAGCTGGGAGAACTCCTGCCCGAGGTGGACGTGTTCGTGGGCACCGGGGGCCTGGCCCGGGCGGTGGACGCCGTGCTGGGACGGGATCGCACCCCGCTGCACCTGCCGGACCCCGATCAGGCCCCGCTCGCCGGACACGAGAGGACCGTACTGGACAGGGGTCCCAGCGCCTATCTCAAGATCGCCGAGGGCTGCTCCCAGAGCTGCTCGTTTTGCATCATCCCGGCCCTGAGAGGCCCCCTGCGGTCCCGGACCGTCGAGGACGTGGTCCGCGAGGCCCGGTCTCTCGCGGCCACAGGCGTCCGTGAGATCAACCTCCTGGCCCAGGACACGACCGCGTTCGGCCGGGACCGCCCCGGTGGGGAGCGGTTGGCGGACCTGCTGGTCGCGTTGGGGGAGATCCGGGAGCTGGCCTGGATCCGCCTGCTCTACGCCTACCCCGCCCGCTTCGGTGACCGGTTGGTGCGCACCATCGACGAAGTCGAGCGGGTCTGTCCCTACGTGGACGTCCCCCTACAGCACGTGGACGACGCCGTACTCCGTGGCATGGGTCGTGGGACATCCGAGAAGACCGTGAGGGATCTGGTGGAGCGCCTCCGGGCGGGGGTCTCGAACCTGGCCCTTCGGACCACGTTCTTGGTCGGCTTCCCCGGCGAGACCGAGGCTGCGTTCCAGCGCCTGCTGGACTTCGCGGCCGAGGCACGCTTCGAGCGCATGGGGGCGTTCGCGTACAGCCCCGAGGAGGGGACGCCCGCGGCACAGATGCCCAACCAGATCCCGGCGGAGGTGCGTGCCGAGCGCCTGGACGCGTTGATGTCGCTCCAGGCGACCATCCTGGAGCACAACGCCCTGGACAGCGTCGGTCACGTCCGCTCCGTGCTCGTCGAGGGACTCGTCGAAGGGCCCCTGCTGGTGGGGAGAACCGAGAGGCAGGCCCCGGAGGTGGATGGCCAGGTGATCGTCGACGGGGCGGAACTCGAGCCTGGAACCATCGCTCCGGTGCGGATCACGGGTGTGGACGGGGCCGACCGTGTGGGGGAGGTGGTGGAGACGGGGGAGTAGGCTACTCGGGGAGGTAGGCGATCGCCTTGACCACCTCGGTGATCAACGTCTTGTCGCCTTCTTCCAGACCCTCGAACTGGATCCCCATCCCGGGATTGGAGTTGTCGTCGGAGTCGGGGCGGTACTCGTTGATCCACACCACGCGGCCGTTCACCTCGAGCACGTCTTCCATGCCCGGAGGCTGGAACCGCATCTCGACGGTGGTGCCCACCGGCAGAGGATCGTGGGTCAGGATGAAGATCCCACCCTTGGAGATGTTCATCGTGTACTCGAACAGGAAGTCCCCACCGCCGCGATTCCGGTAGTCCATCCGCACGCGCATCGCGTGCCGTGCGTCTCTGCGTTTCTCGGCTACCATGTGCTCTCCCTGCTTGCCGCCCCGTTCGGAGCCGGTCCCCATGTTCCCCCGGGAGCCCACGCGGGTCAAGGCGGATGGCCGTTCCGTGGGCCGATCAGGGGCTCGATTCCACCTGAAGCTCGTAGTACTCGCAGGGGTCGGGTGTGCCGTTCTCCCGGACCACGCGGATGTAGTACCAATCCGCATCGTTGGTCAGACCATCCCCGGCCCAGGTGATGAAGGTCGTGCCGGGCCCGCCGTCGAGCCAGGTGTTTCCCCGGTAGAGCTCGACGTACAGGCTGAGGTTGGGCGGCTCGTCCAGGGAGACGTCGATCTGGAAGCCGGGGCTCACGCACCAGTCGAACACGTCCCAGCCGTCGCTCTGGTAGATCGCGAACCAGTCCTCGTCCCCCACGCTCTCGATGGTGGCGAACTCCACCGTGGCCGAGGCCGAGGGGCAGTTGCCGAAACCGGCCTGGTTCTCGTACAGCTCGAAGGCCGAGCCCCGGGAGTCGTTGGGTTCGTACACGTCCTCCTCGTCGTCGTTGCCGTCCACACCATCACAGTCGTTGTCGATGCCGTCGCAGAGGTCCTCCGCGTCCGGGTGGATCTGGTAGTTCCAGTTGTCGCAATCGTCGCACTCGTCGAATCCGTCCAGATCGTAGTCGGGCAACTCGTCGATCCAGCCGTCGCAGTCGTCGTCCAGCTCGTTGCATGACTCGTCCGCGTGGGGGTAGATCCCCCAGTCGCCGTCGTCGCAGTCCACCTCCTCGCAGCTGGGGTCGTCCCCGAATCCGTCGCCATCGTCGTCGCTGTCGAAGCAGGCGCACTCGTCGTTGGCCGCACCCGGTGTACCGAAGTCCACGCCCACGTCGATCAGCGTCGTCGAGCCGCACCAGTTGGCGGGGTCGTCATTGCTCACGTGGTCCTGTGCGGCTGGATCCAGGACCATGGCCTGGCCCCAGAGATCCGGCCAGCCGGCGCCGGTGTCGTACTCGATCCGGTCCACCTCGACACCGGCGAACGACAGCACCACCGCGTCCGCGCCGTCGTCCAGGTCGAACCCGGTGTACTGGTAGTCCACGGGCACCTCGCCGTTGGTTCCCTGGTTGGCGTTGTTGCCCAACACCACGTAGTCCCCCGGGGAGAGCACGAGGCTGCCTCCCGAGGCGATGGCGTGGCTCTGGCCGACCAGGTCGGAGATCACCCAGCCGTCCATCGCGATGGCGGACCCCGACGCGTTGTACAGCTCGAACCACTCACCCACGGAGTCGGCCACGACGAAGGGATCGACCATGACCTCGTCGATCACCACGTCGCCCGCAGAGGGGAGCACGTTGACCGTGACGTCGGCGATCGCCCCGTCGTCCTCGCCGTCGTTGGGAGTCACGCGGCAGGTCCAGGATTCGCCCAGCGCGGTGTCCGCGGCGGGTACGGTGTCGGTCTGGTGGGCGGTCGGCTGGCCTCCCACCAGCCACGAGAAGCCGTAGGTCACCGTGTCCGCCGGATCGTCGTCGTCGGAGTTCAGGTCCACGGCGCACACCAGATCGTCGAGGACCCCGGGGGATGCGGGGGTGATGGAGATCCCAGGTGCCGAGGGCGGGGTGTTGGAGATGGTGACCGCGTTGGACACCAGCACGTCCCCGAGCTCCGTGCCGTCGTCGGGGTACACCGCGCACTCCACCGTATCGTGCTTGTCGAAGCTGGCCCCGGTGAGGGTGTCCACGATTCCGTCCTGGACCACGATCCCCCCGACCCAGAATTCGATGAACGCCCCCTCCGCGTCCCCGTCGGCGTCGTCCCATCCCGACGGGGAGCAGGACAGGGTGTCCATCTCGTACGCCGGGGTGGGGGAGAGGGTGACACTCAGATAGCTCCCGGGCGAGTTCTCGATGAACACGGTGGCGTCCACCGGATTGCTCGTCAGCTGACCGTCCCCGGCCACCACCTGGCAGGTCCACTCCTCGCCGCGGGTGGTGTCCGCAGCGGTGACCTCGGCGGTGGTGATCCCGGTCAGCGACCCGTCCCTCAGCCAGGAGAACTCGTAGGTGACCTGATCCCCGTCCGGATCCGTGGAACCCCCGGCGATGCAGAGCAGGTCGTCCGACGACGTGGGAGCCAGCGGCTGGATGGTCACCGTCGGATCCGAGGGCGGCATATTGGCCGGGGCGACATGGATCGTGATCTCGTCGCTGGCGTCGAGCCCGGAGTCGTCGGTCACGGTGACCCGGATGGTGTGGTCTCCCGCAGACAGGCTACCGGTCACGGCGATGACGACCCCGGCTTCGGACGGCGAGGTCGTGTCGAACTCGCCGTCCAGGTTGGAGGTCCAGGACACCGCCAGCAGCTCCGGACCGGCCTCGTCGGTCGCCGTGGCCACGAACGTGATGTCGTCCCCCTCGACGAACGCCGACGCGTCAGTGGGCTGATCGATGGCCACGGTGGGCGCCAGGTCGTCGGGGAGGATCTCCACCTGGACCGAATCGGTGGCGGTCATCGAGTCCGTGTCGGTCACGGTCACCGACACCGAGTGGGTCGCCGAGGGTAGGGAGCTGACCATCAGGGTGGTCAGACCCTCGGCGTCCGCCTCGCTGGTCCCCAGCTCCTCGGTGACCGACCCCTCCCCGTCGGAGTAGGTGGTGGACCACTCCACCTGAAGGTCGGCGTACGCGTCGTAGCTGTCGCTGACCCGCGCCACGAACTCGATGGCGGCGCCGTGGGCGAACTGGGGCGTGCCACCCGAGTCGTCGGGCTGGATCAGGGTGACGGATGGAGGCGACGGGACCCGCGTGGGTTCCGACGATGGACAGCCGGTGCACAGGACGAAGAGCAGAACCCCGACGAAGGGGCCGAGACCACGATCCAGCATGGGACACCTCCCGCAACGCGATGTGCAAGTGTACCGGGCGTACGTGCGAACGGGGAGGTTCGTGGGCTCAGAAGCTCCTGACACCGGCGACGGGGAGCGTCAGAACGAACCCCGGTTCCCCCTCGGCGCTGGGGCCCACGGTCAGCTCGCCACCCAGGGCTCGTACCTGCAGCCTCGCCAGGGTGAGACCGAGGCGAGTGGCTGCGAAGCTCGAGGCGCCCTCGTGTTCGGGGAAATGGGGGCCGAAGACGAAGGTGTCGTCCAGTTCCTCCTCCATACGGCGCGAGGGAACGTAGAGGCGATAGGTCTGACCGACCACGGTGTGCTCCACGCGCAGCGGCCTCCCGCCGATGAACGGCTGGGCGTCGACGATCTCTGCGAAGACCCGGTCCATCCACACCCGATCGACCTGTACGGTGGGTAGCTGGCCCGTGGCCGCAATCGCCTGCAGCTCTGGAGAGCGCGGAACGCCGGCCTCGCGCAACAAGCGCAGGACGGAGATCTCGTCCAGCTGCGGATCGGCGAGGCCGCCGTCGATGCGGCAGATCAGCAGCATGTCGTCCACCAGCTCCAGGAGCAGGTCGGCGTTGCGTCGGATGACCGTCAGGTAGCGCCGTTGCTCCCGGGACAGCGAGTCGGCGGCGAGCAGCTGCCCAACCTCCTCGACCACCGCATCCATCGGGGTGCGCAGCTGGTGCCCCACCGACGCCAGGAATCGGCTCTGGGTGACCCCGCGATCCCTCAGCTGGGCGCTCTGTTCGGCGATCTCGCTGAGCGCGGCGTACTGGGATCGGAGATCGTGGAGGGAGACCAGGTGGTCGCCCCGGTCGTCCAGGGGCATGACCCGGTAGGCCACCGGAATCGGTTCGCCGCCCGCCACCGGGATCTCGCTCCGCCCGACCCGCTCCAACGGCGCGTCCTGGGCTTCGGACCAGCCCAGGTGGACCACCGCATCGACCAGCAGCCCCTGGAGCTGGGCCTGGGAGCGGCCCGTGAGCGTCACCATGGCCTGGTTCGTGCGGCGGATCCAACCGCGGTGGTCCACCACCAGAACCGCCGAGCCGAGAGCGTCGAGGATGGCCTCCAGCCGGAGCTGGCGGGCCGCCGTGCGCTCGGCCTCCTTGCGGCGGCGCGTCCGGTGCCGCCGGCTGGCGTCGAGCAGCAGGTTGAGGAGCAGGACGCAGGCCCACAGGACGGACAGCCGCAGCGCCAGGTTGAACAGGTCGGCGGCCGATGGCGATGCTCCTCCCGGCGGGTGGAGTAGGACCGCAGCCACGCCGATGGCCCCGAAGAGCGCGAGGCTGCTGGCCGCCGCCACCACACCCCGCCAGTAGAGGGCCATCGCCACCGCTGGCATGGCGCACAGCACCCACAGACTGCTGTGGAGATAGTCCCCGAGACGCGCGCACAGCAGGGAGACCGCACCCAGCAGCAGGATCCGGAAGGTCCGGTCGACGGCCTGTCTGCCGAGCCTCCGGGACAGGAGGGTCAGCAGCCCCTCGATCCCGGCGGTCGCGATCAGGATCAGTGCCACCGATCCGGGGTGGGCCATCTCCGGGGCCGAGGTCGCCACCGACACCAGGGCCAGGGCCAGGACGAAGATCCCGAAGGCCAGGAAGATCCGGTCGGACGATCCCTGCATCAGCGTGGTCCGGATGCCTCCAGCAGAACGTTCACCGCCTCGAGCAGGTCCGCGAGCGACGAGGGCTTGGACAGCGACGCGTCGAACCCCGACGCCCTGATCCGCTTCTCGTCCGAGGGGAGGACGTGGCCCGACAGGGCGATCACCGGCAGCTTGGGACGCAACTCGCGCAGGCCCTCGAGGGTCGCGAAGCCATCCATCTCGGGCATCTGCAGGTCCAGGATCGCCAGATCGGGATCGAAGGTCGCCAGCACGGAGATCGCGTCCTTTCCCGACGCCAGGGCGGAGACCTGGTGCCCCTTGAGGGTCAGCAACTCGGAGACGAGCATCCGCGAGTCCGCGTTGTCGTCGACCACCAGGATCCGTGCCCCACGGGACATCGTCATTCCTCCCTGTCACCGACGCCGTCGGCCGGGTAGCCGGCCGGGTACCCGGGGACCGCGCCCGACCCGAAGCGGTCCGGCGGCCGGGGATGGTGGTAAAGTCAGCGTGATCGCTCTTCTCGGCGGCGGTGAGGCCCAGCGTGAAGGTACTGCCCTGCCCAGGACGGCTCCGCAGCGCGATCGTCCCCCCCTGCATCTCCATGAGACGGCGTGCGATGGTCAAGCCCATCCCCTTTCCCCCCCCGGCTTCGCCGCTGCCGCGATCGAAGGGTTCGAAGACTCGCCCCTGCTCGGTCCAGGGGATGCCCTCGCCGCTGTCCTCGACCCGAACGGAGCACCGACCCGCATCCTCGGTCGTGATGACCCGGACGAAGCCCCCGGCCCCGGTATAGCGAATGGCGTTGGTCAGAAGATTCAGCAGCGCCCTGCGGCACATCTCCGGGTCCCCCAGCGCGTGGACGGCCACGGGCGGAGAGAGCAGCTCCACGTCGAGCTCTGCGCGCTCGGCCGACGACATGACCATCTGGACGGCGTCGTCCACCAGTTCGGTCAGGTCGAAGGTCACCAGGACCGCCGGAGGGCGCTCGCCCAGGCGCACGTAGTCCCGCACGTCGTCCAGGATGCCCTGAAGGTGCCGGGTCCCGTGGACGACCGCGCCGAGGCGTTCCTGCTCGGGAGGCTCGAGCCTCTCGACCTCGTCGAGGGCGAGCAGGTCGGCGAATCCGAGCATCGCGTGGAGAGGATTACGCAGCTGATGGCTCATCAACCGCATGAACTCGGCTCGGCGCTGGTCGGCACCCTGCAGGTCGGCGAGCTTCCCCTCGTGGGAGCGCATCTTCTGCTGCATGGTGGAGGAGCGGTGGAGGACGACCACGAAGCGGGCCCGGGCGTCCGCGTCCTCGGGCAGGGGGCGGATGTCGAGCGACCAGCGGTCGTCCCAGGGGCGGCCGGTGATCGCGTAGGCCTCGATCGCATGGAAGGCCTCCGGCTCGTCACCACCGCCCGGCAGGGGCTCGTGGTCCTCGGGCACACGGACCAGCTCCCGGAGCTGCCTCCCTTCCGGATCCTCCCCGATCTCGTCTCGCGCTGCGGGGTTGGCGTCCACGATCTGGAACGCCCCGTCGGCCAGCAGGACGGGCTCGTCCAGCTGTTCGATGATCCGGGCTTCCCGCCGCCGGCGTTCGCGCAGGTGGGACTGATCCCGCGCCATCGCGCCCGCCTCCCGCCGCTCCTGCCACGAGAGCACCAGCACCAGCGTCCCGAAGGCCACCAGCAGGGGCAGGCCCACCGCGACGTCGACCAGGTCGGCCCAGGCCAGCGGAGGCATCCACGCCGGCCGAACCAGCAGCGCGGGAGCCATGGCCAGCAGGGGTAGACCCGGGATGAACAGGGGGCGCCAGCGAGACGTGGTGCGCGCCCCCTCGACCACACCGAACCACGCGACGACCAGGTAGATCGGCGTCGTCAGGGGGTCGGCCTGTCGGCACAGGAGCAACAACAGAACCGCCACGGCCGCCAGCCGGAGGTCGACCCCCCCGCGAAATCGCGCGGTCGCCGGGAGCCGCCCCAGCACCTGCTGGGCAAGGGCGAGCAGGCCGAGGATCGCCAGTCCCGGCAGCAGACGAACCGCGGGGTGACTCTGCCAGGCGACGAGCACGGCGGCGCCCAGCACCGCGAGGAGCGCGTCGAGGCGGAGCAACGAACGGCGCAGACTTCGGGCAGGACCCTCCATGGCTCACCAGTATCCACGCTGTCCGCCCGGAGCGCCACCGTGCGCGGGCGCGTACGGGCGCGGACACACGCGATGGGTTGAGCCCGACGGCTGGCGCGCGCATAGTAGACGCCGTGGACGTAGGCACCCTCCTGGCTTCACGCTTCCGCGTGCTCCGAACCCTGGGCAAGGGCGGGATGAGCACGGTGTACGAGGCGCTGGACACCCAGCTCGACCGCCATGTGGCGCTCAAGATCATCCGGCGTCCCGAGGGGTTCTCCCTCCTGCGGTTCAAAGAGGAGTTCCGAGCCCTCGCCCAGCTCCGCCACCGAAACCTCATCGAGCTGTACGACCTGGCCCGGGACGGAGAGACCTGGTTCTTCACCATGGAGCTCATCGAGGGGGTCGACCTGGTCGCGTACGTCGACGGCGTGCGTGCGACCGAGGCGGCCTACCTGGCGAGCATGGATTCGGGGATCGGCGCGGCGCCGTCCGGGGATCGGGTGACTCCGACCCGCGAGATCTTCCGGCTGCTGGCCGAGATCGGCGCGGCTGTGGCACACCTGCACGCCCAGGGCACCGTTCATCGAGACCTCAAGCCCTCGAACATCCTCATCGACGGTCTGGCGCGCCCCCGCATCCTCGACTTCGGGATCGCCCGCTTCCTCAGCGCCTCGGAGGGCGTCAGGCGCGCCCTTCAGACCCGGAAGGTGGGTACCCCTGGATACGTGGCGCCCGAGCAGATCAACGGCAAGGCGCTGCCGGGCTCCGACATCTACTCCCTCGGAGTCATCCTCTACCGCCTGCTCACCGGAAAGCTGCCGTTCCGGGGCCGGAAGAAGGACGTGCTACGCCGGCACCTCTCCGAGAATCCGGTGCCCCCGATCGAGGACACGCCCTCGGCGGATCCCTTCCTCTCCGATCTGGCCATGCGGATGATGAGCAAGGATCCCCGGGCGCGGCCGAGTGCGGCGGAGCTGGCCCAGCTCACCCGCCCGGAACGGGAGCTGGCGTTTGCCGACTTCCGGCCCACCATCGTGGACGACACCGTCAGCCCGCTGGTTGGGCGCGAGGCGGAGATCCGGCGGGTGCTGGGTTTTCTCGCCGAGGTCACCCTGGGCGATCCACTGCTGGTGTGCGTCGAGGGACCGTCGGGGATCGGCAAGACCCGCCTGTCCGACGAGGTGATGGAGCTCACCCGCCTTCAGGGCATGCGCTGTTTTCACGCCCGCTGTTACGAACGCGAGCAGATCCCCTACAAGGCGGTGGACGCCCTCGTCGACCAGGCCGTGGGGACCCTGCTCTCCACACCGCGTGAGGCCGGAGAGTTGCTGGAGGTCGCCCCCCACCGGCTCCGCGCGCTCACCCGGCTGTTCCCCTTCGCCGCCGAGTTGCCGGTGCGGATCCCCCAGGCTGGAGAGATGACGGACGAGGGGCGCGAGGCGACGGGCAAGCGGGCCGCCTTCGCCGGGCTGGTGGAGCTCCTCGACGCCGTCGCCGGGGACGTGGGGCTCCTGCTGTTCATCGACGACCTGCAATGGGCCGACGACGGCAGCTTCGAGCTGCTGCGCTACCTGCTCAGCCAGCGGAGCCTGCGGGTGGGGATCGTCGCCACGCTCCGGCCCGCCGAGGGGGCGCTGCCTTCGTGGCTCAAGGAGCGGCGCCACGGCACGCGGCCGCGGATCGAGATGGTGCCGCTGGGGCCCATCGATCGCCGGCAGACCGAGGCGTTGATCCAGGGCATCCTGCCCCACCCGCGGGTCCCGGCGGAGGTGGTGGAGCAGATCGCGGGCGAGGCCCAGGGCAGCCCCCTGGTGATCGAGGAGCTGGTCCGCTTCTATCTGGAGTACGCCGGGACCGGCGGCGCGTCCACCCCCCTCCCCCCGATGACGTTCTCGGAGATGTTGGTGCGTCGGATGGACGCCCTGGAGGCGACCGCCCGGGGGGTGATGGAGGTCTGCGCAGCTGCGGGCTATGCCCTGGGTCCCGGGGCCATCGCGGCGGCGACCCGAGCGCCTGTGCAGGCGGTCAGCACGGCGGCGACGGAGCTACTGGAGCGGCGAATGCTGCGCCAGGTCGCGGGCAAGGAGGGGACCATCCGCCTCTGTCCCTTCCACGACCGTGCCACGGCCATCGTCCTCGAAGGCATGGAGCCCTCCCATCGCCGGGCTCACCACAGGCGCCTGGCCAACTATTTCGGCACCACCAGTCCCACCGCGTACGAGGTCCTCGCCGACCACTGGCGCCTGGCGGGGGTCCCCGAGCGGGCCTCGCGGTACGCGCTGCGTGCGGCCGAACACGCGGAGGAACTCGAACTGAACCCCCGAGCCGTCCGCTACTACGCCCTGGCCCTGGGTTGCCTCCCTGACGACGTGGAGGCCTGGCAGATCCGCATGCGCCTGGCCGAGGCCCTGGACCGCTGCGGGAGGTTCACCGAGGCGGGCCAGGCCTTCCGGCACGCGGCGCAAGGGGCTCCGGACCGGCTGCGGACCGCCTTGACGCTCCGCAGCGCCCGCGCGCTGCTCAAGAGCGGTGAGATCGGCACCGCCGTGCGGACCATGGAGCGCATCACCGAGCAGATGTGGGGCGAACCGTTGGTCCGCTCCCGCTGGGACGGTACCGCAGGTCTGACCCGTGAGTTCATCGGCTCCCGGTCCTGGCTGCCCGCGTGGTTGACGGGCCCGCCGGGAGAGCCCGTGGAAGAGATCCAGCTCTGCCTCGACCTGGCCCAGGCGCTGCGGTACCTGCTTCCGCGGCGGGCCGCGGAGCTCTCGTACCGGGCCCTCCGCCTGTCCAGGAGACACCCACAGCCGGTCCTCCGCGCTCGGGTGCTGACGGCCGTGGCGGGGGTGATCGCGCTGGACGCACACCCCCGCGCCCTGCGTCGGGCGCGGACCCTGCTCGGGGTGGCCGAGGACCTCTACGGGGCCGATCCGGCCGCCACGGGACAGGGCAACCTCTACGGCGTTCGCGCCTTCGTCGGCGCGGTCGCCGGCGGCTGGGACGAGATGCGGACCGCCACCGAACAGGCGCTGGAGACCTACCAGGACGAAGGCCTGGAGCGGTCCTGGCACGCACAGATGTTGCGAGTCCACGCGGCCCTGGCGGAGGTGGACGCCGGGGAGCTCGGGCGCGCCGAGGGCTGGAGCGCGGAGCTCCTTCCCGAGGACATGGCCTGGACCGATCCCCACGTGCCGGGCTGGGTCCGGTGGGCCCGGGTGCGCATCGACCTGGCGTTCGCCCGCTGGGAGGCTGCCGAGCGCCAGTGCCGGGCGGGGCTCGAGGACATCGCAGGGGGCCACCGGGCCGCTGCCCCCCTGTGGGTCCGCTTCCGCAGCGGTCTGGCGGCGTCGCTCTCCGGGATCGGGGACACCTCGGCCGCGGTGACCGTCGTCCACCGCACCAACTCCGTGCTGGGCAGGCTGCCCTGGCTGGATCCCATCACCCGAGCGGAGTTCGACCAGTACGCCGCATCCGTGTACTGCGCGTCGGCACGGCGGGAGGGGGCGCGCGGCCGTCGTCGCTCCCTGGTCATGGCTCGGCGCCACGCGCGCCGCCTGGCCCGATCCCGACTGTCCCTCTACCAGCCCCGAGGTCTTCGCTGGTTGGCCGACGTGGCCCTGCAGCGGGGTCGTCCACGGCGGGCGGTGAGTCATGCTTCCCGGGCGGTGGACGGGCTTCGAAGCAGCGGACAGCGACTGGAGGCCAGCCTGGCCCTGCGGGTCCTCGCCGAAGCCGAGGAATCCGCCGGCCTCTCCGTGGCGCCCGAGACGCGCCGCGACGCCATCGAGGAGACCTCGCAGATCCTGCGGGCCGTGGATCGGGAGGAACTCCGGCGTTGAGCGGGGGCGGGGATCGGGGGAGGCGAGAGGCCGGGGCCAGGGGGGAGCTCAGGGTCGGGGATCGGCCCTGAGATCCAGGAACATCGGATGGTCGTCCCAGCCCAGGTGACGGCGGATGTGATGCAGCCAGGAACCGTAATGGTCCGGGTGGGCCAGTACGAAGGGCTCCAGCCGGGACACCAGCTCCTGCACCCGGTCGGCCACGTCCCCCCGGCGGGGAACCTCCATGGGCTCGAGGAAGGTCACCTGCTGCACGCCGTCCTGACCCACCACGGTCGCGCAGGGCACGATGGGGGCGCCGGCGATCCGAGCGAGCTTGATCGCCCCTGGCGCGAAGAGGGCGTCGCGGTCGAGGAAACGGACCTGGGCGAAGCGGGTGCCGATGCGTCCGTCGACGGCGATGCCCACCAGCTCGTTGCGGTTCAGGGCGCGGACCAGCACCCTGTGGGGGGTGTCCAGGGGCAGGAACTGGACCGGGAGGTCGTCGAACCAGGCGTCTCGGGCGTCGAAGACCCGGGCGCCGAACCAGGTGGGCTGCCACTTGTCCTCCGGCGGCCGCCCTGCTGCGGCCACCTGATTCCAGGTGTAGCCGTTGTGACCGCACCAGACCGGCAGGAACCAGTGCTGGCCGAAGTGGAGGAAGGCCATCACCGCGCCCTTGCCTTTCGCGAGGGCCGCGTCCAGGTGCTCGCGACCCACCACCCGGCAGTAGCGGTCCAGCTGGTCCCGGGTCAGGCGGGGCAGTACGGCCTCCTCCAGGTTGATCCGCACCTGCATCGCCCAGGTCCCCTGGACCATCTCTTCGAGCCGCTCGGGATCCATGTCCGCACCGAAACAGCGGCGGAACTCGTCCCGGAGGATCGGCGCGTGACGGAGCCCGAAGCTCCGCCTGTACAGGGGGGTCAGGGACCGGCCCAGGGCCCGGATCGCGCCCGGGCGTCCCGGGGGTACCAGGGGCACCAGGACCGAGAGGTGCAGCCATCGCAGGACGTCGAGGGCCTGTTCCACTCGCGGGGGCTTCGGATCGCCGGGCCCGCCCGGCGGGAGGGGAGCGCCGGGGCGCGGAGGGGCGCCGTCCCGGCGGGGGGGGGTCATCCCTCGAGCTCCTCGTCCTCGAGGTACTTGCGCAGCACCTTGCCCGTGGCGGACCGGGGGATGCGGTCCCGCATCACCAGGGTCTTGGGGACCTTGTAATCGGCCAGGGCGTCTCGGCAGTGACGACGCAGGTCGTTCTCGTCGGGCTGTACCCCCTCCCGGGGAACGATCACCGCCTTGACGATCTCGCCGTAGTAGGGGTGGGGAGCTCGGACCACCGCCACGTCGGCGACGTCGCCGTGGCCGGCGAGGACCCGCTCCACCTCCTCGGGATCCACCTTGCTGCCGCCGACATTGATGAACAGCTGGGTCCTGCCCGCCAACCGTAGCCGACCTTCGTCGTCGATCCGGCCCAGGTCACCGGGGAAGAACCGGCCGTCGCGGAAATTGGCCTTCGCCTTGCCGTCTGCCCAGTCGTAGCCGCTGGCCAGGCCGGGTCCGCGGATCGCCACGGCGCCCGCATCGCCCCGCGGCAGCGGCCGATCCCCGTCTCCGACCACGATGAACTCGTTGCCCGGCAACGGGGTACCCACCGAGTCCAGGGTCTCGGGCAACGGGCCGTCGTCGTTGATGCAGATGGCCCCCATCTCCGTGCAGCCGTAGAGCTGGCGCACCTGGATGCCATAGCGCTGTCCGAAGCGTTGGGCCACGTCGGCGTCCAGGGGAGCGCCCGCGGAGAACACGAGCCGAAGACTCTCGAGCGGACGCTCGGCGGGCCCCGGCATCTCGGTCAGGATGCGCACCATGAACGGCACTGTCGGCCAGATGGTGACCCCCTCGGACTCGATGAGGTTGAGGATCGCCCGTGCGTAGAACCCGCCGGTGAGCACGAGCCTGCCGCCGCAGCGGATGGCCGCCCACAGGCAGTTGCACAGCCCGTGGGAGTGGAACAGGGGGATGGAACCCAGGTAGACGTCCTCGGGCCGGGTCTGCAGCCGCTGGTGCAGGGCGTCGATCTCCTCGACGAACTGCCGGTGGGTGCGCACGACCCGCTTGGGCCGACCCGTGGTCCCCGTCGAGTACTGGCAGATGGCCGGGGCGTCCGCGTCGGTCAGCTCCGGGAGTTCGCCCTCCCCCGGAAGGTCTCCCTCCAGCAGACCCGATTCGCCCAGGGTCAGCAGGGGGGCGTCCGGGACCACCGCCGCCGCCTCGCGGCACAGTTCGAGTCGTTCGCCGTCCGCCAGGACCACCGCCACCGAGGTGTCGGCCAGCAGCATCTCGAGCTCCCGCCGGCGGAACTGGGGGTTGATGGGCACCGCGATCGCCCCTGCGCGGAGGGACGCCAACAGCCCCACGGCGAAACCGGGGTGATTGCCGGCCACCAGGGCCACCGGATCCCCGGGGCGCACGCCGGCACCCACCAGAACACGAGCGCAGGCCTCGGCGGCGTCCCGGAGCTCCCGATAGCTCAGCCGCACGCTGCGGTAGACGAGCGCCTCGGCGTCCGGGGAGGCCTCCGACGCGCGCAGGAGGAGGTCGGTCAGGATCGGGACGGTGGGCATGGTCTTACTCGCTAGGTCCGGGGGAGCGCCCCCCCCCGGGGCGGGGGGGGGGGGGGGGGGTGGGGTGGATGTTGCGCG
>CAZITQ010000010.1:37996-74968 GCA_964542165.1 uncultured Rickettsiales bacterium
GGGTGGCCGCCGAGGCGCGCTGGTGTTGGTGGGTCTGGTTGGGGAGGGTGGGCTTGGTCTTACTGGCTTGGTCGGGGGGACCGCCCCGACCAGGGCCGGGGCGGTCGTCCGTCGATCAGTCGATGATGCCGAGCTGACGCCCGCACTTGGTGAAGGCCTCGATGGCCTGGTCGATGTGCTCCTTCTCGTGTCCGGCCGACAGCTGCACCCGGATCCGGGCCTGGCCCCGCGGGACCACGGGGAAGAAGAAGCCGATCACGTAGATCCCCTCCTCCAGCAGCGCGTTGGCGAACTTCTGGGACAGGGCCGCGTCGTTGTCGAACTTGCCCAGCATGATCGGGGCGATGGCGTGCTCACCGGGGCGGATGTCGAACCCGGCGCCGGTCATGTTCTCGCGGAAGTACTTGGTGTTCCACTCCAGCTTGTCCCGCAGCTCGGTGGTCTCGGTGAGCATGTTCAGCACAGCCAGGGTGCCCGCGGCGACCACCGGCGACAGGGTATTGGAGAACAGGTAGGGGCGGCCCCGCTGCCGCATGAGGTCCACGATCTCCTTGCGGGCGGAGATGCAGCCACCGGAGGCGCCGCCGAGGGCCTTGCCGAAGGTGGTGGTGATCATGTCGACCCGGTCCATCACCCCACAGTGCTCGTGGGTGCCACGGCCGGTCTTGCCCACGAAGCCGGTGGCGTGGGAGTCGTCGACCATCACCAGGGCGTCGTACTTGTCCGCCAGGTCGCAGACCTTGTCCAGACGGGCGATGTCGCCGTCCATCGAGAACACGCCGTCGGTGGCCACCATCCGGTAGCGCTGGTCCTGGGCCTCCTGGAGCTTGGTCTCCAGGTCGTCCATGTCGTCGTGCTTGACGATGTAGCGCTTGGCCTTGCACAGGCGGATCCCGTCGATCACCGAGGCGTGGTTCAGCGAATCGGTGAGGATCGCGTCCTCCTTGCCCAGCAGCGGCTCGAAGGCCGAGCCGTTGGCGTCGAAGCACGACGAGAACAGGATCGTGTCCTCCATCCCCAGGAACTCGGAGACCTTCTCCTCGAGCTGCTTGTGGATGCCCTGGGTGCCGCAGATGAAGCGGACCGAGGAGAGGCCGTAGCCCCACTCGTCCAGGGCCGCCCGGGCGGCTTCGAGGACCTTGGGATGGCTGGAGAGGCCCAGGTAGTTGTTGGCGCAGAAGTTGAGGACCTTCTGGCCCGTGCTGACGCGGATCCCCGCGCCCTGGGGACCCATGATGATCCGCTCGCGCTTGTAGAGCCCCGCCTCGTCGATGCCCTGCAGCTCCTGCTGCAGGTCGCTCTTCATCTGTCCGTACATGGTGGTCTCACTCCCGAAAAAGGGGTTGGTTTTCGTCTACTGACCGCGCCGCCCCTCGGCGGCGGCGAGCTCGGCGGCGTCGGGGAAGAGCACCACCTTGGCGCTGTGCCGCGGCCGCTCGAGCATGGCGTCGAAGCCCTTGCCGAAGTCGTCGAGGGTCATCATGTGGGTGATCACCGGACGGATATCCAGGCGGCCCGACGACAGGAAGTTCCTCACGCGGTACCAGGTGTCGTACATCAGGCGGCCGTTGATCCCGTGGACCTGGGCTCCCTTGAAGACGATCCCGTTGTTGTAGTCGATGGGGGCGGTGGCGCCGCTGGCCACCCCGAAGGCGGTGAAGCGGCCGCCCTTGCGCAGGTACTTGAAGCCCTCGTCCAGCGCCTGGGGCGAGCCGGCCATGTCCAGCACGATGTCGGCGCCGTAGCCCCGGGTGTGGTCCTTGATGTAGGCCACCCGATCCTCATCGCGGTTGGCGTACAGCAGGTGGTCGGCGCCCATCTGGCGGCCGATCTCCATGTTGAAGTCGTACTTGCCGACCAGGAAGATGTCGGTGACGCCGCAGGTCCGGGCGACCCCCGCCGCCAGAAGCGAGATCGGGCCGTCCCCGATCAGAACCATCGACTTGCCCGCCACGTCGTTGTCCTCGCCCAGCACCGCGTAGGTGGCGTTGCCCAGGGGCTCTTGCACCGTGGCGAGCTCGGGGGGGATCGACGGGTCGTTGACCCAGCACACGGACTCGGGCACCGCGAAGTACTCGGCGAAGGCCCCGTCGCAGTCCACGCCCAGGATCTTCATCCGCTCGCCGATGTGCAGCTGGCCCAGCAGCGACTGCAGGTCACCCGGGTGGTAGATGTGGGTCTCGGCGGACACGTAGTCGCCCACCTGGATCCGCTTGACGTGGTCGCCGACCTCCACCACCTCGCCCGCCACCTCGTGACCCAGGGTCTGGGGCAGGGCCGCGGCGCCGATGCGGTTGGCGGACCACTCGTCCCACTTGTAGATGTGGACGTCGGTGCCGCAGATCGACGTGGCTCGGACCTTGACCAGGACCTGATCGGGCTCGATCCGGGGGAGCTCCTTGTCCTGCATCACGGCGCCGAATGCCGCCTCCGTCTTCACGACCGCCTTCATCGTCTCGCTCATCGCCATCTCCCGTGGGGCTGGGACCTGTTTGAAGGGCGGCATTCTACTCCAACGCGCGCGCGTACGGCGACCTTTTCGCGTGTGCGCGCGCCCCCCGTGGCCTGCGCTCCGTGAATCGTTGTACGCCGCCGGGAGTCTCTGCTATCGTCGCGCTGCTGCGACCCGCGGCCGGGGAGGGCCCGCCGCACTCGAGTCCAGCCTACCCCTGGCGCGCGCGTCGTCGGGGGACACCAAGGAGGAGAAGATGATTCGACGGAACCTGCTGGCACTGCTGGCCCTCGGCGCCGTGTTCACCCTGATCGCGGGGACCGCCTCGGCCAAGAAGAACACCGAGTTCAACCCCACCGAGATCAAGCGCATCAAGGTCGGTTCGGTGGACGGTATGTCCGACAAGATCGAGGGGCTCGCCACCGAGTGGGGCGAGGTTCGCGGTCTGGTCAACGGCATCCCGGGTAAGGTGAGTGAGGCCGCCGGTGAGGAGATCACCAGCGTCGACAAGGCGGTGGAGAAGATCATCGCGCTGGACCTG
Organism: uncultured Rickettsiales bacterium; assembly: GCA_964542165.1. Classification (GTDB taxonomy): domain Bacteria; phylum Myxococcota_A; class UBA796; order UBA9615; family CAYRNR01; genus CAYTBN01. The sequence goes on from CAZITQ010000010.1 coordinate 40,990, forward strand.
CCGATGACCGTCACCATCGCGCCGTTCGGTATCGAGGTCGACAAGGAGGGCCTGGAGGGCCAGAAGGCCGAGATGGCGGCCGTGATCGAGGAGCTCGGCGGTGAGCTGGGCAAGGTCCCCGGGCGGTGCACGGAGATGGGCGCCCGCGGGGCGGAGCTGGGACCGCAGGCCCAGGACATCGCCACCGACATCGCCGCCGACCCGATGCTGGCGCTCAAGGCCACCGGCGTCGTGACCTCCCAGGTCAAGTGGCTGACCCAGACCTTCCCGCACGAGGTCGAGGAGACCGGCAACACCGTCAAGGCGTTCTTCGAGGGCCTGGCTGCCGCCGCCCAGGAGTCCGGTGCCGCGGTGGAGGAAGCCGCGACCACGACCAGCAGCGACGGCGAGTAGCCGTCTCACCGGCGCGGGCCGGCTCGCCCCATCCCCGGCGTGATGGCTACCCCCTGAGCCCCTCGATATCTGCCACCGCCTTGGGGCTGGCCATGGACAGGTTCTCGTACCCGTCCGCCGTCACCAGGACGTCGTCCTCGATCCGCACGCCGATCCCGCGCAGATGCGCCGGGACCGTCTCGTCACCTTCGGGCACGTAGAGCCCTGGCTCCACCGTGAAGACCATGCCCTCCTCCAGGGGACGGGGGCGGTCGTCGTCCAGGTAGTACCGACCCACATCGTGCACGTCCAGACCGAGCCAGTGGCTGGTCTGGTGGGGGTAGAAGCGCTTGAAGTCGCCGGACTCGGCCAGGCCATCCGGGTCGCCGGACAGCAGGCCTAGATCGAGCATCGACCCGATCAGGGAGCGCACGGCGATCCCGTGCAGTTCGTCCAGGGTGACGCCGGGGCGTACCCCCTCGATGGCCCCCGCCAGGGCGGCCCGGGCCGCTGCGGAGCCAAACCCCCGGGCCCCCGCGCAACCCCCCCGGCGGGGCGCGCCGCGCGCGGGGGGGCGGGGCGGCCGGGGGGGGGCGGGGGCCCCCCCCCGGGCGGCCCCCCCCGGGGGGGCCCAGGACGGCTGCGTAGACATCCCGCTGGGCCCCGTCGAAACGACCACCCACGGGAAAGGTGCGCGAGACGTCAGCGCCGTAGCCGTCCACTTCCGCGCCGGTGTCCACCAGCACCAGGGAGTCGTCGCCACAGGGTGCGGCGTTGCTCTGGTAGTGGAGCACGCAGGCGTTGGCGCCCGAGGCCACGATGGTGGGGAAGCCCCAGCCCCAGCCGCCGCCGGCGCGGTACGCTCCGTCCAGGCGGGCCTGGATCTCCCACTCACCGGTACCCGGGCGCGCCTCGGCCATGACCCCGCACAGCGCCTCGCCGGTGACACGGTTGGCCTCGCGGATCCGCTCCAGCTCCTCCGGTCCCTTGCGCAGCCTCAGCTCGTGCAGGGTCAGCGCCGGATCCACGACGGTGTGGGGGCCTCGGTGGGGGCCACGGGGGCCGATCCGCACGGCGGCCAGCGCCTGTCGCACGGCCGCGGTCTCGGCGGTGTCGTGGGCCGCCCGGTAGATCAGCTGTCCTGCCCGTCGCAGCAGCCCCGGCAGCTCCTTGGCCAGGGCGCCGACCGGGAAGGCAGCCTCGACGCCCAGGGCAGCCGGCGCCTCCGCCACGCCGGTGCGCACGCCGGTCCAGACCTCGGCCTTGGGATCCCGATCCCTGAGGAAGATCGCGGACTCGGGCGCATCGCAGTCACGGGTCAGCAGCAGGGCGCAGTCGGGCTCTGCGAACCCGGTCAGGTAGTACAGGTCACTGTCCGGGCGGTAGGGGTGGATGACATCCCCGTTCCGCGGAGCCTCGGGGAGGGAGACGAAGAGGGCGGCCGAACGCGGGGGCATGCGGTGGAGGAGCGCGGCGCGACGCCGCTGGAAGACCTCGGTGTCCAGGGTGGGGAACATGGTGCCTCCAGGGGGCGGGAGCTTAGCACGCGCGCATGCGGTATACTGCTCGGCTCGCCCCGGCGAGGAGGGACTCGAGACCGCCCGCGGGCGGTCGAGAACACGGGGAGGCTGCCCCATGAGCGCCGTGCCAACTTGGTCCGAGACCATCTCCGAACTCCACGGGATCGTGAAGCGCTCCCGCAGAGCCCTGCTCACCGGACCGGTGGAGGTGGACGGGGACTCCATCGGTGCGACCCTCGCGCTCGCCTCGATCCTCGAGCGGGCGAATCCGGCCCTGGAGGTCGTGGCCGTGTCCGCGATCCCCCTGCCGCGCCGCTACCGTTTCCTCGACGGTTCGGACCGCTTCGTGCCGCCGTCAGCGGTCAGCGGGGACTTCGACCTGGCCTTCCTCCTGGATGGGGTCCGCCACCGCATCGGCGAGGTGGGGCCCACCTTCGACGCCGCCACCGTACGGGTGCTGGTCGACCATCACATCTCGTCGGATCCGGCGGACTACGACATGGCGCTGCTGGACAGCCACAGGGCCAGCACCTGCGACATCGTGTACGACGTGGCGCGCCATCCCCGGTTCGACGTCCCGGTGGACCGGGCCATGGCGGCCCAGCTCTACACCGGAATCGCCTTCGATACCGGCGTGTTCCGCTACTCCTGCACGACCCCCGGCACCTTCCGCCTCGCCGCCGAGCTGCTGGAGACCGGCATCGACGCCCAGCAGATCGTCGAGCGGGTGTTCCTCGACGCCGAATACGACGACACCATCTTCCGCGGCAGGGTGATGTCCGATATCCGCCTCGCCGGGGGCGGGAAGATCGCGTATGCCTGCGTGCCTCACACCCTGCGGGAGGAGACCCGGGCGACACCGGCGGCCACCGAGGGGCTGATCAACAGCCTGATCTTCGTCGAGGGCGTGGAGGTCGCCGCCCTGCTCAACGAGCGCAAGGGCGGAGTGATCAAGCTCTCGTTCCGTTCGCGTGGGCGCGTCAACGTGGCCCAGGTCGCGTCGTCGCTGCACCCGGAGGGAGGGGGACACGACCGGGCGTCCGGGGTCACGCTCCGGGGGTCGATGGACGAGGTCCTGCAGCGGGTGCTCGCCGAGGTGACGCCTCGGCTGCCGGCCTGAGGCGCCGGCCACGGCTCCCCTCAGCGCCGGTCGGGGAGTCCTGGATCGTCCGCCGATAGGCGGAACCTGCCCAGAAGATCGAGTACCACCAGCCGACACGGGGCGCCCGACCGCCGGACCTCGCGGGTGAATCCCGCCAGGTCCGCGCCGGGGAGTTCGCGCATCGGCCGATCGAGGGGGGCGAAGAAGTCGTCGAAGTGGAAGGGGATCACCACCCGAGGGCGCACAGCGGCCAGCAGATCGTGGGTGAAGGCGGGCCGCTTGTCCCGGCCCATCAGGCAGGGCATGAGCAGGTCGCAGTGGATCCCGTCCACGGTCTCGGGCAGGAAGTCCGCGCTGCCGAGATGGAAGATCGATACCGCCTCGTCGCCTTCTCCCACCTCGATGAGCAGCCCGAAGGTCGTGTCGTTGCGGTACTCGTTGTAGCGCAGGGGAGGCCGGATGCCCGAGGGGATGGTGCCCACCAGCGGAACCCTCCCCGCCACGGCGCGCCCGTGCTGGGACGGGCGCACGGTGATCCGGAACGCGCCCAGCTGAACCGTCTCGGGCGCGGCCACCTCGATGATCTGGCTCGCGGGGAGCCCGTACGCCCGACAGAGATTGGCGCTGGCGTCCGAACCCACCACCCGCGCCCCCGTGACCCGCGCCACCTCGGGTACGTCCAGGATGTGGTCGTGATGGGAGTGGCTGCACACGATGGCGTCCGCCTGCGGCAGGTAGCGGCGCACGGCGTCCACGTCCGGACGTAACCGGCGGGTGAGGGTCTCTTGAAGCCCAGGACGGCTCACATAGGGATCCACCAGCAACACGTCCCCGCGGTAGCGCACCGCGATCCCCGCCGTCCCCAGCCAGGTCACCTCGACCTGGTCGGAGCGCGGCTCACCCCGGTAGTGCAGACGGGTGAACAGGTCCCGGCGGGGGGACCCGGTGATGGCCCGGTGGACCAGGTGGCTGGCTCGCTGTCGGACTGGCATCACGTCGGCAACCTCGTGGATCCGACAGAGTGTAGCGGTTCGGCTCCCGTACGCACAGCGGCCCGCCCGGGCGGGCCGGGCGGGCCGCTGATGGGATCGTCGTCCAGATCTGCTCAGGTCGGCTAGTTCAGCACGTCCTGTTCCGCCAGCCGGTCCAGGGTCCGGAACACCGTGACCCGGTTCTTGTTGGCGGACTCGTAGCTGCGGATCATCTCGCACTGGGCAGCGTCGAGATCCGCGAGCCGGGCGGCGACCTGCTTCACGTTCAGCTGGTCGTAACCTTCGATGGGCAGGTCGTCGACGGTGAGGTTGCCGAGCTGGATGTCCTTGGCGACCTGGGAGATGAAGGTGCGACCTCGATCCAGCCACTCCGCCCGCTCGCCCGTGGCCTGGTGGAGGTGGTCCAGCCACTCGCCGACCGTGTCCAGCGCCTGAACCTCGGCACGCGTCAGCGTGCGCCGGGAGGTCTCCGCGGTCTGCTTGATGTTCTCGCCGCCGCGCTCGATGAGATCCCGGCTGCGATTCTGGAGGTCCTTGAGCTGCTCGCGGGTCCGGTTCTCGGCCTTGCGCGCTCGCTCCTGAAGCTTGTCGATGATCGGGAGGTCCATGACACCCTCTCCATTCCGCCCCGAGGGGCTGGGCTGAACGATCATTCATTCAGCAACGCACTCCTTATAAGGTCGGACGGTACACTTGTCAAGAGATTCGGTGGTCGGACCAGTGTACCTGGCGCGGAGAGACGCCGGCTGTGCCCCGGGGGGGCGCTCAGTCCGCGTCCAGCTGCTCGACCTCGGTGCCGTCCGGCGCCCTGGGGGGAGGACGTGAGTCCGAGAAGTGCTGCTCGATCTCCCTGCCGCGCTGGGCGACCTTGTCCACCAGGCTCTCGAGCCCCGACGGTCCCAGCTCGTTGACCAGCCACGCCGGGACGTTGCCTCCGATGTCACTGAGGTCCTGGTAGGCGATGTAGGTGCGTCCATCGGGAAGGTCGACGAGCAACCAGCATCCGTCGTTCCGCGGGGTGACGATCGCCGCCTCCACCTGCTCCGGGGTCACGTTTTCGATGCTCCCCGCCTCGAGGAAGGAGCCGATGAGCTCGTCCGCGGCGGGGTCCAGCACCCACGACGACTCCCAGATGGAGCGGCCGGAGGACAACCAGAGGGCGCCGTTGGTCCGCGTCCGGATGATCCAGTGCCGGTCCTTGATACCCGGCAGCGCCAGGTACTGGTACACCAGCCGGAAGTGGCCGTGGTCCTGCAGACAGACGCCCTCCTTGATGTGGGGCATGAACTCTTCGTGGTGGTCCCGGTCGCAGATCGCCAGCCAGATACGCCAGGCGGCCACGTCGGTGACCTGGAACACCGTCGCCCCCAGCATCGCGGTCCCCTCGAGGGTCTGCTGCTTGATCACCGACTTGCCCGCCGCGAGCCTGGCGTAGTCGGCGTCCGTCAGCTCGGGGAGGGCTGCCCCCTCGCGCTGGGTGAGCAGGGTGGCCAATCCCTCCATGTGGGCCCGCAGGCCGGGGCCATCCAGCAGCTCGTCCGCTCCCCCCCGCGTCGGAGGAGCCAGAAGCAGCAGGGGGAGGAGTACCCAGGCCAATGGGGACCGGCCGGGCCGCGCGAGGATCGCCATCATGGCTCCCACGGGGGTGTCTCCGTGCCGCCACCCGGAGCTGCCGCGGCGTTCCGGACCCGGTCCGACGGGTCCAGGGAGAGGTTGCGCAGGGCGTCGCGTGCTTCCGCCGTGTCCCGCTGGGCCAGCTCCCTGGCCGCCGCCTCCCGCAGGGGTTCGGGGTAGTGGAGCTTGCGGCCGATCAGACCGCGTTTGCGGTTGAGGATCCGACCCAGGTGCTCGACCACCGAGTCGTCGTCCACCGTGGCCAGGCGGAGCACCGCGGCCAGGCACACCGGGGTGGCGCCCGAGCGGTCGACCACACCCACGAGGAAGTCGACGGCGTCGAATTGGTCGTCGTCGGCCAGGGCCGTGCAGACGGCGTCCAGGGCGTCGGGGGTGGCCAGGTCCACCTCGTGTACCACCGACCTGAGCAGCTGGCGAGCCGGGTCGCCCTGCATCCCGGCGCAGGCGACCAGCGCCTCCTGACGTACCCGCGAGTCGTCGCTCTGGAGGAACTTGGCGATCCACTCCAGGAACCGGTCGTCGCCGATCTTGCGGATCACCAGCAGCAGGTTGCGCAGGTAATACCAGGGGTGGTCCTCGGCGTGCTCGATCTCCAGGAGGAGGGATCGGAAGGAGCGGGTGAAGGTCCCCCCCGCTGTCTCCTCCTGGGACAGGAGCTGGGCGATCAGCTCGACGATGACCATCCGGATCTCGGGGTTCATCGACCGTTTCAGCTCCGCGAGCAACAGGTCGCCGGCCGAGGGTCCGAAGTGCAGCAGGATATCCCGGGATGCCTGCGCCACCCGACGTTCGCCATCGATGGTCCCCAGCAACAGCCGGTCCAGGAGGTCGGGGCGGCAGAGCCATCGCAGGAGCTGGGTCGCCCGGGTCCGGATGAGGATCGGCGTCTCGGGCATCATCCGTCGACCGTTGACAGCCTTGAGCGCCGAGAGCGCCGGTCCCAGATCCCCGTCGGCGATCCGACCCGGGACGAGCCACTCCAGCGCCTCGGTGACCAGCAGGAAACGCTCCCCCTCGGTCTCCTCGGAGACCCGCCCGGCGAGCTCCTCGGTGACCCGACCCGACAGGGCGTGGGCGTGTACCAGCGCCTTGAGCACCTGTTCGCGCAGGGGCTTGGCCTCGGGCAGTGAATCGACGAGGAAGCGGACGATGGCTTCGGGATCGAGTTCGACGATCAGCGAGGCGACGCGCTGGGAGAGGATGACCTGTTCCTGGGGCGAGTGCACGCCGACCACCGCCTCGGAGAAGCGGTTCAACCGGCCGAGCAGCTCGTCTTCGTGGGCCCCCGTTCCCGCCTCGGCCAGCGCGGCCTCCAGGGCCGAGCGCAGATAGGTGTCGAAGTTGCGGTACCCCTCGTCGGCGGCATGGTCCAGGAAGAGGCGGGACCGGCAGAGCTCCACCGGGTCCCAGTCGGTCAGATCGTCACGATCGGCGAGGTCGCCGAAGTCGAACCGCAGATCGTCGAGCTGCGGACCGCTGAGTCGCGAGAAATCCAGCGCCCCGTCGGGAATCTGGCCCGCGTTCACCCCCTGAAAATCCAGCCGTTGCAGGTCGAATCCGGAGAAGTCGAACGACGAGAGATCCACGGCGCGCAGGTCGATCTCGTTGGTGTCCAGCCGGGCCAGCTCCTGGGCCGGCATCTCGTCGATGCCCGAGTCGCCGTGGTACATGTCTTCGCGGTTCGCGACCAGGCCGCTCTTCGGCTCGGAATCCGTCCCCGTGGCCTCCCTGGGCTTCCGCCCCAGCTCGGGATTGAGGATCACGTGCGTCACGTCACAGCGCCGGTGGTGTTCGCTCAACCCGGACGCTCGCTTCACGCCGTCGGGCAGATCGTGGAGCATGCCGATCAAACGACCACTCTCGGGGGCCGTCAGGCCGGGCAGGAAGGCAACGGCCTCGATCCCCCGGACGCGAAGGAATCCGTCGCAATGTCTCGCGTCTTCGAAGGCGTTGTCGGAGCGCGCCACCACGTGTCCGTTCAGGGCGACGCGCTGATCCCGCGACTGGAACAGGAGTGTCTTGTTCTGGGCGTGAAAGGGCCGGACGCACTCCATCCACCGTTGCAGCGCGGCCCCCACGGACGGGTGTTCCGGTGGGTACAACCGGCACCGGAGCAGTAGGTCGCGGAACGAATGCAGCAGGTCGGCGACCTGCGTCGGTCGAGGTTCGAGCAGCTGCGTGAGATCGATGACCCGATCCTGGCCCCTGGAATCACCCATCGCGTCACCTCCCTCCCGCGCTCATTGTACTCCCGAGACTTTCGCGCCGTCGCGGGGGTTGATCCGCGGTCCGGCTTCGGGGACGCTGACAGCCGAGGCGCGTGCCCGCGCGCGCAGGAGAGGGGAGAGGTCGATGACGGCACCCGACTGGCTCGGTTCGCTGGACTGGGAGGAGATCGCAGACGAGGCACAGCAGATCCTCGTGGACCTGCTCCGCATCGACACCACCAACCCGCCCGGGAACGAGGAGGCCGCGTGTCGCTACATCGCCGAGCGGTTGTCCCGAGACGGTATCGAGCACGAGGTCTTGGCTGTGGCCGAGGGACGGGCCAACCTGGTCGCGAGGGTACCGGGGAACGGGGAGGGAGAGCCGGTGCTGCTGGCCAGCCACCTGGACGTGGTCCCGGCCGACCCCGCCACCTGGAGCCACCCGCCCTTCGGCGGTGAGGTGGCGCAGGGGTACATCTGGGGCCGCGGCGCGGTGGACATGAAGAACATGACCGCCATGGAGCTGGCATTTCTGTCGACACTCCATCGGCACCACGCGGGCAAGGCTCGCTGCGACGTGATCCTGGCCGCGGTGGCCGACGAAGAGGAGGGCTGCGAACTGGGATCCCTGTGGCTCGCCCGACATCACCCGCAGCGGGTTCGCGCGCAGTACGCCTTCGGCGAGGTCGGGGGATTCACCGTGCACCTGGGCGACACGCGGATCTGCCCGGTGGAGGTGGCCGAGAAGGGGGTCTGTTGGTTGCGACTGCGGGCCCGTGGCCCCGAAGGGCACGGCTCGCTCCCCGGCGGTGAGAATGCAGTGGCCCGCATCGGGGAGGCGAGCGCCCGGCTGGCGTCCCGCCCCCTGCCCCTGCGGGTCACGCCGGTCGTGCGTCACTTCGTGGAGACGGTCGCGGCCCTGCAGCCCTTCCCGCGCGGGCTCGTCCTGCGACAGATCCTCAGCCCGAGCCTGAGCGACCTGGTGCTGCACCGGGTGATCCCCGATCGGTCCCAGGCCCGGCTGTTCTCCGTGCTGCTCCACGACACGGCGGCGCCGACGGTGATGAAAGCGGGATCGAAGGTGAACCAGATCCCCGGAGAGGCCGAGCTGCTGGTCGACGGACGCCTGCTGCCGGGGCAGACCGAGGAGGGGTTCCTGGCCGAGGTCCGCGACGTGGTCGGCGAGGACCTCGAGATCGAGGTGATCCGTACCATGCCGCCGGTGGACGGTGACGTGGCTGATCCGGTACTCGGTACGATCCAGGAGGTGCTCGACGAGCTCGATCCCGGGGTGCGGGCGGTGCCCAACCTGATTCCCGGGTTCACCGACGCGAAGGCCTGGTCCACCCTGGGCGCTCGCTGTATCGGATTCTCACCGGTACGGCTGGGACCGGACGATGCGTTCTCGGACCTGTTTCACGGAGTGGACGAGCGGATTCCCGTCGCGGGATTCCGGTTTGGAGTGAGGGCTCTGGCCGAGGTGATCGCCAGGGTGATCGAATGAGCTGAGGGAGCGGAGGATCAGGCCTTCTTGGCCTTGCCCTTCTTGGCCGCGGGCTTCCTGCCGGACTTCTTCGGGGCAGTCTTCTTCGGGGCTGCCTTCTTCGGGGCTGCCTTCTTCGGGGCTGCCTTCTTCGGGGCGGCCTTCTTCGGGGCGGCCTTCCGCCGCTTCGTGGTCTCCTTGGGCAGCTTGCGCTTGAGCTCCTTGCCCTTGACGCCGATCAGAACCTCGGCGCCGGCGATCTTCGCGGTGACGGGGGCGCCCGCGTACCGCTTGTCGAGCTTGACCCGCTTGCCATCGACGAGCACGAACCCATCGGGAGACACGAATCCCTCGAGCCGGCCCCGGCGCCAGGACTGGTAGTGCTTGGCACACAGGCCCTTGGACCGCACCGGCAAGATGCAGTCCGCGGCCGTGCACTCCGGGGGCGGACCCTGGCGAGGCGGCCTACCGCGCCGCTTGGGCGCCGCCGGCTCCGCGGCCGCGGGCTCGGCCTTGGCGGCCTTGGGCTTGGTGGCCTTGGGCTTGGCGGCCTTGGGCTTGGCGGCCTTGGGTTCGGCGGCCTTGGCCGGAGCGGGAGCCGCCTTGACGGCCGCGGCCTGTTCCCGCGCGCGGGCCAGCTGCTCGGTCAGCTCCTTGACCTCCTCGTCGATGCGTTCGAGGCGGTTCTTGAGATCGCGAATCTCCGACCGGGTGGGCAGTCCCTTGCGGTCGAGGATCTCGTACACGATGTCCTCGACGGGGGTCTGCAGCAACGGCGTGAGCCGCTCGGCGAGGTTGGCGAGCAGGAAATTGGAGATCGTGCTCATGGTCCGTTTCTCCCGGGTGCCTTGTGATGGTCGGGCGCCGTCCCCTCGGGGGGCGCCGGCTAGTCCTTGGGTCCGGCATCGCCGCCGGAAGCCAGCGAGGCGATCTCTCGCTTCGCAGACTCGACGATCCTCGCCTTCTCTTCCACGTCCGCCATGGTCTGGCGGAACTCCGTGCGACTGGGGATCCCCTTGCGCTCGATGACGTCGAGGACGACGTCCTCGGCCGTCCTCCGGATCAGCGGGACCAACCGATCCCGGAGACTTCGCAACATCCCGTCCGATACAGCGCCCATGTTCTTCTCCGCTACGCGCGCTGGCGCACGTTCTTTTGCTGGGACTCGAACCGGGACAAGCTACCGGGCCCCCCCCACCGCGTCAAGGAATAACCCCCCGAACGGACGGGGGCAAAGGGGACCCGTGAACTCCGGTTTACCGATCCGTGAAGGGCAATCGATGTGACAGGAGATGGACTACTCTGCCGGGGCTGGCGCGTCCCCGCTCCCGGTCCCGGCGGCGGGCGGAGCGGGCGCCTTCGCGGGATCGGCGGGGCGGCCGTACAGGGAGTCCGCGAGCGCGACCAGATCCGTGGTCAGCTGTCGCGCCTCGGTGACCTCTTGCTCCAGGCTGGAGGTCCCCTGCACCAGAGACTCCGCCGACGCGACGAGGGTGTCGACCACCGCGGGATCCCGGGGGTCCAGCGTCTCCTTGCGACCGGTCATCGCCTCCGCCGTGCCCTCCAGCTCCCCCGCCCGCTTCTCCGTCTCACCGACCAGGGTCCGCAGCCGTGTTGCGCGCCGCTCGAGCTCCGCGGCGATCTCGCCCGCGTCGCCCGCGTCGATGATCCGCCGCACGTCGGCAGACACACCGGACTCGTCTCCAGCGGCGTCACCGGACTCACCGGGAGTCGCTGTCACATCGGAACCGTCCGCTGGATCCGTTCCGGGCCCGGCCCCCTCGGCGGGGTCGCCGCACTGGCAGCCGATCCAGTACCATGTCGACAGCAAGACCGCTGCGGCGATCGCCAGCTGTGGATGTCTCAAGGTCGTCCCTCCAGGTGGGATCCGGGTCGCTGCGAGGCGCAGGTCGACAGGCTCCCGCTCAGCCGACGATTACGGCGTATCGTGACAAAAATCAAGCGCGTATGATCCCCGGGGTCCGACCGCCGGGTCCAGCCACCGGGGCTGGCCGTGCCCGGATGCGGAGGAGCGATGGGTTCGACGGAGATTCCCGAGGCCAGCCTGGATCGGCTCGAGGCACGGGTCGCCCAGGTGGAGCGTTCGACCTGCGCCGAGGTGGTCCTGGTGATCGCGCGCCGTTCCGGCGAGTACCGCGACCTGGCGATCCTCCCCGCGGCCGTCCTGGCCGCCGTGGCACTCTTCGGAGTGCTGTACCTGCCAATCTCCGTGCCGGAACCCCTGGTGCTCCCGGTGGTCTTCGTCGCGGGACTCGGGGGGATCCTGGCCGGCTGGCGCTGGCCAGAACTCGTGGATTGGATGGCGACGCACGATCGCCGGGTGGACCGCGCCCGCGCCCGGGCCAAGGAGGCCTTTGTCGACGAGGCTGTGTCCGCGACCCGGGAGCGCACTGGTCTGCTGATCTTCGCGTCTCTGGCGGAGCGCCACGTCGAGGTGATCCCCGATCACGGCCTCGACGGCCGGATCCCGCGGGGCGAGTGGAATCGACTGGCTTCGGACGCCGCCCCCCGCCTGAGCGCGGAGGCCTGGGAGGCGGCCCTGGACCAGCTGCTGGGCGGTGCCGAGACCCTGTTGGCGCGGGAATTTCCCGCGACGGACGACAACCCGGACGAGATCCCGAACCGGCCGAGGGTTGTGTGATGCGGGCGCGGTTCGACCGAGGTCCTCACGGACGAAGGATCTGGGGGCCCCTGGGGTTGGCCCTCGCCGTGCTCGCGGTGCTGGGCCTGTTCCTGGATCCGACGGAGGCCCTGGCCCGGGTCGGTGGCGGCGACTCCTTCGGTGGAGGCGGCGGTTCGGGCGGCGGTGGCGGCGGCGACGACGGGGCGCTGATCCTGCTGCTGTGGTACATCGCGCGGTTCCTGATCTGGCTGACCATCGAGTACCCGGCGATCGGGATCCCCCTCGACATCGTGTTCGTGATCGTCGTGATCCTGATCTTCCGCCACAAGGCCAAGAAGCGCGGGACGTCACGACGATCGAGGCCGGCACAGCGACCGGCGCGGGCCACCGCGCTGCAACGCGCCGCCGCGGTCACCGCTGGGCTCGACCGGCTCCGGGAGGAGGACCCCAACTTCTCCCGCCCCCTGCTCCTCGATTTCGTCCAGCTGCTGTACACCCGGGCCCACGAGCACCGGGGCTCGGGCAAGCTCGACAACCTCGCCCCCTACCTCTCGGCGGCGGTCCGCAAGCAACTGGGCCAGCAGCCTGCGCCCGGAACCCTCGACGCCGTCGAGCGGATCGTGGTCGGGGCCAGCCGGGTGGTCGAGGTGGGCGGCTGGGGGGGCGCCCATCGGGCGCTGACCGTGGAGTTCGAGTCCAACTACACCGAGCGTTCGGGGCGGGGGAAGGCGGCGACCGAGTCGACCCTCTACGCCCACGAGCGCTGGATCTTCCGCCGCCGGGCCGGGGTGCTCTCGCGGGGACCCGAGGCCATCTCCGAGCTCCGCTGCCCCAGCTGCGGCGCGGCGGTGGACCTCCGCCAAGACGGGACATGCCCGTACTGCAAGAACGTCGTCGATCGCGGCGACTTCCACTGGGTGGTCAGCTCGGTGCAGGTGCTCGCCCGGCGCCCGCGGACGCGCGCGGAGTTGAAGCTGAGCGGCGGCGTGGAGACGGGCACCCAGCTGCCCACCGTGGTCCAGCCGGGCCTGGGCGCGGAGCTTCGGGCGCTCAAGATGCGCGATCCCGCCTTCGACATCCAGCAGTTCAAGGGGCGGGTGACCGGGATCTTCGAGGAGCTGCAGCGGGCCTGGACCACCCTGGACTGGGACCGGGCGCGGGCCCACGAGACCGACCATCTGTACTCCACGCACCGGTTCTGGATCGACCAGTACCGGGCCGAGGGCCTGCGAAACGTGCTGGAACGCATCGAGGCAGGCAGGGTCGAGCTGGCCAAGGTGGAGCAGGACGCGTATTACGACGCGGTGACGGTCCGGCTGTTCGCCTCGATGATCGACTACGTGATCGACGCCGAGGGCAAGCCGGTCTCCGGGTCCAAGTCCAAGCCGCGGGCGTTCAGCGAATACTGGACGTTCATCCGCCGGGCGGGTGCGGCCAGCGACGAGGCGGCGGAGCCGGGCGGTTGCCCGAGCTGCGGCGCTCCGCTGAAGGTCTCCCAGGCCGGCGTGTGTGCGTACTGCGAGACCAAGGTGGTGACCGGAGAGTTCGGCTGGGTGCTCTCGGCCATCGAACAGGACGAGGTGTACGGCGGCTGATAGCGAGCTATCATGCCGCTTCGATTCACGCCCGGGAGGGCGACAAGACGAAGGAGCATCGAGCATGAGCGCGCAGGGTGGATTGCTTGACGGTCGAGTGGCGCTGGTCACCGGCGGGATGAAGGGTATCGGGCTGGCCATCAGCGAGGATCTGGCCGCCCACGGGGCACACGTGGCGGCCTGCGGTCGATCCATGGACGCCGCGGAAGCGTTCACCGAGGCCGTGGAGCGCCACGGAGTCAAGGCGCTTCCGGTGCAGGCCGACGTCTCGGACCACCAGCGGACCTTCGAGGTCGTCGAGGAGGTCCGAGAGACCCTGGGGGGCCTGGACATCCTGGTCCTCAACGCGGGACTGAACCGGGACGGCGTGATCTGGAAGATGGAGGAGGCCCAGTGGGACACCGTCCTCGGGGCGGACCTCAAGGGGCTGTTCAACTACACCCGCGCGGTGTCGCCCATCTTCCGGGAGCAGAAGTTCGGGCGGGTCATCGTCATCTCGTCCATCAACGGCTTGCGGGGCAAGTTCGGCCAGTCCAACTACGCCGCGGCCAAGGCGGGCGGCATCGGCTTCTCCAAGGCCGTGGCCAAGGAGCTGGGCCGGGCCCAGGTCACGGTCAACGTGGTCGCGCCGGGCATGGTGCGCACGGCGATGGCGGACAACATCCCCGAGAAGTTCATCAAGATCGCCGAGGACGAGAGCGTGCTCGGCCGTATCGCCGATCCCGAGGATATCGCGGGGCTGGTGACCTTCCTCGCGTCGGATCGGGCGCGCCACATCACCGGTGAGGTGATCAAGGTCGACGGCGGTCAGTACATCTGAGCAGGGCGTCGGGCGTCGGGCCGGGAGGCCGTCTCCACTCGATCGACATTCGATTCGGCAGAAGCTCCGAGAGCAAGGCGATGCCGCCGAAGGCAGCGAACGCGATTCCTCTGCCTGAAGCCTGACGCGTCTCCCTCGGCTCCGCTCAGGAACCGAAGAAATTCCGATCCTTGTCCGCGTCGACGCTGTGGCGGTAGTCCTCGGCGTCCTCGCCGAACTCCCGCTGGAGGTTGCCCCCCGAGGCGTCGATCACGAAGGTCGACCGCTTGCCGTAGTTCTTGTTGAACTTGACCAGGAACGAGCGGCCCTCGGAATCGAACATCCGCACGTAGGCCAGATCGTCGGCCTCGGCCCTGGAGAAGGGGTCCCCACAGGAGGGACACGAGAACTGGATCTTCGCCCCCTCGCGGAGCTCCACCGAGGTGGCCGTCAGCCGCCCGTACACCCCCAGACCCGAGGGCAGGAACACATCGGTGGAGACCGAGAACGTGGGGGAGTCCAGGCGTCCCCGCATCTTGATGATCGGTCCGTTGCCCGGATTGAGGTCCACCTCGCAGTGGGGGCAGACGAACCGGTTGTAGGTGTGGCCGTTCTGGCCGTTCATCGTGGCTCCTTCCAGGCGGCCCGAGGCGCTCCTTCCCGCCCGCCCCGGTCCGCTTGCTCAGTCGTAGGCATCATTGTCCACTCCCGCGGCGAACGTCCAGTTCGACGAGCAGCGGCAGATGGTCCGAGACCTCCCCGTACTCCCCGAGCACGCGAGCCGAGAGGATCTCGACCCCGGGCGAATGGACGAGGTAGTCGAGGGTGCGATCGGGATCCGCGGCGCCGAAGGGCAGGTAGGTTCGCCAGGCCGCCGGATCCGCCAGGGCGGCCGACGGCTCCGGAACCAGGCCGTACCCCGCGTCCAGCAGGTCGTTCAGGGGATTCTCCTCCGGGTACATCCCCGCCTCGTCTCCGAGCCGTGACGGATCATCACCCGGCGGCAGCATGTTGAAGTCGCCCGCGAGAATCCACGGGAATCCCAGCCGATCGAGCTCGGTGAGGCGCCGCTGGATCCGTTCCAGCTGGGCTTGCAGCGTCCCGTCCCGGAAGGTGAAGGCGGACAGGTGGGTGTTGAGCACGGTGAGCGAACCCCCGGGGTGGGGCACGGTGGCCTCGAGTACGGCGCGCTTGAGGTTGAACAGGCGGCGGTAGAAGGGCTCCTTGAGCAGGGGTAGCTGGATGCGCTTGGCCGAGGTCAGCTCGTACCGGCTCAAGGTGGCCAGGTCCATGTGGACGCGGCCCAGGTGCTCTCCGGGCGGATGGGGAACGTGGCGCACCCGGTGGTACGGCGCCGCCACGTGGCGGTCGTAGGGGGCGCGCTCGAGGATCGCCGCCAGCTGATCCACGCGCCCGGTTCGCGCGGAGTCGCGGTCCACCTCCTGGAGCAAAACCAGGTCGGGAGCGTGGGTCTGGATCGCCTCCGAGACGGCCTCGACGGTGGTGGCCACGTCCTCGGCGGGGACGTGGACCGCCGTGCCGCCGTCGTAGAAGAACTCGTGCTTGCGCGAGGCGCAGTACTGCAGGTTCCACACCATCACCCGCAGGGGCTCGCCCTTCCAGCCGACGCTCGCATCCTCGGGACCCTGGATCGGGACCCGGGCGAGGGGAGGGGGAAAGAAGAAGCCGATGCGGAACACGGAGACCCCCAGGATCGCGATCACCGCCGCTGCGACGGCACACCCCACGGCCACGCGCCGACGCTGCCACCTCACCCGGCTACCTCACCCCGCGCACCGGCGACCGCCTCATGTGGGCTCGTCCTCGCCCCGGGATCGGCCGCCACGCCGGAACCGCTCCCGCAGACCCCGTCGGCTACGGCCACGGGCGGAACCGGGGTGCGGAGGCTCTTCCCCCGCAGGTCCCACGGGAGTCACGTCCGCCTCCTCTCGCTGCAGCGCGTCGAGGATCCGTTGCTGTCCGGCCTCGAGGAATCCGCGGGCCAGCTTGGCCGCCTCGCCTGGATCCTGGATCCGGATCGCGGCCAGCACCGCTCGGTGGTTGGCCAGCGTCGCCTCCGGATCGGCCACCAGCGGCGCGAAGAAGTCGATGTTGTTCAGGTACAGTCTCCGGATGGAGTTGAGCAGGAAGACGAAGACCAGGTTGTGAGCCGTCGTCGACAGGGCGTGGAAGAAGTCGAACTCCAGCTCCCGGAAACGCGCCGGATCGTCCAGGGCGTGCGCCAGTCCCTCGAGGGATTCCTCCAGGTTCAACAGGTCGTCTTCGGTGCGCCGGCGCGCCGCCAGTCGGGCCACCTCGGCCCCGATGAGGACCCGGGCCTCCATCACGTTCTCGAGCAGGCCGACGTTGATCCGGTCCTTGCGGGCCAGCAGGTCGTTGAGCAGCTCGAGGCTGCCGTGACGCATGTAGTCCAGCACGGTGGCGCGGTCGCCGTGGCGGATGAAGATCAGCTTGAGGCCTTCGAGTTTCTTCAGCGCTTCGCGGAGCGTGGTCCGTGTGACCTCGAACTGGGCGGCCAGATCCCGCTCCGACGGGAGCCGCTGTCCCGGCCGGAGGAGGCCGTCGACGATGGACCGCCGGATCTGTTCGGCGACCTGTTCGGAGGCTTTCTGTCGAGCAATGGGCTTGAACGTCGGCATGTGTTGCCACCCGATGGCACGATGGTCGGACCAGCACGGATGATAGCCTGGGCGCCAGTCGCTCACAAGCGGAGGCCTCCGCTGTCGGAGCACCGGCGGTGACCATGTAAGATGTGGCGAGGAGGTCTGGTGGCCCAGCGCACGATCCTGGCCGGTGTGTTGCTCCTCGCCCTGACCCCGGGGTGCACCCCGACGGAGGGGCCGGGGGAGGGGGTGACCGTTCGCGGGTACGGAGTCGTGGGCGGCGAGGTGACCACCGACTGGCCGGAGGTCGTGGCCTACCTGATCGGCGGCGGAGAAGGGGGGCTGTGCAGCGGGACGCTCATCGGTCCGAGGGCGGTCCTCACGGCCGCCCACTGCGCCGACAGCGGCCTGTCCGGCGACCAGGTGTTCCTCGGACCGTCCCTCTTCGAACCCGGCCAGGTGGTGGACGTGGAGGAGGCCATCCCCCACGTCGGGTACCAACCGGACAGCGGCCGCCTCGACGTGGCCGTGCTGCTCCTGACCAACGAGGTGGCCGAGACCCCGGTCACGCTGAACACCGAGCGGGTGGACAGCGACTGGATCGGGACCACCATGCGGGTGGTGGGGTACGGCAACGAGGACGTCTACGCGGGTACCACGGCGGGGATCAAGCGCGAGACCGACGTGGAGATCGGCTACGTCGACGGGCCGCTGATCTACCACGAGACCCCGGGACACAACACCTGCTCTGGGGACTCGGGTGGCCCCCTGTTCGTCGAGCAGGGGGGCGGCTGGGTCCAGCTGGCCGTGACCTCCTTCGTCTACCCCCTGGATCCGGACGACGACGCCTGCGATGGCGGCGGGGGCGAGAACCGCGTCGATGCGGTGCTCGAGTGGATCGCGGAGACAGCCGACCTGGACATCGAGATCCCCGGGGACGACGACGACAACAGCGGGGACGACGACGACGACGAGCCCGAGGAGTCCTTCCTGGACGAGGTGGACAACCGGGGTGGGTGCGCCACCAGCCTCGGGGGCCGGCGGAATCCTCCGTCCGCGGCGTGGCTCTCGTGGGTCCTGGCGCTGTGGATCAGCCGGCGCCGCAGGGCACCTTGGCGCCGGGGAGCTGGGTCTCGGTGACCCCCGGTTCGGTGCCGAAGACCTCCCGGTAGCGCTCCACGTAGACGTCCTTGCCCCCGCTGAGCAGCAGGGTCAGCGGCATGACCTCTGCGGCCTGGCGAACCATCTCCCCCGCCAGTACACGGATGTCCCACTGGGCGTGTTCGTCCTCCCGGAGCCGAGAGATGTGGTACAGCTCGCGGGCGTTGAGGGTGACCAGGGCCCGGCGCCGGTGGGCGTTCAACAGGGCGTAGGGCGCGGCGGCGGGGTCGGACTCGGCGATGCGCGCGGCCAGCCGCTCGGAGCGACGGGCCACGTCGTGGACACGGCCGGCGAACCCGGCGCGGACCACCGCCGGCGGGAGGGTGAGGCCCAGGCTGGGATCGTAGGGCTGGGCGGTCAGGGTCATCATCCGGTGGCGCTTGAGCTGCCCGAAACAAGCGGCGCACAGGTGCAGTTCGAAGGAACACCCCACGTGCTCGAATTCCCGGAGCATGGAGTCGTAGAGCTCCAGGTGCCGCATGGCGGTGGTCACCAGGCCCCGCAGTGCGTCCTGGCTCAGGCCCGCCGCGTGCCCGCGGCAGGCCTCGTACGACTGGCCCGATACGGTGTGTAGCAGGGCGGCCACCAGCCGCACGTCGGCGTCTGGTGTCGCCGAGATCCGCCGGACGCGGCCGCTGTCCAGGGCCACCCCGTCGGTCTCACCGGGCGGAAGCTCGGCGTGCGCCAGCTCCGCGGGGACCCGATCCGCCAGGTCGGCGTACGTCAGGCGATCCCGGTCGCAGGCCTCGGTGAAGATCACCAGCGAAGGGGCCACCTGCTCCACCTCGCCGTAGAGCGCCTGCCCCAGGGACCGCACCTCGGCCAGGGGGTGGGCGGCGAAGCGCCGGAGCATCAACTCCAGGTTGCGGGCGTTGACCGTCATGCCCAGCTGGCCCTCGGTGGCCATGGCGGTGACGTAGCGCGCGTCTTCCTTGGCTGCCCCCTCCAGCAGGCGCATCGTGCTGCGAACCCGCGCGGCCTCGGGGTCCGCCGCCACCAGGTCGGCCAGCAGGCGTTCGTTGACGTCGCTGTACAGGGCGTTCTGCGCCTCGATCAGTGCATTGAACTCGGCGGAGAGACCCGCGTCCTCCACCTCCTGCGGAAGGACGAAGTCCCCGTCGAGGGTGATGTAGCGCTGGGATTTCTCGGTGAACGAGCAGAGGCGGAACTGCTCCACCGCCTCGATGGCCAGCCTGGAGACCCCCACCAGATCGAAGTTGAAGACCGCGTGCTCGGCCACCGAGTGGTGCCCCATCTCCCAGATGATGCGGTGGTTGGACCGGCGGGCCTTGGCCACCTCGGTCCGCGCGACGCGGCGCAGCTCCCCCACCGGCTTGCGGTAGCGACTGATCCGGGCATAGGCCGCGGACAGGGGCTCGGGGGTGAGCATCTCCCGATCGACACCGCGCTCCTCGGCCTCGGCGATCACGGAGGTGTCCAGGTTGAACCCGGCGAGCGTGACGTCCATGGTGCTCCCCCGTTCGAGCAACCGCGAGGCCGCTCGAGGTTCCCTCAGTTGACGACGATGGAGTAGTCGGCCTCGAGCTCGGCCGTGACTGCCAGGAAGCCGATCTCCCCCGACTCCACGGTGATCTGGCCCCCTTCGCTCACGTCCTCGATGGTGACCTGGGCGCCCACGCTCACCGCCAGCGCCGTCACCGGCGCCGCGACGTCGGAGGTGATCTCGAAATCCATCGAACCTGCGGGATCCAGGTCGTAGTAGTCGATGCCGTAGGGATTGAGGTGACCGTCCCTGTCCTCCCCCGGCCCCAGCTCGGTGAGGGTGCTGACCGGATCGATGTCGAAGGACTCGAATCCGTAGCCCAGGTCGGGGTCGTCCAGGTAGATCGCCACGATCATGTCCAGGAACAGGTCCCAGGAGGCCTCGTCGTCCCCGGTGTCGGCCAGGGCCGCGTCCAGACCCACCCAGCCGTCGGACGACTCGGCGGTGATCGCGCCCATCAGGTCCGCCCCCCCGTGCTCCCAGAGGTAGGTGCCCCAGAGCAAGAAGGCGCCATAGTTCGCGGCGCCGTGATCCGGATCCCCCGGTCCCCAGTTGACGTCCGTGTTGTGCAGGAAGGAGCTGACCCAGGCATCGTCGGTGTAGAAGCCGTTGGCGGTCATCGCCGCTTCCGCCAGGCTCTCGTCGACCCACGGGTGTTCGTTCCCGTCCAGGAAGTGGTGGATCATGTGAAAGGTCTCGTGGGCGGTCACCGACAGCGCGTAGTCGCCGTCGATGGGGTACATCTGCACGCCGTCGATGTGCAGGCAGTAGTACTCGCACCAGCCCATGCTGGTCGGACAGACGTAGCCGTCGCCCATTCCGCCGGTGTCCACGACGAAGATGTGCAGCTTCTCGTTGGGGAAGGTCGAGACGTCGAGCTCGCCGAACACCGCCTCGTCGTTGCCCAGGATCCCCACGTTGGGATCGAAGGCGCCCTCGTCGCTGTAGATCTCGAAGCGGTGCATGAAGGTGTTGACCAGCTCCTGGTCCACCGCATCCTCCCAGATCCGGTCGTCCACGTAGACCATGGTCCGGTCGCCCTCGGCCCGGCAGGTCGTGTCCAGGGGGGTGAAGGACATGGTGTCGTGGTCGAAGAGCTGGGTGGTCTCCACCTCTCCGTAGCATGGGGAGTCCGTGTAGTCGGGCAGCTCCATGTCGTCGTCGTCGTCACCGGTGGTGTCGTCGTCTCCTGCGGAGTCGTCGTCCGCTTCCGTGCCGGGGCATCCGGCGATGGAGAAGGAGAGAAGGGCGAGCAGGAGGAGGAGTCGGTTCATGCGTGTACCTCGTGGTTGGCCTGGGACGTGCGACGGCTGTGCATCCGTATATCCGCCCCGGGACTGGACCGCAAGTCCGACGTGGGGTCGCCCCGGGACCCCCTCGACGGCCGGGCGCCCCGGTGCTTCAATGTCGCCCGCGGAGGGCCAGGGTCAGCCATGGGTCATGGTCGACGGGCATACCTGACGGTCGCGGAGGCTGCGCTGAGGTGCGGTGTGAGCCGCCGCACCGTGCAGAGCTGGATCCGCGGGGGCAAGCTGTCCGCCAGCCGCCTTCCCGGAGGGCACTACCGGATCCACGAGGACGTCCTGAAGGTCTTCCTGCGGTCCCGGCGGCCGCCCGAGGGGGTCGAGCCACGGGGGTGAGCCGGGCGCGCCGCCCGCCCGCTGGCCGACTACCCCCACGGCGCCCGCTCCGGTACCATCCCGGGGCGGCTGAGCCGATCCGTGGTCCGCCGCCTGGGAGCGAAGCGTGCGTATCCGAATCCTCCTTCCCTGGATCCTGTGGACGGTCCTGTCGACGGCGGGCATGGCGTCCGCTGGGCAGGCAGACATGTTCGGCGTGGGCGCCGCGGCCATGGGCCGGGGCAACGGCGGGAGCGCGCTGTCCGGCGAGTGGGCATCGCTGTTCTACAACCCCGCCGCCATGGGGCTCGCCGCGTTCGACTCGTTCAGCCTGGGTGGACAGCTCGCGTTCCCCTCGTTCCCGGACGTGGACGGCGTCGAATGGGCCGATGGCCGCGACGAGCGGGTCATGGACGAGGCCCTCTCCCCGCACGGCCTGCACCTGGGGCTGGTCAAGCGCATCGCCCCCTGGCTGCGCTTCGGCCTGGCCTACACCCACCCGGGCAAGGGGTTCTTCTACTTCGAGCAGGAGGATCCGTACATCCCCACCCTGATGCGCTGGCGGAACCGGGCGCACCGGATGGCGCTGTACGCGGGCTTCTCCGCCGAGCCATTTCGCGGGCTGCTGCTGGGTTTCGACCTGGAGGTCACGGCCCACGCGCGCCTGACCGTGGACTATGCCTGGGAAGGCAGCACCAGCGACGACTCGGCCATCGCCCTGGCCAACCTGCGCATGGCCGAGTTCCACATCAAACCCGCTGCGCGACCCATCGCGGGCCTCATCATCGATTTCGAACGCCTGGCCGGTCGACCGCGGGGGCTCCGCTTCGGCCTCACGTACCGCAACCCCCTCTACGTGGCCCTCGATCCCACCGAGCTGTCCATGGACCTCATCGACCCCGGGGTGCTCGACCCGGTTTTCGTCCTGGTGGACAAGGTGAGCGCCACGGCGGTGACGAGCCTGATCGACTTCTACACGCCCCGTCAGATCTGCCTCGGTCTCGCCCTGGATCACGCGCGCGCCGCCGCGTACGTCGACGTGACCTGGAACCAGTACAGCAAGATGATCCCCAGCGCCGGCGTGATCAAGGAGGGTCGGGAGGACGAGGGCGGGATGTCGGTGTTCTGGAACTTCCCCGAGGACCGGGAGGCGGCCTACGGCCTGGTCGACGGGCGCCCCGTCGCCCCCGGGGCGTTCCGGGCCACCGCGACGGGGCGGGCCGGCTTCGACATCCCGCCCGGGGCGGCGGCCGAGCAGGCCCGACGGGCGGGGATCGTGATCCGGGCGGGTGGCTCCTACGATCCATCCCTGGTCCGCCCGCAACCGGGCCCCACCAATCTGATGGACTCCCCCGTGATCAGCGGCACGGCGGGACTCGGGCTCTACGCCCCGGATCCCCTGGGCCTGCTGGCGGGGATGGGGTCCCTGGACCTCGCGATCCAGGTGCACGGTGCGTTGCCGGCCAGCTACGAAAAGGACCCGTCGCTGGTCCCCGAAGGGGTGGTCCTGCCGGTGACCAACGGGGACGCGGTGGAGTGGGCCGGTGGCGTGATGGTCGTCGGCGCGCTGACGGGCACCCTGCGGTTCTGAACCGGGCCGCCCGCTCAGTCCCCGATCTCGTCGATGGCGTCCTCGATGGCCTCGAGCACCGACCCGTCCTCCTCGACCGCCAGCTGGTACTCCAGGGCTGGCAGACAGCTCTCGTCGCCGAACTCCTCGATGGCTTCCGCCGCCGCCTCCCGAACCTCCGGAGATTCGTCGCTCATCAGGGCCTTGCACAGGGGTCGGAGAGACGCGGGGTCCTCGTAGGAGGCCAGCAGGCGGGCGGCCTGGAGCCGGAGATCGGGATCCGGGTCGTTGCGGAGCGCCCAGGCCGCGATGCGCGTGTCTGCCGCCGTGCGGCGCTTGCGGCCGGCCTCCAGGGCGTATCGGCGCACCTCCCTGTCGTCCTCGCCCTTGACCAGCTCCTCGATGGTCTCGGACGCCGCCGCGGTGCGGTGGTCTTCCAGGTCCTCGGCCGCGTGGGCCCGGCGGTCGGTCCCGCGGGCGGCCAGGCCCTTGACGATCCGCTCGGGGAGCACGCCCTCCCGTTCGCTGTGCTTGCCGCGGTAGGTGCCTGCCGGCGGGAGTACCGGGCGTCCGCGGCCCACCGCCTGCGCCTCCGTCTCGGCATCCGCTGGGCCGACATCCGGGTCGCCGTCCGCGGCGGTATCCGCGATGGCGTCGTCCTCTACTGGGGCGGGATCCCCGTCCCCCGGCCCGCCTCCAGCGGTCTCTGGTTCGGCCGCGGCTGCCCCCTCGTCGTCCACCTCGGGAGGGGGGGCGGTGCCCGGGTCCGGCGGCTCGCCGGCGGTCGAGGCCCCGGAAGGTGCTTGGTCGAGGGCCACCTCTCCGCCCCCGGCGTCCTCGTCGGGATCGCCCGCGTCCGCCACCGCGTCGTCTTCGAGCGACGGCGACGCGGAATCGGCCAGCCGGACCGGCGCCGGACCCCCGCCTGGGAGGTGGGAGAGCAGCAACAGGACGATCACCACCAGACAGACCGCGAGCAGGGTCACCAGCGAGCCGACCAGCACCCAGACTCCCGGTCGGCTCCGGTGGCGGGGTGGGGCCGCCTCCTCCGACAGGGGTCCGGCGGCGCGGTCGGCGGCCGGAGAGGGCGTCCCGCCCCCGTCAGGCACTGCTCCGTGGTGCGCGCCGAGAGTCTCCACGGGGGATTCGGTGCGCGTGGACAGGGTGGTGTCGATGGGCTGCAGACCGCCGGCCTCCGTGGGCGGACGGGTGGGGGCGCCCGTACCCACCTCCGGCCCGCTGCCGGCCCGGTCCTTGTCCGGCGGGAAGGTCGAAGCCAGCCAGGGGCCGAGGGCCTCGTCCCCCTCCAGCGAGTCGTACACCCCGGTCAACGCCCGGCCCATCTCGGCGGCGGAAGCGTAGCGGTCTTCCGGATCGCGCTGGAACGCGATCTCCAGCACGGGGACCAGGGCCGGCAGGTGCTCGCCGACCCGATCGAGGACCTCGCTCACCTCGGCACGGGCCACCTTCTGCAGCACGTGGTACAGCTGGGTTCCCTGGAAGGCCGTGTCGCCGGTCACCATCTGGGCCGCGACCGAAGCCATGCTGAACAGGTCCGATCGGCGGTCGAGGGGCTTGCCCTCCACCTGCTCCGGGCTCATGTAGATCGGCGTGCCCTTGGTCACCGCGGCCGTGGAGGTCTTGAACAGATTGGTCTCGGCGCGGGCGATGCCGAAGTCCATGATCTTGACCACGCCGTCCCGTTCGAGCATCAGGTTGGCGGGCTTGAGGTCCCTGTGGACCAGGTGCATCGGCCGCCCGTCCTCGTCGGTGGCGCCGTGGGCGTACTCCAGCCCGGCGCAGACCTGCAGGGCGATCTGCAGCACGATCCGCGGCGGCAGCCGCCCCGGAGGCGGTGTGCGGTGCAGCACCTCGTCGAGGGTCAGCCCCTGCACGAACTCCATGGCGATGTAGTAAGTGTCCTCCACGTGGTCGAATTCGTAGACCTCGACCACGTTTCTGTGCCGCAGGTGTCCCCCGAGGCGGGCCTCGTTGATCAGGGCCCGAAGCAGCTTCTCCTCACGGGCCACGTGGGGGAGGATCTGCTTGAGCGCGACCTCCTTGCGGAACCCCATCGGCCCGGCGCGTACCGCGCGGTAGACGCGGGCCATCCCCCCCTCACCGAGGACCTCGGCCAGGTCGTACTTGCCGAACCTCCGGGTCCCGTCGCTCATGTCCCCTTCGTGTCCACCCACCACCGGTCGAGTATACCCGCCTCCTCGCCGGCCAAGCGCTCATTGGTTTGGACGCGCGGATTGTGAAACGATTCGGAATCCCATGCCGCGCACACCTCCCGACCCGGCCACGAATACCCCGCTGACCGTGGTCTGCGCGGGGTTCGACTGGCAACACCCGAGCCCCCTGCGGCACCTGGAGCTGTCGCTGGCCCACGAGCACCGCGTGATCCACGTGGAGTCCCTGGGACTGCGACGACCGCGAATGGGCGGCGGTGACGCGTCCCGCCTGCTGTGGAAGGCGGCCCGGATCGCGGGGATCGCCGCCCACGGCGGACCGGTTTCCCCGGTCACCGTACTCGCCCCCCGCGCCCTCCCCCTGCCCGGTTCTCCGACCGCGCGCGTGCTCAATGGCTGGGCGCTGACCCGGGGTCTGCGCCGTGTCCTGGGCGACCGGCCGGTGGACGTCTTCGTCACCGCGCTGCCCACGGCGCTCGAGTTCATGATCCGGGTTCGCGCGCGGATCTCGGCGTACTACCGTGTGGACGACTGGCCCCGCTGGCCCGGGGTGGACGGCGACGTGGTGGCCGAACTGGAGCGGGCCTTGATGGACCGGGTGGATCTGACGTTCGCGACCTCGCGGGCGCTGCTCGAGGGCGCGCGAAGTCGCCGCGGGGGCGGGATCCACCTGCCCCAGGGGGTGGACCGGGACCATTTCTCGCGCGCCCTCCGGTCTGGCCCCCTCCTCCCGGCTCTCGAGGGACTGCCTCGGCCGGTGCTGGGCGCGTTCGGTCGCTGGGACGACCGGGTGGACTGGCCGCTGCTGGAGGCCGTGGCCCGGACCTGGCCGGGCAGTCTCGCCCTCGCTGGACCGGTGGAGTCCGGGGCTCGGCGGCACCTCTCCGCCCGCTCTGTGCGCTGGTTGGGTCCCGTACCCTACGCGGATCTTCCGAGCCTGGCCCGCGGAGTGGACGTCTGGGCGCTGCCCTACGTGGTCGGTCCCCGAACCCACGCCATCGATCCCCTCAAGCTCCGCGAGTACCTGGCCACGGGCCGGCCGGTGGTCGGCCCCCCCCAGGCCGCCCTGGCCCCCGGGGAGGAGCCCCGCCGGGTCGCCGCGCCCCCCGGGGGGCAGGTCGCGGCCGCCCTCGACTGTGCGGCGGATCCCGTGGCGGGGAGGGAGGTGCGGCTCGCCGCACTCGCCGACGAGGGCTGGGACGACCGGAGTCGGGTGTTCGTGGAAGAGGTGATGAAGACGCGCCGGGGTGTCGGCCCACCGGTGGGGACGACGTCCCTCGACCGTTGACGGTCACCCCGGCGGAGACTACGATCAAATTCCAGGAATTCTCGATACTTCGATGGGCTCAATCACCCTCATCACCCGAGACCGCGAGTTCCGGCTGGAGCAGGTGGAGACCCTGCGCGAGCTGGTCGGCCGGCGCCTCATCTCGCCAGCGGACCAGGTGAAGCTGGACGGGGTCGCGAACACCCTGACGGTGGGGGAGATGCTGGCCCGGCTGGATGCGGGGATCTCCCCGGACGCCGCACCCGCGGCGCGCGAGTCCGCGGAAGGCGACCGAACCGAAACCGAGGACCGAACCGGAGACCGCGCCCCCACCGCCCCCTCCGCCGATCCCTGGCGGGCCTGGGACACGGACGAGTCGGTGGAGGTCGACGACCTGGTCTCCCAGCTGCTGGACGACGTCGGCAAGCGCGAGGATGCGCCGTCGGATCCTGCGGTGGGCGAGCCGGACGAAGCGGACACCGACCTGTGGCTGACCCAGCTCTCCCAGCGGGACGTCGAGGTGCCTGTGCTGCCCCCCGCCGAGGAGGACGAGCTCCCCGACATCCCCGATGCCTCCATCGAGGTCCTCGGCGACATCCCCCGGACCGTGCCGACCCGGCCCGTTCCCCGCGGCAGCGGGGCCCCGCGAGGGCCGGCCACGGAGCCTGCTCAGACCAGCGAGACCTCCGGCTCCTGGGCGGAGACCCCGGGGCCGTCCGGCTCCTGGGCTGCGAGCAGCGGCGAGTCGGCGGCCGTCGGATCCCCGCCCACGAAGCCCAGGAGCTTCGTCGAGTACGTCCAGCAGAAGCGGGCCACGACCACCCCGCTGGAGATCCACGAGAACCGCGCGGCACCCATGCTCGAGCGGGAGGAACGCCGCCGCCCCCTGGTCTTCTGGCCCGCCGTGGTGGGCGTACTGGCGGTCCTGGGCGCCCTGGCCAACTACGGCGTCGTGCGTAGCGGTGCCGAGCGGCAGTACCCCACCGAGGCCGAGGTGCGAGAACGGCTCCGGGGCAACCCGGGGGGGCTGGAGGCCGTGATCGACGAGGTGTCGCCCGGGGAGGCCGGCGGGGAGACCCAGGTGCCCGCGGCCGCCACCGACCTGCACCGGGAGGGTCGGCTGAGGAGCGAGATCCCACCGGGGGTCCAGCGCTTCCGCAACGTGGAGACCTTCAAGGACGCCCTGTTCATCGACCTGGCCAACAGCGGGGTCCTGGTCCGGGAGATCCGCGTCGAGGCACTGGTGGTGGCCCCCTTCGACGTGCACCGTCAGAAGCCCGAAGAGGTGAACCTGGAACTCTGGATCCTGACTCCGGAGGGCGAGGAGGGCATGGACGCGCTGTACAAGGCCGCCCTCGTCGTGGGGCACTACGGCGCTGTCGCCCACGTCCGGATCCAGGAGCTCGTGATCCACGTCGCCGATGGCGACGAGGTCTGGGCGACCTTCCTGACGCGGGGTGGCTCGGCCACGGGGTTCTACGAGGGCAAGGTGGACCTCCAGGCCTTCGAGCGGAGCATGGACCGGGTGGCCGACGGCGACTACATCGACCCCGACCTCGAGGACGCGCAGTAACCCCCGGGTCCCGCCCCCGCATCCTTTCCTTGTCCCGTCTCTCGCGTGCGTGGTAAACGGACACCAGCGCGCAGCGCGGCGGCCCGTGCGCGGCTGCGCGTGGATGCGGAAGCGGGGAATCCAACCATGCGGATCCGGCGGCTGGAGCTATGCGGTTTCAAGTCGTTCAGCGACCGCACGGTCTTCCAGTTCGCCGACGGTATCTCCTGCGTGGTCGGCCCCAACGGTTGTGGCAAGTCCAACGTCCTCGACGCCATCCGCTGGGTACTGGGTGAGCAGAACCCCCGCCTCCTCCGCGGGCAAGGCATGGACGACGTCATCTTCGGCGGCTCGTCCGGGCGCGCGGCCACGGGCGTGGCCGAGGCCACGCTGGTGCTGGACAACGGCGACGATTCCCTGGGGGAACGCTTCTCCCAGTTCGGCGAGGTCGAGGTCGGCCGCCGGCTCTACCGGGACGGCGAGAGCGCCTATCAGATCAACGGCGCCAAGTGCCGCCTCAAGGACGTGGTCGAGTTGTTCATGGACACCGGGGTCGGCGCGCGGGCCAGCTCGGTCATCGAGCAGGGCAAGGTCGTCGACCTCATCAACTCCAAGCCCTCCGACCGCCGAGCGCTCATCGACGAGGCGGCTGGCATCGTCGGGTACAAGGCCCGACGGCAAGAGGCCCAGCGCCGGCTGGAGTCCACCGAGCACAACCTGCTGCGGGTGGGCGATCTGGCGGACGAGCTCAGGCGCCAGGCCAATGCCCTGAGACGTCAGGCCGCCAAGGCCAACCGCTACCGCCGTCTCCAGGCCTTCCGCAAGGAGAGCGAGGTCCTGCTGGCCCTGGCCGAGACGCGGACCCAGACCGACCGCTACCGGGAGGGACTGGAGCGCCTGACGGATCTGCAGGGGGAGCGGGACCGGCTGCTGGCCGAGGAGCGGACCGCCCAGGTGCAGCTGGATGCCGCCCGCGATCAGCTGCGAAACGCCGGGGCGGCGGTCGACGAGCTCAAGGAGCGCCAGGCCCTGTTGCGGGCGGACGTGCAGTCCCGCGAGCAGGAGCGGGAATTCTGCGGTCGGGAGATCACCGGGGCGGAGCGGCGGGCCAAGGAACTCGTCCGGGAACGGGAGGATTCGGAGGCGCGCTCGAAGCAGCTCGCCGACGAGGCAGAGCGCCTCCGAACCGAGCAGACGTCCCGCCAGCAGGAGCTGCAGTTCAAGGCCACCGAGCAGGAGCAACGCGAGGCCGAGATGGTCGCGTCGGACGGGGCCCTCAAGACGCTGCTGGAACAGCAGCGCCGTTCGCGGAGCGACGAGGAGAGGCTCACCTCGCGGACCGCCTCTCTGCGAGCGGACCTGCACGGACTCGCCGACCGCAAGGCCGACCACACCCGGCGGGCGTCGAGGCTCGGGGGGGACATGGAGGTAGCCGAGGCGCGCCTGGCCGAGGCCCGCACCGCCCGGGACGAACGGATCGAGAGCCAGCGCGAGATCGAGGCCGAGATGACCGGCCAGCGGACCCATCTGGCCGAGGTGGCCGACGAACTCGACGGGCGGAGGGGGGCCTGGGCGGCGATGATGACCGCCATCGAGGAGCTGACCGCCCTGGCCCGGGAGCGAGACGCCCGTCGGCAGTCCCTGGACGAGGTGCTGAGCCGCTTCGAGGGATTCGGCGCCGGGGTTCGTGCCCTGATGCTCCGGCGGGACGAGGCGGAGGACGACGGGGGCATCATCGGCACGGTCGCGGACGTACTCGAGGTTCCCGCGGAGTACGAGCAGGCGGTCGAGGCCGCCCTGGGAGACGCGTTGCAGGCGGTCTTCGTGCGCTCCAGGCAGCACGGGATCGAAGGGATCGCGTTCCTGGCGGAACGGGAGGCGGGCCGCACCACCTTCTTGCCCCTGGACGCCCTGTGCGCGGTTCCCGGTCGGAGATCCGTGGACGACGACCTCGCCGTGGCCGTCGCCCGGGAGGTCGTGTCGGCTCCCGCGGAGTTCCTCCCCGCCCTCGATCTCCTGCTGGGAGATACGGTGATCACCCGGGATCTGGAGTCGGCGCTCCAGATGCGCGATCGATGGGAGGACCCGCCGCGGATCGTGACCCTGAACGGGGACACGTTGGAGGGCAGCGGCGCCTTGACCGGGGGCGCAGGCCAGGAGACCGGCGTCCTGGGGCAGAAGCGTGAGCTGCGACAGGTGGAGGCCGAGCTGGCGGACATCCGGGCCGAGGAGGCGGACGCCCGCGCCACCGTGGAGGAGATCTCCAAGGCCACCGACCGCCTGGACGAGGAGCGCAAGGCCTGCGAGGCGAGGTTGCACGCCCTGGAGGTGACGCGGGCGCGGCTCGACGGCGAGCGCCAGTCGGCCGATTCGTCGGTCCAGCAGGCCAAACGACGACGGGGAGTCCTCCGGGAGGACGCCGAGAGCGTCGCCGCCGCCATCGCCTCCCTGGACGGGGAGCGGGACGACCGCGCCAGGGAGCTGGAAGCGGTCGACGAGGAGCTGCGCGAGGTCCGGCTCAGGCTGGAGCGTGTGGCCGCCGACTCCGAGGCGCGCCTGCGAGAGCTGGAGCACCACCGTGGGCTGGCGTTCCAGGCCAAGCTCGACGCCACGGCTGCGCGGGAGCGACTGGAGAGTGCGCGCGCCCGGCTGAGCCAGATCGAGGAGCGCAACGAGGAGGTCGTGGCGCAGCTTCAGCGCGAACACCGGGAGCGGGAGGAGATTGCCGACCGCATCGCCTCGCTGGAGAAGTCCATCCGCCGCCTGGGGGAGGAGGCCGAGCAGCTCGGGGCACAACTCGTGGAGGCCGGCGAGATGGTGGAACGCGCCATCGCCCACCGGGACGAGGTGTCGCGTTCCGTCCGGGAGTTCGAGACGCAGATCACCCAGGTGCGGGGCACCCGGGCAGGACTGGAGGAGCAGGTCCAGAGTGCCACGACGCAGGTCGCACTGGTCGAGGCCGAGCTGACCCACCTGCGGGACGAACTGCGTCAGGGCTACGACCTCCACCTCAAGCAGGTGTTTGCCCAGCTCGAGGGCGAGGGCCAGGTGGACCTCACCCTGAGGGGGACCTTGCCCCGGGCGCTGGGCGAGGACGGAGGCGAGGAACCCGAAGAGGGCATCGAGGTCGATCCCGGGGGGGAGGACGATCAGGAGGGCCAGGGCATCCGCGTCACCTTCACCTGGGACGATCTGCTGGACGCAGAGGCCCTCGAAGAGCGGCGCCAGAAGCTGCTCAAGGTCCGGGTAGACCTGCAGCGGATCGGCGAGATCAACATGGCGGCGCCCGAGGCCTACCAGGAGGTCAAGGCCCAGCACGATCGTCTGCGGGAGCAGATGGACGACCTCGAGGCCTCCATCGAGCGCATTCGCCGGGGGATCTCCAAACTCAACCGGACGAGCCGGGAGCGATTCGCCGAGGCCTTCGACCGCGTCAACGAGCACTTCCGCGACCTCTACCCCCGCCTCACCGGCGGCGGTCAGGCCACGCTCGCGCTGACCACCCCCGACGACCTGCTCGAGACCGGCCTCGAGGTGCACGTCCAGCCCCCGGGCAAGAAGCTCAAGGCCATGGGGTTGCTGAGCGGCGGGGAGAAGGCCATGGCCGCCCTGGCGCTGCTGTTCGCCGTCTTCCTCTACCGGCCCTCTCCGTTCTGCCTCCTCGACGAGGTGGACGCGGAGCTGGACGAGGCCAACGTGCGCCGGCTGTCCCAGTTGCTGCGCGAGATGCGCGAGCGGACCCAGTTCCTGGTGATCACCCACACCCGAAAGACCATGGAGGTCGCCGACGTGCTCTTCGGAGTGACCATGGAGAAACCCGGCATCTCGAAGCTCGTGTCGGTGAAGCTCGAGGATGTCGGGGACATCGAGGTCGCTTGACGCGTTCTATTAATAGTTCTACCCGGTCAGATCGAGGAGACCCATGCCAGCCAGTGGAGATCGGGACGCCGAGTCCGTGGAGACCCCGGGAGCAGAGACACCGTCCGTAGAAGCGCCCACCGAGGCGGTGGCGGTCGAGGTACCGACCGAGGGCGCCGAGGAGGCCGTGGCCGAAGGCGCCGAGCCGGTGCCCGTCAGCACGTCGACCGGGCGAGAGACCGCGGCGACCCTCGAGGTCCAGGCACCCGTGGAGGATGCCGCCGCGGGCGTCCCCCCCGCCGCGTGGATCGGCGCGGGGGCCGGCGGGGTGCTCCTGGTCGGCATCGTCCTGTTCGTCGTCCTGCGCAAGCGCAGGGCGCTCCCTCCGGCGGCGGCCCCGCCAGCCCTGGGCGCGCCGGAGCCGGACGACCCGGCCGCCGATGGTGTGTTCGCCCGACTGGTGGGGGGGCTGGCGCGGACCCGTGGCCAGCTGGTTCGCAGGATCGACGAGCTGTTCGCCGGCGGCGGCCGGATCGACGACGAACTCCTGGAGCGGCTGGAGGAGGTGCTCATCGGCGCGGACGTGGGTGTGCGCACCACCACCCGGCTGCTCGACGAGCTGCGCGCCGGAATGAAGGGCGAGGAGGCGAGTGACGCCGGCGACGTGCGCGACTTCCTCAGACGCCGGATGTCCGAGATCGTCGGAGCCCACGAGGGCAGCCTGGAGGAGCGCGCCGACGCACCCCTGGTGTTGATGGTGGTCGGTGTCAACGGTTCGGGCAAGACGACCACCATCGGCAAGCTCGCGAGCCGCTACACCGCCCAGGGCAAGAAGGTCATCCTGGCCGCCGCGGACACCTTCCGCGCGGCGGCGATCCAGCAGCTGGAGATCTGGGGTGACCGGGCGGGGGCCGAGGTGATCCGCCGCGACGAGGGCGCCGATCCGGCCTCGGTGGTACACGACGCCGTCAGCGCAGCGCTGGCGCGGGGGGCCGACGTGGTGATCGCGGACACCGCCGGCCGCCTCCACACCAAGGCGCCCCTGATGGAGGAGCTGCAGAAGGTCAAGCGGGTGATCGGCAAGAAGATCCCCGACGCTCCCCACGAGACCTTGCTGGTGATCGACGCCAACAACGGCCAGAACGCCATCGCCCAGGCCCGCACCTTCTCCGAGGCTGTCGGACTCTCCGGCATCGTGCTCACCAAGCTGGACGGCACCGCCAAGGGCGGTGTGATCGTGGGCATCTGTGACGAACTCTCGATCCCCGTGAAATTGATCGGGATCGGTGAGCAGGTCGACGACCTGAGGGACTTCGTGGCCGAGGACTTCATCTCCGCCCTGTTCGAGGGCAACGGGAGCTCGTGAGCCGACCCCGCTCCTGTCCTCGGTCCGGGGGGAATGCAGGAGCTCCGACCCGGTTTCTTGACAGTGACAGATCGGCCCAATACACTGCTTTTCCAGCAGTTTTGATAAGTTACACGATCTTGGCGAGGCGATGGGAACAGGGGAAACCCGGGACATCCAGGTCGTCATTCAGGGGCAACGCTACACGCTGCGTAGCGACGAGCCCGAGGCTCACGTGCAGCGAGTCGCGGCCGCCGTGGATCGGGCCCTGATGGAGGTGACCGGGGGCAAGCCGGCCACCACCTACCACGTCGCCGTGCTTGCCGCCATGAACATCGCGAGCGAGCTTGTCCAGCTCCTGGGAGAGCACGAGGATCTGAAGATCGATGTCGACGCGAGGACGAGGTCGCTCATCGAATTGATCGATGGGCACCTGACGTCCCCGGGTCGTTTGTAGATACCCGTCGCGCCGGCGGAAGCAGGACAGCGCGACGGCCCGTGATGGGAATGAGGGAACAAGGTAGCGACACCCGCCGCCGGGTGTGTGATCGAATCGAGAAGAATCGACCACGGAGATCTCCCCGACAACGTCACCGAGAGGAGGGTTAGCGATCGGTCGGATCCCGGCTCGAACACCGCGCGATTGCGCGTGGATCGCCGGGACGAGCGAGGTCTTCGTGTAATGCCACGTCCCCCCATCCCCGCGGGCATCCGGTGCGAGGGTCCGGACGCGGGAGACACGCGCGTCCACAACCGACAGGTATGACGCACTCCGCTGTCCGGGTGCGGGAGAGGTCGTTTGCCGTGGAAGCGGTGATATGGATTCCTGTGGCGGTAGCCGCGGCGTTGATGGGCGGGGGAATCGCGTACTTCGCGGCGCTCCGCGCCGCGCGCCCGGCCAGCCAGCAACGCATCGAAGAACGACGCCCCCACCACGC
>CAZITQ010000010.1:74978-77006 GCA_964542165.1 uncultured Rickettsiales bacterium
GGTGGGTGTTGGGGGGGGGGGGGGGGGGGCGGGGGGGGGGGGGGGGGGGGGGGCGCGCGCGCCCCGCCGGCCCGCCCCCCCCCCGCGCCGGGACAGCCAGCAACGAATCGAAGAACTACGCACCAACCAGGAGCGGCTGCTGGACGAAGCCAAGCACCGCGCCGAGAAGGAGGCGGAGGCCCGCCTCCAGAAGGAGATACGCGCAGCGCGCGACAAGCTGGAGGGGGACCTCAGGGCCGAGAAGGACAAGCTGGACTCGCTGGGACGGAGGCTCGAGCAGAAGGAGGAGAAGGTATCGGGCCGTGAGGAGGAGCTGGTCGGCCAGGAGAAGGACGTGCGCCGCCGGGAGCAGTCGCTCCAGGACCGCCAGGCCAACGTGGACAGCAAGGCTGCCGAGGTCGAGGCCCGGGCGACGGAGCTCCAGGACAAGCTCGTGGAGATCGCCGAGATGACCCGCGAACAGGCCCAGGAGCGCCTGCTGGAGGCGGTCGAAGCCGAATGCGAGGAGGAGACCGCTCGCCGTCTCAAGACCTTCGAGGAGACCCTGAAGGAGGAGGAGGAGAAGCGGGCGACCAAGGTCGTCGCCACCGCCCTGCAACGGTACGCGGGCGAGTACGTGTGCGAGAAGACCGTGTCGGTGGTGAACCTGCCCAACGACGAGATGAAGGGCCGCATCATCGGTCGGGAGGGGCGGAACATCCGCGCTCTGGAGGCCGCGACCGGGATCGACCTGATCATCGACGACACCCCCGAGGCGGTCATCCTGTCGGGCTTCAACCCCATTCGCCGGGAGATCGCCCGGCACGCCCTCGAGGCCCTGATCCGGGACGGCCGGATCCATCCCTCCCGCATCGAAGAGCTGGTGCACAAGGCCAAGAAGGAGTTCGACAAGAAGATGAAGGAGGCCGGGGAGCAGGCCTGCTACGAGGCGGGCATCCACGGCGTCCATGGCGAGATCGTCAAGCTCATCGGTGCCCTGCGCTGGCGCACGAGCTACGGCCAGAACCAGTGGCAGCACTCCATGGAGGTCTCGCATCTGGCGGGCATGATGGCCGGCGAGATCGGACTCGACCCCAAGAAGGCGAAACGCGCGGGGCTGCTCCACGACATCGGCAAGGTGCTCGATCAGACCGCGGAGGGTTCCCACGCGCTGATCGGCGCCGAGTTCGCCAAGAAGCACGGCGAGGGCGGCCTGATCGTCAATGCCATCGCCTCCCACCACGAGGAGGTACCGCAGACCAACCTCTACGGGGCGCTGGTCCAGGCCGCGGACACGATTAGTGGTGCGCGCCCGGGCGCGCGTCGGGAGGTCCTGGAGAGCTACCTGCAGCGCCTCACGGACCTCGAGAAGATCAGCCTCGGGTTCCCCGGGGTCGACAAGGCCTACGCCATCCAGGCGGGCCGTGAGGTCCGCGTGATGGTGGCCAACGGCAGGATCCGGGACGGCGACGCGGTGGTCCTCAGCCGGAAGATCGCCAGGAAGATCGAGGAGGAACTCTCCTACCCCGGGCAGATCAAGGTCACCGTGATCCGCGAGACCCGGGCCGTCGAGTACGCCCGCTGAGCCATCTCGGGCCCGCCGAACGCCAGCTCCTGAAGAAGTGAAGCGCTCCGAGCGAGATCGCGTGCACACCTCCTTTTCCAGCAACCGCGGGGCCTTTGCGCCCCCCCTGACGACCGCCCTCGAAAAAAAAGTCGAAAAGGGTGTTGACACCTGACCGGCACCCGATTAGTTTCTCGCACCGCTGCGGCGCTGCAGACGAGCGCTCAGCTGGAGCCGAACCGAGATCGTCGTCGGACGGGATTGTTCCCCAACCGACACGAAGGTCTTGAAACGAGCGCCCCACGGTGCTAGGTTGAAAGATCGGTTCAGCGGTCGGTCTTTGAAAACGGAATAGCAAGTTCGTCGATTCTATGGAGTCACGTCAAAACGACCGTCCGGGTTCTCACACCCGGGCGACTCTCGATTTAAGTGGAGAGTTTGATCCTGGCTCAGAGCGAACGCAAGCGGCGTGCTTAACACATGCA
>CAZITQ010000011.1:0-26446 GCA_964542165.1 uncultured Rickettsiales bacterium
GGGGGGGGGGGGGGGGGGGGGGGGGGGGGGGGGGGGGGGGGGGGGTTGGGGTGGGCGGTAGAGGGTGGGCGGTCAAACGAGGAGGGGCGATGCCCTCGAGCATCGCCCCTCTCGTCGTGCGGCCGCTCCGTTGGCTTCTTGCCGTCGGACCCGTGTACCCGTCCTTGGGTACAATCCTTCCGGGATCCTTTGAAGCGACGATGTGTGTTGGTTGGCGTCTTGCCGGCCGCCCGTCCTGGGTCGGCTTCCGTCCTGGCTCTTGGTCCTTCTTCGGACCGGCTGTCCCTTCCTCGGGACATCCCTTCCTGGGGTTGCCCTCAGGTCCTTCCTCGGACCTTCTCTCCTCGGGCCTTCCTGTCGTCCTGACGTACCCGGGAATGAGCAAGGGGGGTGCCAAGGTCTGCTTTTCTGGCTATTTTTTTCAACCGAAGCCGAAAACCGTAGTTATTCCAATGGGTAAGAAATTCGGCAGCGACGACATCAAGGCCCCGGGGGGCTATGTCATGGCCTGCTGATTTCAGCAATAAATGCTGAAATCAGCGTATACCAAGATTCTGGGTGTTGTTTTCAGCAAAAACAGCTGAATTCAGCACATCACCGATCCATGGCGCTCTCGATGGCGTCCGGCCCCTTGGGGATCGGCGGGCCCAGGACCCGGGAACCGGTCTCGGTCACCAGCACGTCGTCCTCGATGCGGATCCCGCCGAAGTCCCGCCAGCCGGCCAGGGCCACGTAGTCGATGAACTCCGCCGCCGTCCCCGCCTCGGCCCACTGGTCGATGAGGGCCGGGACGAAGTAGATGCCCGGTTCGGCGGTCATCACGTACCCCGGCTTCAGCTCCCGGGCGAAGCGCAGGAAGTTGAGGCCGAACTGCTCGCTCCGCGCCTCGCCCTCTCCGTAGCCGACCACGTCCCCGAGGTCCTCCATGTCGTGCACATCGATCCCCAGGGCGTGCCCCAGCCCATGGGGGAAGAACAGGGCATGGGCGCCGGCGAGGACCGCCTCCTCGGCGGATCCTCGCATCAGCCCCTCGGCGATCAACCCCTCGGCGACGACCGTGGCCGCGATCAGGTGTACGTCCCGGTAGGTCACTCCCGGGCGGGTGGCCCGGATGGCGGCGCGCTGCGCAGCCAGCACCACGTCGTAGATGGCCCGCTGCCGGGTCGAGAAGCGGCCCGAGACCGGGAAGGTCCGGGTGATGTCCGAGGCGTATCCGAGCGCCGACTCGGCGCCCGAATCGATGAGCATCAGCTGCCCGTCCTCCAGCCGTTCGTGGCGGCTCTCGTTGTGGAGGACCTCACCCCGCACCGTGACGATGGGCTGGAACGACTGCTCGCGCGCCGCTTTCAGCCCCACCCCCTGGACCAGGCCCGCGATCTCCCGTTCGAACAGGCCCGGCCGGATCGCCTCCATGGCCTGGCGGTACGCGTTGGCGGTGACGCTGAGGGCTTCCTCGATCTCCGCGATCTCCTCGGGGCCCTTGACCAGCCGCTGGTCGGCCACGGCCAGGGCCAGCGTCGGCGAGGAGCTCTCGAGGATCTCCGCCTCGGAGCGACCCAGCCAGCCGGACAGGGTGGCCACCACCTCGCGCTGGAAGGGCGGCAGGAAGTGCACGGTCTCCCCGCCGTCCACGGCGGCCTGCAGGTCGGTGGCCAGCTGGTCGAGGGGCGCCACCTCGTCGATCCCCGCCCGGGCGCCCAGCTCCTCCAGGGACGGACGCGGGCCACACCACACCACGTCGTCCATGGTCACCGGCCGGCCGTAGAGCACGTCGCGGCCCTCGGCCGGATGGCACACCAGGGTCAGCCCCGGCTCGGTGAGGCCCAGGTAGTACAGCAGGTGGGAGCTCTGGCGGAAGGGGTACACGTTGTCGGCGTAGGTCCTCGGCATCGGGGCCGCCGACGGCATCAGCACCACCCCCCCGAACAGCGCCCCGCGCAGGTGCTCCCGTCTCGCCCGGTAGATCTGCGGATCGAACATGTCTCCTCCGGTGCCGGGGTCCGCGCCCCGGGGGCGCCATCATCGCATCCCCGGCCCGCCGGGGGGTAGACTCCGTCCCATGGCCGATCTGTCTTCCCTGGAAAGAGATCTGCGCGCTCGCGTGCGCGAGGACGAGGCTCGGTTCACCGCGCGCGAGCGAACCACCGACGCCCTGTGGGACCACCTGCAGCGGGTGGCCGTGCTGGCGCAACGGCTGGGCCGGGCCGAGGGCCTGGACCCGGACCAGTGCCGCCTGGCAGCCCTCTTCCACGATGCGGGCAAGTTCAGCGGGGGTCGCTACCACGAGGGCGAGGTCCCCGAGGAGGAACGCTCGGTGGGGGTCCTGCGGGAGCTGGCGCGCGCCCACGGGCTGGCCCCGGACCGGGCCGAAGAGGTGGCGGACGCGATCCTCGAGCTCTACCGGGACGATCCCGAGCCCTCTCCCCTGGGCCAGGTGCTGTTCGACGCCGACAACCTGGACAAGCTCGGACTGAAGGGGGTGGCCAACTACTTCGTCAAGACGGGGCTGAGGGGACGCTCCCTCTCCCCCTCCGTGCTGGGGCGGATCACGGTGGAGCTGACCTACGCCCGCCACGCCGAGCATTCCCTGTGGACCGAGGCCGGGCGCGCCCTCGGGGCCCGGAGGGCCGCGGAGACGATTCGCTTCTACAGGGCCCTGCTGGAGGAGCTGCGGGAGGACGGTCTGGCGGACCTGCGTGTGGAGGAGGTGCACCACGGGAACCTGGTCCTGGACGTGGTGCGCCCGGCGACCTGCACCTGCGGCGGCTCCCTGAGCCGCGAGTTGATCGAATCCCCCGGCATCAAGTGCTCCGAGATCCGCCTGGTCCACCGGTGCGACGCTTGCGCCGCCACCACGGAGTTGCGATTCTGCCGTCCGAGACTCACGCCGACGGATCGGGGGTGATCGGGCGATGACCGACAGCGAACTGCCCGCCCGGTTCGTGGGGCCCTACGAGCTGATCCGCCGCATCGGCAAGGGCGGGATGGCCGAGGTCTTCCTCGCCCGACGCGAGGGGATCGAGGGCTTCCAGCACGAGTGCGTGGTCAAGACCATCCTCCCCGTCTACGCCCACGATCCGACCTTCGTGGAGATGTTCTTCGACGAGGCGCGGATCACCGTGGAGCTGCAGCACCCCAACGTGGTGCGGGTGTTCGATCTGGACCGGGACGGAGACCTGGTCTACCAGGCGATGGAGTACGTCGGAGGGCTCGACGTGCTCTCGCTGCTGGTGGAGTGCGAGGAGCGGGGCCTGACGGTCCCGTTCGCGGCGGTGCTCTACATCTTCTCCGAGACCCTCAAGGGCCTGCACTACGCCCACAACGCCACCGACAAGGAGGGCAACCCCCTGGGGCTGATCCACCGGGACATCTCGCCCGGGAACATCCTGCTGGGCAGCAGCGGTGCGGTGAAGCTGGGCGACTTCGGCGTGGCCAAGGCGCGGATCTCGCGGCACGACGAGGAGTCGGGGATCCTGGTGGGCAAGCTGCGGTACTTCGCCCCCGAACTCCTGGAGACCGGCGAGTTCTCCCCCAGCAGCGACCTGTTCGCCCTGGGCACCTGCCTGTACGAGATGCTGTCGATGGAGCCCCTGTTCCCCCCGACCGGCGACGCCACGGAGCAGCAGCGGCTGATGCGGGCCTGGGACCCGGTGGAGACCGTGGAACGGGAGCTGGACCTGCCCGACGGCATGGACGAGATCCTGTTGCGGGCGCTGGCCAAGGACCCCACGCAGCGCTACCCCAACGCACTGGAGTTCCTCGAGGATCTCACCGACCTGGCCCACGAGACCCAGATCCGGCTCGGGGACATCGCCATGACCCGCTTCGTCCAGGGCCTGCTGGGCAAGATGGGCTCGCCGGTGGCCGCGCCCGACGAACCCACCCGCCGCTTCCGCGCCGAATCCCAGCGCAGGCCGAGCCCCCACCTGGCGTCGGCCACCCGCCACACGCGGGCCGGCGCGCCGGCGGCCCGGCACACCGCCGCAATCCGCCGCCGGGACCAGCGCACCGGACTGGCCGAGGCCCTGTCCGCGCCCGAGTCGATGCTGACCGGGGTCCCGGTCGGGCTGAATCCGACCCTGGAGCTGGACGGCGCGTCGACCGTGGAGCTGTTCACCGAGCTGGGCCGCCAGGGGCCCTACCCGGCAGCCCAGGTCCAGCAGGCGGCCGCATACGCTTCCCTGTCCGGGCTGGAGCTGATCTCGGTCGACGGCCAGCCCTGGGTCCCCCTGGTCCGCTACGCCCCCTCGGCGACCTTCGACCTGGACGCCCGCAGCCGTACCTTCGACCTGCTGGGGCTGGGCCCGATGCTCTTCGGTTGGGCCGCCAAGGGGGCCAAGTTCGAGGCGATCCTCTGGGCCGGGATGAACGCCATCCACCTGGCCGTGGCCGACCACCGGCTGATCTCGGTGGCCACCTACCCACCCCCCGACGGACCGGGGGATGGGGCCGCCCTGGCCCCGGCGATGAAGATGCCCGGCGCCCGGGCGGCGGCCATCCCCTCGGCCGAGCTGCCCACCACCCGGGCCGCCCCCCTGCTGGCAGGCGTGCTCATCGACGCCGTCCACCTGGCGTTCCCCGAGGACCAGCTGATGGCGCTGGCCGCGGCGCGGGGGCGCTTCCGCATCGGGCTGGTGCAAGAGCTGATGGACTCCACCGGAGATGCCATGGAGCTGCGCGCCCACATCCCGCGGCAGCTGAAGCAGGGGCCGGTTCGCCTGGGCGACCTGCCCCGGATGGACACCCTGTCGGCGATGGTGTTGGTGATCCTCGGGCTCGCGAGGGCCGAAGGTGAGCGGTGATCGGGGGGGCGGTGGCGACTCGAGGTTCCCGCGTGCGCGGGCCTGGGCTACCCTGATCGCCGGGACGTAAGGGTGGACACTCGATCGACCGATCCGGAAAAACTCGTCCGACAGACCGTGGACGACCTGCACATGCTGGTCGCCGCGGTGCGCCTCTACGGGCCCAAGCACAAGCAGACCACCCAGTTCGCTGACCTCCTCGAACAGCACCTGGAGCAACTCGCGGACACGGTGCCCGAGTTCGAGCTGGCCATCACCCGGGATCACCTCTACTGGGGCGATCTGGCGGTGTACCAGGACAACGACGACAAGGACGGCCTGGCGCGCACCCTGCAGCGGGAGGGGATCGTGGGCATCACCGTCCTCCCCGGCGCTCCCCGGGACGAATTGCTCGTCTTCGCCGGAATCGTGGGCACCAACCTGAATCTGCCGCGCTGGGAGGAGGAGACCCTCTCCAGCCTGCTGTGGCAGGCCAACCTCCAGCACGTGACCTACGAGGCGGTGGAGTACCTGTCGGACGCCCAGGAGCTGTCCGAGACCATCGCCCGGGGTGAGGGCAGCCAGATCGCCGCGATCATGAACCGGCTGCACGATCCCACCCCGCCCGAGCCCCGCGAGGACGAGCGTCCCTCCCTGGACGGGGAGGTCGATCTGGAGCAGATCGCCGGGCCGCCGGCGCCGTCGGACCACCCCCTGGAGGACGACGAGGCCGAGGCCCTGGCCCAGGCGAGGGCGCAACTGCGCCTGCCGGATCCCGAGTACACGCCCGATCAGAACCTCGCCGCCCTGGACCTGAACCGCTGGCTGGACTCGGCCGAGGCGGAGATCGAGAGCGATCCGGACCTGGCCCACCTGAGAGAAGAGGTCGAATCGGACACCGAACAAGCGCTGCTCGAGCGGGTGGTCGAGATCCTGGTCCTGGGGGGTGCCCGGGGGCGTCCGGAGTTCCCGTCCAGCGAGGCCATGGCGCTGCTGAGCCGCGCACTGGAGTGGGACGAGCAGCGGGGTCGTCAGCTGCGCAAGCCGGTGACCCGGATGGTCATGCGGTTGTCCGAAGGGGAGATCCCCCTGCTCCAACCCGGCCAGAAGGCCATGAACGCGTGGCTGGACTCCTGCACCTCCCCGGAGGCGTTCTTCGACCTGGCCGAGCGCCTGGAGTCGGACAATCCGGCGGACCAGCACCTGCTGCACCAGTTCCTGGCCGGCGGCGGGGGAAAGAGGGCCCAGCTACTGGTCAAGCGGCTGGGTGGCCGGCGACCCGCGGACGAGCAGGGCTGGGTGATGGACGAGCTGGCGGCCACGGTCAAGGGTGACCTGGCCCCCATCTCCGCAGCCGCGCGCCACCGCCCGGTGGACGAGGCCTTCACCCTGATCGACCTTCTGCGCCGGGTGGACGACGCCGGCTCGCGCGCCCAGCTGTTCGAGCTGATGCAGCACGACGCCCCCGACGTGCGGGCCGCCGCGGTGCGGGCCCTGCCCTTCCCCCTGCCGGCGCAGGTGTTGCCGCGGGTGGTCGAGCTGCTGCTGGACCGCTCGATGACCGTGCGCCACGCGGTGGTCGAGCAGCTGCGAGGTCAGTCCTCCCCCGGGGCGTGGATGGCCCTCGAGGAGATGGTCGAGGGCGAGACCTTCGCCCTCGCGACGCCGGAGATCCAGGCGTCACTGGCCCACGCCCTGTGCGCCGTCGACCCGGACGGCGCGGTGCGGGTGCTCCAGGGGGTCCTGGCTCGCCACGCCAAGCTCTTCGCCGGCGGCGAGGCCCGATCCCAGCTCGAGGCCGCCGCCCAGGCCCTCGCCCGGTCGGGCACCGTCGCGGCTCGGCAGACCCTGCTGCAGGGCGCACGCTCGCCCTTCCCGGCCCTGAGAAAGGCCTGCAAGGCGGCGCTGGA
The DNA here is from genome assembly GCA_964542165.1 of uncultured Rickettsiales bacterium. Classification (GTDB taxonomy): domain Bacteria; phylum Myxococcota_A; class UBA796; order UBA9615; family CAYRNR01; genus CAYTBN01. Next base: position 6,692 of record CAZITQ010000011.1, read on the forward strand.
GGACAAGAAGAGCCGGTGACCATCGATCCCGCCCAGCTGACCGAGGAACTCCGCGAGGCCGAGGAGCAGCGCCGGGCCGAGGAGCGCGCCAAGCGCCGGATGACCAGCCGGATCGGTCGCAACGTGATCCCCAAGATGGAGAGCATGGAGCGCATCCTGCGCACCTACGATCCGGAGAACGAGACCCCCAAGCGGATCCTGGAAGAGGTGGGCGACGGCCTGCGGCGGTTGATGCCCGAGGGCGGGCAGGCCGGGGTGGTGATCCTGGCCGAGCACGTGTTCATCAACGGTCTGCGGATCAAGCTGGATACGGGCCAGCACCAGACCTGCAGCAAGTTCGGCGAGCGGCTGCTGGAGGTGGGGATCGCCGGTCTGACCATCAGCCACCCCTTCGCCCATCACTCGCTGCTGTGTTTCTTCGAGCTGCTGCGGGACAGCGAGGACATCTCGGGATCCCTGGAAGCGCGGGCCTTCATCGCCAACGGCCTGGTGGAGGCCGGGGTCAACGACCTGAGCCTGATCCGGCGGGAGGAGATCCTCGACGATCCCACCGAGGAGAGCACCCGTTCCCGGAACCGCCGGATGGCCGTCAGCGCCTACGTGCGGGGCATGGCCGCGGTGGGACAGGGCCAGGGCATGGCCGATCTGGACGTGGGCAAGCGCCGACGGCAGCGGACGGCCATCCGCCGCCTGGTCCAGCTGGGGGAGGTGGATCCGGACACGGTGCTGTCCCTCAGCGGGATCCGCGACCTGGGGATGGGGGATTCGTCCCACGCCATGAACACGGCCCTGCTGGCCATCGGCATCGGCCGCCGGATCGGCCTGGAGCGCCGCGACCTGGTGCGCCTGGGCCTGGCCGCGCTGAACCACAACGTGGGCGAGCAGCTCCTCCCGCCGGGATTGCTGGAGGCGCCGCGGGAGCTCTCGGCCCTCGAGCGGGCCCAGCTGGAGACCCATCCGCTGGCGGGGACCCACTACCTGCTGATGAACTACGGCATGAGCCAGCCGATCCTCGAGCGGGCGCTGGTGTCGGCCGAGCACCACGAGTGGCTCAACGGCCAGGGGGGCTACCCCCTGCTGCTCCGTCCCCAGCTCCACCTCTTCTCGCGGGTCGTCGCGGTCTGCGACACCTTCGACGCGCTGACCATCGACCGACCGCACCGGCCGGCCTTCCAGCCCAACGAGGCGATCAAGCTGGTGATCCGCGCCAGCGGCCGGCGGCTCGACCCCGTGCTCGTGCGGCTGCTGGTGGACGTGGTCGGGCGCTACCCGCCGGGCAGCGTGGTGGAGCTGGATACGGGCGAGTGGGGCGTCGTGCTGGGGCCGGGTGAGGGCAAGCACCCCACCGCGCGGCCCAAGGTCCTGATCTTCCGAGATCCGCTTGGAGACCCCCTCGAGCCGCCCCTCGAGGTGGACACCCACGCCCGGCATCCGCGGCGCAAGGCCTACGAGCGCACGGTGGTGCGCGCCCACAACCCGCGCAAGCACGGCGTCGCGATCCCCCACCTGCTGTGCGGCGACCGGCTCTCTGCCCGCGTGTCGGCGCCCCTGCCGGTCGAGGATCTCACCGACCTGGTCCCCGCGCCGGCTCCCGACGAGCCGGACGACGACGACGACATCTACGAGCGGGACACCCTGGAGACGGATCCGGTCTGAGCGATCAGAGCGAATTCAGGGCCATCAGCAGCGCGGGTAGGCAGCACAGGGCCAGCAGCGGCAACACGATCATCAGGAGCAGGACCACACCGAGGGCCGAGACCGGTTCGCCGGTGGCGGGGGCGGCAGGATCGATCATGCGCTGGATCGCGTGGCGGAACTTGGGGTAGTAGACCGCGCCCCACAGCCGGGTGCTGCTGTACCAGGTCTGGCGTCCGGACGACTCGAGGATCGCCGCCATCTGGAACGAGGCGAACTCCATGCTCGGCGGCCGGGCGGCCAGCTGCCGGGCATCCTCGTCCGCGTCGTCGGCCAGGTAGATCACCAGCACCGCCCGGCCCTTCTGGAAGCCCCGGGGCAGGGCCGATGGGTCCAGTTCACCCGCGTGCTGATTGAGCCACTTGCGGTCCGCCTGCATCAGCTGCCCGGTCACCCGCCCCACCCGCCGCACCCGAACCAGCAACGTGAGCTTGGTGACGGCACAGTCCCAGTACCAGCGGCTTCGCACCGCCGTCAGCAGCTGGGGCTGCTCCTCGATGATCCGATAGCCCTGGCGCTCCAGGTCGATGCGGCGCGACGGCAGATCCAGGTCGAGGCCGTGGGACATCAGAACTGCCCCCAATCGCTGGGCACGTCGGACATCACGAACTCCAGGGTCCCGCCGCCCGCCAGGGCGGAGTGGGAGAGCAAGGCCTCGTCCACGGGCTGTCCGTTGAGCATCAGGGACTCGACATAGACGTTGTCGGGACCGGCGTTGGCGGCGGTGATCGTCAGGTCGCCCGCCGGGAGGTGGAGGACCACCTCGTCGAAGATCGGGGAGGCGACCACGTACCGGTCGGTGGCGACGATGGGGTAGAAGCCCAGGGCCGCGAACACGTACCAGGCCGAGAGCGTCCCGCAGTCGTCATTGCCGGCCAGGCCGCCGGGGGTGGTGTCGTACTCGTTCGCCAGGATCCAGCGGACCCAGCGCTGGGTGGTCTCGGGGCGGCCCAGCTCGGCGGGCATGAACGGAGCGTGGATGTCCGGCTCGTTGCCCTGCCAGTAGTAGAGACTCGGAAGCGGGCTCTCCTCCTGATCGGCGGTGAGTTCGAACATCTCCTCGACCCGGTCGGCGAAGGCGTCCACCCCGCCCATCAGGTCCGCCAGCCCCGCGGCGTCGTGCTGCACGTGCCACAGGTACTGCCAGGCCGTGGCCTCGGTGTAGTCGTCGGCGAAGTCGGTGGGGTCGAAGTCGTCCTTCCACTCCCCCTCGGCGGTCTTGCCCTGGAAGAAGCCGGTCTCCGGGTTCCACAGGTTGAGGTAGTTCAGGGACTGGGCGTAGAGCTCGTCGGCGGACGCGTCCTCACCCCGGGCCGCGGCCAGCTGGGCCACGGCGAAGTCGTTGACCGCGAACTCGAGGGTCCGCGAGGTGGCGTCGCCGCAGGCCTCGAAGGGCAGGTAGCCCAGGTCCATGTACAGGTCCATGCAGTGGCGGCCGCCGCCGTCCACCGGGCCGGAGGCGTGCTCGATCAGCTCGGCGAGGATCTCGTCCACGTCGTACCCGTCGGTGAGGCCCCGCAGATAGGAGTCGGCGAACACGATGTCGGCGGGTGTGCCGATCATCGAGCCGGTGTCCCCGGTGTGCAGGGCCCACTTGGGGATGTGGCCGCCCTGCTCTTGCATCTTGCGCATGGAGATCAGGATGTCGGTCTGGACGTCCGGAGCGATCAGCGTCAGCAGCGGGTGCAAGGTCCGGAAGGTGTCCCACATGGACAGCTCGGTGTAGTAGGTGAAGCCGTCGGCGTAGTGCACGTCGTTGTCGAAGCCCAGGTAGTCGCCGCCCACCTCCACGTAGTTGGTGGGGGTCAGGAAGACCTTGTAGAGCATGGAGTAGAACAGGATCTTCTCGTCCTCGGTCCCGCCCTCGATCTCGGCCACCGACAGGGTGTCGTTCCACTGGGTCTCGAGTCCCCAGCGGACCGCGTCGAAGTCCCACACGGCCGTGTGCTCGGCGTCCAGGTTGGCGCGGGCGTGGTCCATGTCGATGTGGGAGATGCCGGTCTGGACCAGGATCTCCTCGTTGCCCGTGGTGTTCCAGCCGAACCAGGCGCCGATGTCCTCGCCGGTGCGGGCGGCGTCCCCCTCCAGCAGCTCCTCGCCGTCCCAGGTGCCCCAGGTGGTGGGCGGGCGGCTGAAACGGGCGACGAAGTAGATGTCCACCCCGCCGACCCGGCTGGTGAACTCGCCCACGTTGTGGATGTAGCCCTCGATCTCGCCGTAGTCCGGGTCCAGGTGGACCTCGGCGGCGTCCACGGTCCCGTCGCCCAGGGTGTGGGCCAGATCCAGGAGAACCACCGCCTCGCTGGACTGGGGGAAGGTGTAGCGCTGCAGTCCGGTATGGGGGGTGGCCGTCAGCTCGGCCTGGATCGCGGTGTCATCCATGATCACCGAGTAGTAGCCGGCGGCGACCTCCTCCCGCTCGTGGCCAAAGGCCTGGCGGTAGCCCTCCTCGGAGGTCTTGGTGGCGTCCATGCCCAGGGTCGGCATGAACATCACGTTGCCGTAGTCGGTGACCCCGGTGCCGTTGAGGTGCAGGTGGGAGAAGCCCTCGATGTAGTCGTCCTCGTACCAGTAGCCGGCGCAGTGGAAGACGCCCATCGCCCCGGACTCCAGGGAGGTGTCCGGCCCGAGCCGTACACGGCCGAAGGGCGCGGTGGCCCCTGGGAAGGCGGCACCGATGCCAAAGCCGACGCCACCGGCCCCGATGAGGGGATCGACGTAGTCGACGGGACGCATCTCCGGGTCGGGATCGGGCTCCGGCGGCTCGGGATCGTCGGGGTCGGTGGGGCAGCCCAGCAGGAGCGCGAAGCAGGCGAGCAATCCGAGGCGGTGGATGGACATGGCGGGCAGTATACCCGGGGTGGCACGGGGAGCTTGCTCCCTGTGTCCCAGTTCTACCCCAGGGGGCGAGCTCCCCGTACCACCTCCGAGATCGACCCCTACTGCTCCAGCCACTCCAGCGACCGCGCCATCATCAGGTCCCGGGTCGTGTCGTCGGCGATGGCCTCGAAGCCGAAGGCCAGGTAGACGACCCGGCCGCCGCCGGCGTTCTCGGCGCGGACGGCGGCGCCGCTGCCGTCGCTGTACTCGATGAAGCGCTCGGCGGCGTCGCCGGTGGGCTCGATCCAGGAGGGGAACTCCTGGTTGTCCGCGCCCGTGCCGCCGGAGATGTCGAACACCATCCCGTCGCCGATGGGATCGCCCGCCACGCCGGCCAGGTCGACCACGAGATTGGTGTCGTCGGACTGGTAGGTGGCGTGGAGGTTGGTCTCGTAGAAGTCGATGTCGATCCAGGGGCTGCCCGCGTCGCAGAGGTCCCAGCCGATGTCCTGGCCGCTGATGAAGAGGCGGCCTCCACCGTCCAGGAACTCCGCCAGGTGGGCCTTCTCCTCGTCCACGAAGTGGGGGAAGTACCAGCCGGCGTTCCAGACCACCACCGAGAAGCGGGACAGATCCACCTCCTCCAGGCCGCGCTCAGCGCTCCAGGTGGAGTAGGTGTACCCGGCGGCGTCCAGGGCGTCGGTGGTGTAGGTCTCGAAGCTCTCGCCCCCGTCGGCGTCCACCAGCAGCACGTCCGCGCCGTAGGTCAGCACGTTGAAGGACAGGGTGACCTCGGGCTCGTCCTCGCAATGGGGGGTCACGCGCAGGCCGACCGTGCCCCCGCCCGCCACGTCGTTGGGGGAGACGGTGATGCGGAGCTCGGCCTCGCCCGCCAGGTCCACGGGCACGCCGGGCTCCTCGGGATCGATCGCCTCGCCCGCCGCCGTCCACTCGGCGGTCCAGCCGTCGGGGAGGTCGACCTCGGGGTACACGTCGAACACGTCGGAGAAGATCCAGGCGTTCTGGATCCGGACGGAGAACTCGACGCTGCCGTCGGGCTCGATCACCACCGCGTCCGGCTCGGTGGTCACCAGCCGGAAGGAGTGGGGGGGCACGTCCTCTGTGGTGCCGGCCTGCAGGACCTCCAGGCTCGCGTCGTCCTGCGCGAAGACCACGACCTCCATCACGTCGGCGTCCCAGTCCTCGCCCAGCTCGAAGTCGAAGGTGAAGACCTGGGGCTCGTCCCCGGGGGCCACGGTCACCGGGGTCCCGCCTCCGTCCGGGAGGAAGGCGATGGCGGTGTCGGCGAACTCGGTCTCGCCGTTGGGGCCGGGGGCGCTGGGGTACTCCAGGTAGCTCTGGGTGACGACCGTGTGCAGGGTCAACTCCCGGGCCTCGGCCAGCGCGTCGGTGGCATACACGCCCACGTGGGCGGTGTAGTTCCCGTCGCCGTGGTCGGCGATCTCCACCGCCAGGTCCGCCTGCAGGGGGGCGTCGTAGTAGGCGCCGATGGTGGAGTAGTAGTTGCCGCCGTACCACTCCAGGTCGTACAGCCCGTCGACCACGGACGCGGGCACCCCGTCGATCCCGTAGTAGTCGGTGCGGGTGTCGCAGTCGGTGGGATGCTCCAGGTAGAAGGGGTCCTCGGGGCTGGGCCAGTCCACGTGGACCTTGACCGAGATCACGTTGCCCACACCCACCGCCTCCAGGAAGGCGTCGATGGTGGGGTTGGTGTCGGCGCAGGGGCCGCACCCGGTATTGGTGAACTCCTCCAGCAGCAGCTTCTTGATCCCGTACGCCGTCAGCTCCACGTCGGTGTCGTCGTCTCCGGTGGCGTCGTCGTCGTCGCCGGTGGCGTCGTCATCGTCCCCCGCCGAGTCGTCGTCGTCCGCCGGGCAGCCCAGCGCTCCCGCCAGCAGCAAGCACACAAGCAGCGTCCATCGGTGAGTCATCGTGCGTCCTCCTCGCGGAGCCGGGGTTTATCCCCTGGGCGGGGAAGGGTCAAGCGAACCGACCGGCGACGACCCACGGGTGCCCGCGGTGCCGACGGGGAACAGAATCGCTGCCGGGCCCTCCCCCCCCTTCAATGCGATGCAGCCCCCCGCTGGACCTCCCGCAGCGATGACGTATATTCGGTCGCCCGTTCGCCAGTCAGGCCGACGGGAAGCAGGGGCAGGAGGACCGATGGCGCGACCATCCTGGGCGCCGGGCGCGATGGCCGCTCTCCTGGCGTTGGCGCTGGTGTCCTGCGCCGGTGGCAACCACGAGCCGGAGCCCCCCGCGTCCATGGAGCCCACGGCGGTCGAAGCCGCCCTGGTGCTGCAAGACGCCGCCGGCCGCACCGTCCGCTTCGAGGAGCCACCCCAGCGGATCGTCATCGCCGGTCACGGGACCTTCATCGTCCTTCACACCTTCTTCCTGTTCCCCGACGGTCGGGACCGGCTGATCGGCGTGGAGCAGCGCGGACCCTCGGTCAGCGACTTCCTGCCGCTGGTGGAGGAGGGGTTCCCCTGCGACCGGGGGATCCTCCAGCTGGGCGCCGGCCCCGAGCACATCGCCGCCCTGCGGCCGGACGTGGTGCTGATGAAGTACACGGCGGACACGCGCATGAGCGAATCGCTGGACCAGGTGGGGATCCCGTCGGTCTACCTCGGACTCGAGGGTCCAGATCAGTTCACGCGCGATGTGGAGATCCTGGGACGCCTGCTGGGTAGCGAGGACCGGGCGAAGGAGATCGCGGACTACTACGCCGAGCGTTTGAGCCACATCGAGGAGGGGATCCGCGACCTGGAGGCCCGGCCGCGGGTGCTGGTGGTCGAGTACCACGCCCGGGGGGGGACGGCTGCGGTGCAGGTGCCGGCCCAGCCCTGGATGCAGACCCAGCAGGTGCGGCTGGCGGGGGGCGACCCGGTCTGGCTGGACGCGGCGGAGCGGACCTACGGCTGGACGATCGTCAACTTCGAACAGATCGCCCGCTGGGACCCCGAACAGCTCTACGTGGTGGTCTGGCACGCGTTCGACCCCGACGAGCTGCTGGCGACCCTGCGCGCGGACAGCCAGTGGAGCCAGCTGCGGGCGGTGAAGGACGGCGAGCTCCACGCCTTCCCGTCCGACATCTACGGCTGGGACTCGCCCGAGCCGCGCTGGATCCTGGGTGCGCTGTGGATGGCCCGAGCGATGCACCCGGACCGCTTCGGCGACCTCGACATGGACGCCGAGATCGAGCGCTTCTTCGAGGCCATGTACGACATGGATCCCCGGGCGGTGCGCGACGGGATCGTGCCCCAGCTGAGGGCCTATGGGCGCTGATGGCGAGCGGGGAGGAGCGAACCGCCGGCGCCACGGGGTGACGGCGGGGCTGGCCGCCCTGGTCATCGCCGTCGTCGGGGTCTCGGTCCTGGTGGGCCGCTACCCCGTTCCCCTGCTTCAGGACCCGGGACAGCTGTTCGAGGACGAGCTGACCCGCAACGTGATCCTCAACCTGCGCCTGCCGCGGATCCTGGCGGCCCTCCTGCTGGGCATGGCCCTGTCGGGGGCCGGGGCCGTGTTCCAGATGGTGTTCCGCAACCCGCTGGTGGAGTCCGGATTCCTGGGCGTGTCCCAGGGAGCGGCGTTCGGGGCGGCCCTGGCGATCGTCGCCCTCGGCGGCGGTCCCCTGTGGGTCCAGGGCAGCGCAGCAACCTTCGCCTTCATGGGTCTGGGAGCCTCGGTGCTCATCGCCCGGCGGGTGCGGTTCGGGTCGTGGGTGCTGCGGCTGATCCTCGCCGGAATCGCCGTCTCCGCGCTGTTCGCCGCCGGGACCGGGATCCTCAAGTACACCGCCGATCCCCTGCGCCAGCTCCCGGACCTGACGTTCTGGCTGCTCGGAGGGCTGTGGGGCATCACCTGGCGGGACGTGCTCCAGATCCTGCCGGTGGTGGTGCCCTGTCTGATCGTGATGCTGGCCATGCGCTGGCGGCTGAACCTGCTGTCGCTGCAGGACGAGACCGCCGCGTCCCTGGGGGCGACCATCGGTGTGGAGCGGGCGGTGCTGCTGTCGGCGGCGGTGGCGTCCACGGCGGCGCTGGTGGCCAAGGCGGGGCTGGTGGCCTGGATCGGGCTGATCATGCCCCACGTGGCCCGGAGGCTGCTCGGGTCGGACGCCCAGCGGGTGGTGCCCGGGGCCATGCTGCTGGGCGGCGCCTTCACCGTGTTCTGCGACGACCTGGCCCGCTCCCTGTTCGCGGGCGAGATCCCCCTGGGCATCCTGACCTCGGTGCTGGGGGCGTCGGTGTTCATCGCGCTGTTGCTGCGCTCGGACGTGGGGTTGCGGCGATGACCGAGGCCGCCGTCGAGTTGCGGGGGGTGGAGTTCGGCTACGGCCGCGAGCCGGTGCTGCGGGACCTGGATCTGCGGGCCCCCGAGGGGCGGGTCACCGCGCTGCTGGGCCCCAACGGATCGGGCAAGACCACCCTGCTGAAGCTGATCCTGGGGCTGCGCCGGCCCCGGGCGGGGGTGGTGCGGGTATTCGGTGAGGATCGCACGAGCCTGTCGCCCCGGCTGATGGGGCGGCGGGCGGGGCTGGTGCCCCAGGTGGAGCGCATCCCCTTCGACCTGGCGCTGGAGGAGTACGTGGTGCTGGGCCGGGCCCCCTATCTGCACCTGCTGCAGGTCCCGGGGGAGGAGGATCGGCGGATCGCACGTCAGGCCATCGCCGACGTGGGCCTCGAGGGGCTCACGGGCCGGTCGGTGCTCTCCTTCAGCGGAGGCGAACTCCAGCTGGCCGCCGTGGCCCGGGCGCTGGCCCAGCAGCCCCGCCTGCTGCTGCTGGACGAGCCCACCTCCCACCTGGATCTGCGCAACCGGCGGCGGGTGCTGGAGGTACTCGAGGGGCAGGTGGCCGCCGGGCGCACGGTCCTGATGACCACCCACGACCCCAACGCCGCTGCGGCGGTGGCCGGGTACGTGATCCTGCTGCGGGAGGGCCGGGTCGCGGTCGAGGGCGCCCCGCAAGACGTGCTCACCGCCGACCATCTGTCCGCGGCCTTCGAGGTGGAGATCCAGGTGGAGGTGGTGCGCGGCCGCCCCACGGTGCTGCCGTGAAGAACCGCGGAAAGGAGCGACGCCGATGACCGCCGATATCGACTGGCTCGCCTTGTGGGGCGAGCTGTCCCGCCGCTCGGGTCACCACGGCAACCGCTGCTGGGCCCCCGCCGACGGAGAGGATGCCTGGGCCGAGCGGGCTCGCCACTATCTGGAAAGGGTGCGGCGGCGCTGGGAGACGCCGGATTCCTCGAGGACCACCGTGCTCGCCGCGGTCTCTCCGGAGCACAGCGTGCTGGACATCGGCGCCGGGGCGGGGGCCTGGGCCGCGCTGCTGGCCCGTCGCGCCCGCCGCGTCACCGCGGTGGAGCCGTCCCCCGCCATGCGCGGCGTGATGGAACGGCACCTGGAGGACGAGGGGATCGACAACGTCCGGATCGTCGCCGGCGCGTGGCACGAGGTGACGATTCCCCAGCACGACATCTCCCTGTGCGCCCATGCCATGTACGGGTGGCACGATCTCGCCCACGGAATCCGGGGGATGGAACACATCACCCGGGAGCGCTGCTTCCTGTTGATGCGGGCGCCCACCGCCGATGGGGTGATGGCCGAGGCCAGCCGACGGGTCTGGGGCCACCCCCACGACAGCCCCAATTTCTGGATCGCCTACAACGCCCTGGGCCAGCTGGGGATCCACGCGGACGTGGTGATGGAGGACCGGGGTCTGTGGGGCCCGTGGACCCACGACACCCTCGACGAGGCCCTCGCGGACCTCAAGGACCGGCTGGCCATCCCCGGGCCCCACGAGGCCGACGCCGACCTGCGGGCCCTGCTCGCGGAGCGGCTCGAGTCCCGCGACCGGGGTCTCGTCTGGCCCGCGGGTGTGCGTTCGGCGTTGGTGACCTGGACACCCGACGCGGTAAGGTAGGGAGCACCAGGGGAGCGGGCCCGTGGCACAGGATCCGAGCGCAACTCAGACCGAGAAACCTCCGGCCACCTCCGACGGGGGCGGAGAGGAGCGCGCCTACTCCGCGCCCGAGTCCTACCTCTACGAGCGCGCCATCGACGCGCTGATCGCCTTTCTGGCCCGCTACGTTCGCACGGCGCTGCTGCTCGCGCGCCGACCCAGCCGGGCGGTGGAACAGCTGCTGGAGGACCTGGACTCCCGACACCCTCGACTGATGCGACCCCTGGGCTTCATGGCCCTGTCGTACCTCCTGCTGGTGTTCACCATGTGGAAGGCGCTGGAGATCGACATCGCCAGCGACGCCATCGCTCCGGTGGAGCACTTCCTGGGCGGGTTCGGGGACGTGGACACCCTGCAGGCGCTGCTGGTCGCCCCCCTGCCCGGGGTGGTGGTGGTGGTGCTCGTCTCCGGAGCCCTGAGCCGGCGGGTACGCGCCGCCGACCGGAACGACCAGGGCCGGATCGCGGCCATGCTGCAGTACGCCGTCGGACTGGGGCTGTTCTCGTTGTGCTTGGTGATGGTCCTGCTGCGCGGCACCACCCGCTCCTTCGACTGGCTGGTGGCCATGGACGAGGCGGGCTGGCTCGGAGAGTCGGCGCCCAAGGACGACGTGCTCCAGCTGGTGTTGATGGGCTACGCGGTGCTGATCCCGGTGATGATGGTGTTCCCGCTGTTCATCTCGGTGATGCCCGTGGCCCGGACGATCCAGCGGATCCAGGTCCTCTCGGATCTGTCGTGGTTCCAGAAACTCCGCTTCACCCTGATGGGCCCGCTGATGATGGTCCTGACCATCGCGGCCCTCTGCGCGCTGGCCTGGCTCGGCGGGCAGTTGATGCCGCCTCCGCTGTCGATCAAGGTCCACGAGTCCCAGCTCGACCCCATGGGGGCGAGTGCGGTGTTCGCGGCCTCGGTCCAGGGCAACAGCCCGGTGGTGGTGGAGGCCTGGAGCGGCGTGTGGAAGGACACCTTCGACACCACGTTCCGCTGCAACCACCTGGACCCGGGTGGCACCCTGCTGGCGGACGAGATGCCGGCGCACGATCCGCCGGCGATGCCCACCCGGCCCTCGGTCGAGGTGCTGCTGGGGGAGGCGCGCCTGGAGGATGACCAGCTGCTGATGCTCCCACAGAGCACGTCGTGGATGCGCCTCAGCGCCCTCGATCCCGGGGGCATGACGGGAACGGAGTTCGTGCTGACCTGGTGCTACCGGGTCCACGGCGACGCGGCCGGCTGGCGCCCGGTCACGACCCAGCACTACTCGGGGAGCGTGGTGCCGTCGATCTAGATTCTCGGGCGCGGAGCCGACCCTGCAAATTCCACCCCACCGCTGATCCGGATCCCCGGTCGGGGGTACCCCACCTCCTCCTCGTAGAGGGTGTCGGTGAGGTTGCTGCCGCGGAGGTAGACGGAGAAGCCCTTGCCCAGCGCCTGACGCAGGGAGGCGTCCAGCCTGAGATAGGCGGGTAGGGTGGCCATCTCGCCGGTGGCCTCCACGGCCACGTAGTGGCGGACGCCCACGGCGGTGAACACCAGGTCGACGCCCAGGCCGAAGGGGGCCCGGAAGTGGCCTCGCAGGCGGGCTCGGTGAGCGGGGCGGTATTCGAGGAAGTCGGAGCTGCGGTCCTCGCTGGTGTTGCGGGCGTGGAGCCCGTCGTAGCCGGCCTCCAGCTCCAGTGTCCGGTGGGGCCGGACGATCACCCGCACCTCGACGCCCGCGTGGCGGCTGCGGCTCACGTTGGTGTAGCTGCGGTTGCCGTCTTCGTCGTAGGTGCGCTCGATGAGGTCCTTCACGGGGGTGTAGTACCCCGACACGTCCAGCACCAGCTTGCGCTCGAAGGGGGACAGGGAGACGCCCGCGTCGACGGTCCAGGCGTGCTCGGGCCGCAGGTCGGGGTTGGGCACCACGTGGCCGAACTGGGACGTGTACATCTCCTTGAGGGTGGGGAAGCGGCTGAGCCGGCCGCCGGAGACGCGAAGCGCCAGCTGGGGGGAGAGGCGCACAGCGGCGCCCAGGCGGGGATCCGCGGTGAAGACCGGCGAGCGATGCTCTGCCTCCTCGGCGTCCCGGGGCTGCCAGAGGTGCAGACCGCTGCCGAGCTCCAGGGTCAGGGGTCGTGCGGGCCGCAGGGTCGCCGAGGGGTCGAGGGTGGCCGTGTCGCCGTCGCGCCGTTGCCAGGGTTCGCCGATGTCCCCCCGGTCCCGGTGCTGATCGTGGCGGTAGGTCAGGGCCACGCCGATCAGGTTGTCCTTGCCCAGGTCGAACTCGGCCCGGCCCGATCCGCCTGCGGTGAGATCCCGGTAGGAGCTCGTCCAGGCCTCCCCGCCCTCCTGCGTGGAATAGGTGCCGTCGTCGTACGCGTCCAGGGTGTCTTCGCGGACGCGCACGAAGGTGGATCCCCGGATCGCGACCCGCGACGAGGGGTGGGTGTGGCCGTCCAGGACCAGCAGCTGGTCCCGCCACAGGTCCCAGCGCCACCAGCGCGGGCGGGGGTCGGCGATCTCCGGGGGCACGCCCCGGCGAACGTCACGGATCGTGCCCCGAAGCTGCAGGCCGTGCAGCTGGTCCCCGACGGCGAGGGCGGCGTGCAGGGTCTGATCCCGGCGGTCGCTGTTCTCCCGCTTGCCGCCGTCCTCGTTGGGCTGAGCCGGGAACGAACCGGGCAGGCGCTCGAAGGGACGGTTGCGGAGCTCCCAGGCCAGGCCCACGCGCACCGGGCCGAGGCCCGCGCTGCCGGCGGCGAGGAACTCCAGATCGTGGAACGAGCCCCCACCTCCCCGCAGCCGAAAGGTGGGATCTTCGGTGGGTCCGGTGGTCTCGATCTCCACCGAGCCCCCCAGGGCGCTGCCCCCGAAGGCCGAGGTGCCCGCGCCCCGGGAGACGCGGATCGAGTCGATGGACGAGGCGGAGACCGAGGCCAGGTCCAGGCCGGCGTCGTAGGGATCCGACAGGGGGACCCCGTCCACCAGCACCTGCACCTGGCGGGTGCCGAATCCCCGTACCTGGAGCGAGGCGTCCCCGTGGGCGCCGGTCTCGACGGTGACCCCGGGGGCCAGGCGCAGGGCGTCGGCGGCGGTGCGGGCGCCGGCGGCCTCGATGTCCTCGGCGGTCACCTCGTCGACCGCAGCGGTGGGGGACTCCTCGAGCGGACGGGTGGCGATGATCTCGACCCGCTCCTCGGGGGCGTCGACGGTGGGCTCCTCGTCCGGGTCGTCCCCGGCGTGGGCGAGGTGGAGGAGAGCGGCGTTGGCGAGCAACACCACCCCCAGCAGGGTGAGCCGGCGCATGGGTTGGCGGGGGCTCAGATGGCGGTGAGTTCGATCGTGACCACGCCCTTGACGTGATCCGCCCCCTCCATGCCGAGCTCGTCGGCCCACTGGAGGTCGCCGTTCTCCTGGACCAGGGTCGCCTGGGACACCTGATCCCAGGTGTACCCGTCCTTGGCGTAGCCGTCGGAGGCGATGAATGCGCAGGTGTAGCCGTCCACGCCGGTCACCCCGGCGCCGTCCAGGACGGCCTCGACCGTCACCTGGAGCGCGCCGTCGAGTTCGGTGGCCTCCAGGTCGTACAGGTCCACCGGGGTCGACCCGCCGTCGACGTCCACGGCGATCTCGTAGCTGTCACCGCCGGCCGAGTCGTCGTCGTCGTCGCCTTCGGCCAGTCCGCCGCAGCCCCCGAGGAGCAACAGGGTGATCACGGTCCAGGTTCCGAACAGTTTGCGCTTCATGGGGATGTCCCTCCGGGGGTGCGGCATCGTGGATCACGCCACGTCGTCTACCCGCAGGCGATGCGGGAGCGGTCGGATGTTAACGCCCGGGGATCGACTGTCAAGGAGAAGGACGCGGCCCGAGCCAGCGGGTGATGGCGGCAACCAGGCCGTCCACCTCACGCCCGAGAACCGCCAGGGGGAACACGGCCTCGGCGGGGCCCACCTGCCGCTGGACGGACGGGAGGGCCACGTCGCGCACCGCCAGCACCCAGACCAGGGCGCGTTCGCCGCGCTCGCGGGGGGGGGTCAGCGCCGGCATGTGTCCCTCCCCACGGGCCTCGAGCTTGCCCAGCTCGTCCACGACCAGGAGGTCGGCGGTCCGGCGGGCCCTGCGGATGCGACCGCGGGCCCAGGTCCAGCCCCGTGCGTCGAACGCATAGCTCAGCTCGCCGGGCCCGACGACGACCTTCTTGCGGGCAAAGGGGAACCGCTGGCCGTCGGCCACGTCCAGCAGGTCGTAGCCGATCCGCTCGCCGCCCTCGTGGACCGCGGGTTGGAGCACGCCACCCACGCGCCAGCCCATCTTCTCGACCTTCACCACGAAGGCCGCGAGGGCGCTGCTCTTGCCCGTCTCCCGCCCACCGGTCAGGGCGAACGTGCAGGGGCGCTGCGGGGCCGTGAAGGAACGGATCGACATCGGTCCAAGATACCCTAGGGGATCATGACCGTCGCCCACGCAGCCCCCCCGGAAGCCCCCAGCCTGATCCCTCGTCCGGCGTCCCTGAAATCGGGGCGTGGGGAGTGGCGTCTGACTGCCCAGAGCCGCATCGCGGTGACCCCGGGCCTCGAGGGCGAGGGCGAGGCGCTCGCGCGGGTGCTCCGTCGGCCCACGGGATTCCCCCTCGCGGTCGTCGCGGGCGAGGGGACGGCGGGGGACGTCGGCTTGAGCCTGGGGCAGCACCCGGCGCTGGGGGAGGAGGGGTACCTCCTGGACGTGAATCCACGCGGGGCACGGATCGAGGCCGCCACGAGGGCGGGGGTGTTCTACGGGTGTCAGACCCTGCGCCAGCTTTTCCCCCCGGCGGTGGAGGGCGCCGGACGGATCGATGGGGTGGACTGGGTCCTGCCGGCCGTCTCGGTCGAGGACCGTCCGCGCTTCCCCTGGCGGGGCATGATGCTGGACGTGGCCCGTCACTTCTTCCCCGTCGGGGACGTGAAGCGCTGGATCGATCTCGCCGCCCACCACAAGCTCAACCGCTTCCACCTCCACCTGACCGACGACCAGGGATGGCGGATCGAGATCCCGTCCTGGCCCGACCTGGCGCGGGTGGGCGGCGCCAACGAGGTGGGCGGGGGCCCGGGTGGGTACTACGGTACGGCCGACTTCCGGGCGATCGTCGAGTACGCAGCGGACCGCCACGTCACCGTCGTGCCCGAGATCGACATGCCCGGGCACTGCAACGCCGCCCAGGCCGCCTACGGGCTCCTCAACGAGGACGGGAAGCCCAGGGCCCCGTACACCGGCACCCGGGTCGGGTTCAGCTCGCTGTGGATCGACGGGGCGATCACCCAGCGCTTGGTCGAGGAGGTGCTCGGAGAGCTCGCGGACCTGACCCCGGGACCCTACCTCCATGTGGGCGGCGACGAGGCCTTCGCCACCGATCCCGGGGACTACGCGCGCTTCGTCGTGCGGACCCAGGAGGTGGTCGCCTCGCTGGGCAAGACGATGATCGGCTGGGAGGAGATCGGTCGCGCACCCCTCCGCGCACCCGCGATCTGCCAGTTCTGGCGCGACGCCTCCCTGGCCCGGTCCGCGGTCGAGCGGGGCGCGCTGATCGTCTGCTCGCCCTCGAAACACGCCTACCTGGACATGGGCTACGCCCCCGACTCGGCGGTGGGCACCCTGTGGGCCGGCCCCATCGACGTGGAGCAGGCCTACCGCTGGGATCCCACGGACTTCGGGTTCGCCGAAGCCGCCCTCCTCGGGGTCGAAGCGCCGCTGTGGACCGAGACCGCCGCGACCTTCGAACAGGCGGCCCACCTGGCCTTCCCCCGCCTCCCCGGCCACGCGGAGATCGCCTGGTCACCGGCCGGCGGGCGCTCGTGGGACGAGTACCGGGGGCGCCTGGCCCGCCACGGGGAGCGGATGGAGCGTTGGGGGGTCGACTTCTTCCGGGCTCCCGGGGTGGAATGGTGCCCGGCCTCCCCATAGCTCGGCTCCCCGGAGCGGAGAGGAACGCGATGCGACGTGTGATCTGGATGCTGACCGCCACCCTGCTGGTCTCGTGCGGGCCGAACGAACACGACGACGCCCACGGAGACGACGACGACGCCACCGGCGACTGCGAGGTGGAGGTGCTCGGGACCGTCCCGGCCAACGACGCCATGGACGCCTATCACCGCGCGGCGGTGGAGTTCGTCCTGTCCGCCGCGGACGCGACGGCCACGGCTGTGCTGGCGGATGGCGAGGGCAATCCGGTCCAGGGCACGTCGGAGATCGACGGGATCGGGACCGTGCTCCGCTTTTTCCCCGACGAACCCCTGGCCCCGAGCTCGCCTTACGCAGCCACGGCGACCACCTGCGACGGCCTCCGGACCCACGAGATCATCTTCACCACCAGCGAGCTGGGCGGCCCGATGGACTGCAACCCGACGGCCGGTGTGTACGCCCTCGACCTGGACAACGCGCGCTTCCTCCAGCCCGTGGGGATCGGCGAGGTGCTCCAGGAGATGTTGAGCCGCGAGGTGCTCATGATGTTCTCGAGCGACACACCTCCGATGCTCTCGCCCATGTGGGGGATGACCGTGGAGGACTCCAAGGACCAGGACTTCTGCACTCCGACCCTCGACTTCCCCGACGTGGATTTCGCCGAACCGCCGTACTTCGAGATGGGACCGGCGGACGCGGTCCTGGGGGCCGGTGCGGGCTCCGTGCCGGTCGCGGGCCTGGAGTTCACGGGCACCTTCTCGCCGGAGTGCAGCTACATCGGCGGCGGCGCAATCGCTGGCGAGGTGGACCTCCGGGAACTCAAGGAGGCCTTGCCGGGGCTGTTCGACGCGCAGACCGTGGACGACCTGGCCGGGTTGCTGGTGGGATTCGGGATATCCACGGTTCCTTGCCCGGACGCGGAGGCGTACTGCATCGACGTCCTGGCTGACCAGATCCAGGCCACCTTGGCCGGCACGCCCCTCGAGTGTGTCCCGGCGGAGAACTGCCACCCGAACTGCCCGGACAGCGATTCCAACCCCGAGTGCGACGTCGACGACTACCCCACGTGTGAGTAGGGCGGCCCGATTCGCCGGGCAGAGGAGGCGTCAGGCATGGGACCCAGGAAGTGCGGCTGGTGCGGCACGGTGGTCCACGAGGACCGCACGAACTGCGTGAACTGCGGGGGTCCCCTCCCCCTGCCGCTGGCCTTCGAGGTGGGCGAGGTCCCGCCACGGGCACCGCGGGATCTGCCAGCCAAGTTCAAGCGCAACAAGCTGTTCCTCAAGAACTTCGGCTTCATCTTCGGCTCGATCTTCGGGGGCGTCGGCTGCCTGATCGTCGTGGTGTTCGGGGTGCTGATGTTCGTGGTCCCGCCCATCGGCTTCGGGGCCTGCCTGGGCGCCCTGTTCGCCGGCATCGGCCTCCCGATCGCCGGGATCGGCATCCGCAACGCCCTGCGGACGATGGACGTGCTGCGAGGCGGCACCCATGTCGAGGGCACGGTGGTGCGGGTCGGCGACGACACCTCGGTCTCCTACAACGGCCGCCACCCCTGGATGGTGGAGTACACCTTCTCGGTCGACGGCGGTCTCGAGGGCGGCTCGGTCTCCTCCTTCGACCCGGTCATGTCCCATGTGGAACCCGGCCACAAGCTGTGGGTGGTCTACCGGCCCGACGATCCGGACCAGAACTCCGTCTGGCCGCCGGTGAGCTGAGCCCCTCGATCTCGGCCAGCTTCCCGGTTCTTCGGAAACCGAAACCGGGGATCAAAACCTGGGGTCAAAAAACCTGGGGTCATGTATTGCATATTGCATGTTTCCGCGAACCACGATCGGGGACCTAGAACCGGGGGTCATGTATTGCATATTGCATGTTTCCGCGAACCACGATCGGGGACCTGTTGCCCGATCAAAACATGCAATATGCAATACATGACCCCAGCTTTGCAGCTTCTGACCCCAGCTTCCTGACCCCGACTTCTCGCGGGCTCGACGCGATTGGCTGGAAGGGGACCTTGGGATCAACGGCCGACGTCAACTGATCCATTTTGGATCACTCGCGAGCCCAAAACCCCCGCCTTTGGCTGGCACCCGTCTTGCTACTCCCTCTACAAGTCGAACCGGAGGGAGGAACCCATGGGTACAGACGTGTCTCGCTGGGGCCTGGTGGTGGCGGCGCCCCACCAGCACCTGATCGCCATTCGAAAGGGGCGCGTCGTGCGCTCGGAGCAGGGGGGCAGCCACTTCCGCTGGCCCTGGGACACCGTGGCGCTGGTCGACACGAGCGTCCACCGGCTGCAGTTCTCCGCGGACCAGGTCACCCGGGAGAAGGCTGGCGTGAAGGTGAGCGGGCTGGCCGTGTTCCGGGTGGTCGAGCCGGAGCTGGCCTACCGCATGCTCGACCTCGACCGCGGCGACGGCCACGTGGAGATCCTGCGCGAGATGTTCGTGGGGGCCACCCGCCGCCTGGTGGCCAACCTGACCCTCGAGGAGTGCATCACCCGGCGCAAGGACTCGCTGGCCGCCGAGCTGATGGCCGAGGTAGCGCCGGTGGTGGGCGCGTCCGGCAGGCAGGAGGACGGCACCGACCGGGGGTGGGGCATCGCCATCGACACCATCGAGATCCAGGACGTGCGGATCCTCTCCGAGGAGGTGTTCGAGCGGCTCCAGGCCCCGTACCGGGCGGGGCTGGCGCTGGAGGCGGAGCGGGCGCAAGCCGAGGTCGAGCGCGAGAAGGCCAGCATCGAGGCGGCCCGCGAGCGGGAGCGAGAACAGCGGCGGCGGGAGCTGATGGAGCTGGAGGAGGCCAGGATCGCGGCGGAGCGGGCGAGGGCCAAGCAGGAGGCCACGCACGGGGCGGAGCTGGCGCAGATGGAGCAGGACGCCGAGATCGCGCGAGACGAGGTCCGGGCCACCGCAGGGGTACGGACCGCCGGGCTCGAGGCCGAAGCCGAGCGGGTGTCCGGCGCCGCCCGGGCCGACGTGGAGCGGATGCTGCGCGCGGCCCAGGACGCGATCTCCGACGAACGGCTGCGCGAGCTGCTTCTGACCGAGACCCTGCCCCGGATGGCCGACGCCTTCCGAGACAGCTTCGATCAGGTGACGGTCACCGGCGGTGACATGGGGTTCCTGGGCCAGGGCCTGTCCCAGGTCCTGGCGACGATGCGCGCCCACGGGGTGGAGCCCGAGACTTTGCTTGGACGTCAGGAACGGACCGACGAGACCTAGGCTGTGGAAAACCGGGGGTCATGAAACCGGGGGTGCAGTATTAAATAATTTATTTTTTAACCAACACAAAAACGGGGCCAAATGGGCCCGAAAAAAAATAAAAAAAAA
>CAZITQ010000011.1:26456-74340 GCA_964542165.1 uncultured Rickettsiales bacterium
AACCATGATCGGGGACCTGTTGCCCGATCTAAACATGCAATATGCAATACATGACCCCGGCTCTGGCCCCGGCTCTGTTGCCCGATCTAAACATGCAATATGCAATACATGACCCCGGCTCCCGACCCCGGCTCCCGGCCCCTGGACCCCGGCTCCGTGACCCGGTCAATCGACGGGAACGGGCTCGACCGGCACCGCCGGCTCGGCCCCTTGGGCCTCCTCGTCTCCCATCAGGTAGTGGCGGAACCAGTTCAGCTCGCGGGTCTGGTAGTCGACCATGTGGACCGGGCGGTTGATGCCGTGGCCTTCGCCCTCGTAGAGGACCAGGCGGCTGGGGACGCCGTTGAGCTGGAGGTAGGTGAACATCTCGATGGACTGGCGGGGGTCGACGGGCTTGTCCAGGGTGCCGTGCATGAGCAGGGTCGGGGTGGTCATCTGGTTGGCGCGGGACGCCGGGGAGTCGCCCCAGAGTTCGGTCAGGTCCCCGTCCCATGGCTGGCGGTAGGCGTCGATGAGCAGCTGGGGATTGGACTGGCCCATGGCGGACACGTAGTTGAACAGCCCGGCGATGGACACGGCGGCGGCGAAGCGGTCGGTGCGGGAGACGACGACGTTGGTCATCAATCCGCCGTAGCTGTAGCCGGTGAAGCCCATCCGCTCGGGGTCGGCGATTGCCTGTTCCACCAGGGCGTCGGCAGCGGCCATCAGGTCGTCGAAGTCCAGCTCGCCGAAGCCGCGGTAGGTGGCCTGCAGCGCCTCTTCGCCGTAGCCGGTCCCACCCCGGGGGTTGGCGATGAAGACCGCGAAGCCCTCGTGGGACAGCACGTGCCAGGGGTAGCGGGTGGTCCAGGCGTTGCCGTAGCGGTAGTAGGGGCCGCCGTGCATCTCGATGATGGTGGGGTGGTTGCCCGCCTTGTCCGCGCCGGGGGGCAGGAAGAGGTACCCCTGGACGGTCACACCCTCGGCGGCGCCGGGCAGGGTCAGCAGCTCGGGGGCGACGAGGCCCAGGTCGGCGACGGCTTCGTCGGTGCTGTCCAGCTGGATCGCGGCGCCGCGGCCGCGGACCTTGCGGACCCACAGGCTTCCGGGGCGGTGCTGCTCGCTCTCGACGTAGGCCAGGATCCCCGCACGCAGGTCGAAGTGCCGGATGTTGCCTGCCAGGCGGGTGGTCGGGAACATGCGTCCGCCCCGGGCGTCCACCTGCCACAGGTCGTGGCTCGGGCCGTCGGCGGCCAGGATGTAGATCGTCCGGCCGTCGTCGGACCAGACCGGTGCGTGCCGCGGGACCGAGCCCACGCCGCCCAGGGTCATCTGGGTCTCGCCGGTGAGGACGGTCTCCTCGCCGCTGGCCAGCTCTCGCACCACCAGGTCCTTGAGGTTGAGGTAGGCCCGCAGCTCGGCGTTGCGGTCCCGGAAGTAGGCCAGCTTCGTCCCGTCGGGCGAGAAAGCAGCCTTCGAGCTGTGGCGGTCCAGGGGGCTGACGGTCTGTAGCTCGCCGCTGGCCACGTCCACCAGTCCGATACGCTGCTCCTCGTCCACCAGCGACGAGAAACGCTCGTTGTAGGTCAGCGCGATCGTCGACCCGTCGGGTGACCAGGCCAGGTCGCGAACGTGGATCGGGGCGAAGGTGAGCTGACGGGCCTCCCCGTCCGCCGGCCCGTCGGTACCCGCCGGCACGATCCACAGCTGGCTGAACTCCTCGGGCTGCTCGAGGCGGTCGAAGACCTGGAAGTCGCCGTCGACGTCTGAGTCCGAGTCCGGGTCCGAGTCCGAGGCGGAGTCCGAGGCCGAGGCCGAGTCCGCGTCCGAGGCAGGGTCCTTGCCGGGGTCGGCGAAGACCGCCAGCCACTGTCCGTCCGGCGACCACCAGTAGGCGTGGACGCCCCCCTCCACGTCGGTGATCGCCCTCGGCTCCGACCCGTCCAGCGGGTTCAGCCAGACCTGTCGCGATTCGCCGTCCCGCTTCGTCGCGTAGCTCAGCCCGCCGGTGGGCCGCCAGGCCAGGCCGCCCACGCCGTCGTCGAAGGTGACCTGTCGGGGTCCGTCCCCGTCGCGGTCGGCCACCCAGACTTTCGAGGTCTTGTCGTCGTCGGCCACCGAGCGCCCGGTCTTGCGGTAGGCCACCTGTCGGCCGTCGTAGGACACCACCGGGTGCTCCAGGTAGGGCACCTCGAGGAACGCCGGGATGGTGAGCCCGCTTGGCTCCTCGTCCGCCGCGACCGGACCGGCGAGGACGAGGGAGACGGCTCCGAGAATCGTGAGAGAAGCCAGACGCATCGGTTCCTCCAGTGGAACGTGAGATCGGGGGCCACGGCGGGCCGGCCCCCGACGAGACGCTACCGTCGAAGCGGTGTCCAGATCCCATGCAGGCTGGCCCGCCTGCATGGGATCTAGCGGCTCTGGGCGCGGGCGTTCACGTACTCGACGCGCTTGGCCTGGGACAGGGCGGCCAGGGCGCGGCAGTCGGCGGTGCTCAGGACCAGCGCCTTTCCGCTGTCATCGTCGATCAATACGAAGTCCCGAGACGAGAAGCTACTGCTCTTGGTGTACTCGCCAACCAGGGCAGCCCAGCCGGCGAACCACTCCTCCTTCGAGAGCTTGATCTGCTGTCCCGCGACCACGACCACGGTGGCGGCGTGACTGTAGTGCACCACCACGTCGTGCACGTCTCCCGCGACCGGGGTGATCTGGATCCCGCGTAGGGCCCGGGTCTCGGTCTCTCCGGTGGCCAGCAGGCCGCGGACCTGCTCCGCCCAGGCGGCCGTGGGCCCGGCGCCGGGGCTGTTGGCCGCGCCGCTCCAGGGGGACGAATCCGTGACCGGGGGCGCTCCCCCCGCGGAAGGGGCCGGGCCCGGTGCCGCTGCCGGGGCACCACCGGCGGCCGCGATCTCGGGGGGCGGCGGCGCTCCCCGGCCCAGCAGCAACCGCCCGCGCAAGGCACCCCAGGATCCCATCATCCCCAGCTGCTTTGCGCCCCCCTGCAGGGGGAGCTGCAGCCCGATCAGGAGGGGATCGGCTTGCCACAAGGGCACGGTGAACTCGCGCGTCCCATCCGTCACCGTGACCAGGGCCGGCCCGGTCAGCGGGGTCGCGGTGAACTGGAAGGCCGTCCGGCCGTGGTGGTCGGTGGCGCCGCCCCCGGTCACGGTGCCCACGCCGTTGGCCGCCGTGGCGCTCAGCTCGACGCCGGACACGGGCAGCGCGAACCGATCGAGGGCCATGGCGACGATCGTGGTCGTGCCGTTGACGGGCACCTGGTCCATTACCGGCCACGCCACCAGGGCGTCCACCGGGCGCTGGCTGGCGGGCATCATCACTTCGGCGGACAGGGCCACCGGGACGTCGAAGTTCGTCGTGACGCTGGCGTCGAACGCCCCCCCGGCCGGGGACGCCTCCATGGGGATCACCCCCGCCTGGCTGGCGAAGGCCACGCCGACTCCCGCCGGGAGTCCCCCATCGTGCCCCAGCACCTGACCGCGCAGGGTCACTGCTCGCTCGCCGCCCTCCACCATGGGCGGATTCGTGGAGAAGGAGAGCCCGGCGGGCAGCGCCGGGATCACGGTGAAGGCCACGCTCTCCCGGTCCAGCTGTTCGCTGCCCAGCAGCGACGCGGTCATGGTCAGCGGTGTGGTCGAGGTCACGGCGGGGGGCACGAAGATCGCCTGAAACACCCCGGGCGCCACACGATTCAGCGCGGTGAATTCACCGCCGGTCGCGTCGATCTGAAGGGGTGGATCGCTGGACAACGGCCGGCCGAGCTCGTCGATCACGTGCAGGTAGATCGGCATCCCGAGCGCGCCGTTGCCCGGGTACTCCCGGGCCGGCTGGGCGATCAGCAGCCGCTTGTACGGCCGGACGCGCAGGTCCACCTCCACGGGGTTGGTCGGGTTGCCCTCGGCGTCGATGGCGAAGGCCGTGGCGCTCGCAACCCCCGGCGGCACCTCGATGGGCACCGTGGCCAGCCCGTTCGCGTCGGCGACCACCGGGCCGAACTGCCGGTCGCCGACGGTCATGCCCACGGCCGTCATGGGCGCGCCGGTGTCCACGGGCCAGTCCACGGCGCCGACCAGGGGTAGAGAGAAGAACGCGTAGGAAATCTCCGGACGGGCCAGATCGACCACCGCCAGGATCACCATCGCTGGAGTCTTCTGCTCGGGCGGGGGGGTGTACTGGACGACGTACGCTCCGTTGCCCAGCACCTGCACCTCCCCCACCGTGCCCAGCGAGGCGCGCACGCCCAGCTCCCGGCCATCCACCGGTTGCCCCTGGCCGTCGATGGCATTGATCACCAGCGTCGCCGCCTGATGCGTGCCCAGCAGGATCGCCTCGGGGGTGGACTGCAAGGTGAAGCGCAGGGTGTCGGGGGGGACGATCTCCAGCGGGAAGGCGACCTCGGCGGTCTGCTTGCCCACCTTCACCCGCACGGTCAGCTGGGCGGTGTGGGGCTGGGCGAGCGCGCCGATGGAGTACTCGGCGGTCCAGACCCCGGGCCCGATGGGTACGAACTCTCCCAGCCGCCCCATGTCCACCCGGCTGCCACGGAAGTTCCCGTCCCCCGCCAGCTGCCCGTGCTCGTCGGTGACCAGCAGCGCCAGCACCTGTGCGGACCCATCCGCCTGGATCGGACCCGGGGGCACCAGCGTGACGGTGATGGGCCGCTTGAGGGTGATTCGCCCCTGGGCTTCCGCAGGGCGCGGCGCCCCCACGATCGCGACCAGCGCGAGGGACAGCAGCGCGATCAGGGCGCCGTGGGTTCGTCGGTGTGGGGGTGAGCTGTGCATCCGTGGCCTCCCTGCGGATCGGCGGGAAAGGGCGAGCTTACGGCGAACGGGGTCCACGAGCAACGACGATGCGGACGGCCTGGACGTGCGTCACACCGATCCCACAGAAGAGAAAAAGCTCCATGATTTCTACGGGTTGAGTCATGCTGCCCAGGAGCCCGGCGTCCCGATCAGAGCCTCCGAATTTCTTGACAGCGGCGGAGACGCGCCACTATCATGCGTTGCTTTTTCGGCAGGCCCCGGTGCGCGGTGCCTCCCGTCAAAGAGGTAACAACCTGGAATCGTTGAGATTTCGGAGGATACGATGTCCGTCAAACTTCGGCTGGCCCGGCACGGCGCCAAGAAGCGGCCGTTCTATCGGGTGGTGGCAGCCGACATCAACAGCCCCCGCGATGGCCGCTTCCTGGAGATCCTGGGGACCTACGATCCCAACCAGAAGCCGTCGGCGATCGTGCTCAAGGGCGACCGCGTCCAGCACTGGCTGGACCACGGCGCGACCCCGACCAAGACGGTGGCCGAGCTGATCAAGAAGTTCGGCTCCCTCGAGGCACAGCCCGAGGCGGCGGAAGGTCAAGCGTCGTGAAAGAGCTGGTCCGCTTCCTCGTCGCAGCGCTGGTGGATCACCCCGAGGACATCGAGCTGTACGAGGTCGAGGGCGGCAGAACGACGATCCTGGAGCTGAAGGTCCACCCGGACGACCTGGGCAAGGTGATCGGGCGGCAGGGGAAGACGGCCAACGCGCTGCGCACCCTGCTCAAGGCCCACGCCTCGCGGGAACGCAAGCGGGTGGTCCTGGAGATCATCGAGGCGGGCGAAGATGAGCAAGGCGACGCCAGGGAAGAGGAAGACACCGAGGACACGCAGGACGCGTGACCTGGCGGATCGTCTGATCCCGCTTCCCCGCGAGGCCGCCGCTCCCCCCCGCGACCGCGTCACCCTGGGCGAGCTGGTCAAGCCCTGGGGCGTGCGCGGTGAACAGACGGTGATGTTGCACAACCCGGCGTCCGACCTGCTGGAGCAGGTGGACGCCGTCTTCGTCGAGGGGGAGGGCTTCCCCGTGCGGCGGGTGGCGCTCCGGGGAGCCCGCCGGATCGGCCGACGGTACGTCGTCCATCTGGAGGGCATCGGGGCCCCCGAAGATGCCGAGCACCTGCGGGGACTCGAGCTGAGCGTGGCGGAGGACGAGCTGCCTCCCCTGGACGAAGAGGACGAATTCTACGTCCGGGACCTCATCGGTCTGGCCGTGATCGACGGCGAGGGCGAGACGGTCGGGACCCTGGAGGACGTCATCCCCACGGGGGGCAACGACGTCTACGTGGTCCGAGGCCCCGACGGCGAGCGGCTGATCCCGGCGGTCAGCTCGTTCGTGGAGTCGGTGGACCTGGACGAAGGCCGGATCCGGCTCGCGGAGGATGCCCTGGTGGACCTCCCCGTGACCGGCGCCGGCAAGGAGCTTTGACATTCGCATCGACGTCCTCACGCTGTTTCCGGGGATGTTCGAGCCGTACCTGGGCGCGAGCATCCTGGGCCGGGCGCGTGAGGCAGGCCACCTGGAGATGGCCGTCCACGACATCCGCGACTGGGCGGAGGGGCGGCATCGGCAGGCGGACGACTACCCCTTCGGGGGTGGGCAGGGCATGGTGCTCAAGCCGGAACCGCTGGTGGGCGCCATCGAGGCCGTGAGGGATCGGGAGGCCATGGGCCGCGGGCACGTGGCGCTGATGACCCCCCAGGGCGCGCCGTTCCGGCAGGAGCACGCGCGACGGCTCGCGACCCTGCCCCACCTGGTGCTGGTCTGCGGCCGGTACGAGGGGGTGGACGAGCGGGTCCGCGAGGGCTGGGTCGACGAGGAGCTGTCCATCGGCGACTTCGTCCTCACCGGCGGCGAGCTGCCTGCCCTGGTGGTCGTGGATGCGGTGGCGAGATTGCTGCCGGGTGTGCTGGGCAACGAGGCCAGCCACGCGGACGAGAGCTTCGAGGCGGGGCTCCTGGAGTACCCGCAATACACCCGCCCCCGGGAGTTCCGGGGACGGTCGGTCCCCGAGGTGCTGCTGAGCGGGGATCACGCCCGCATCGCGCGCTGGCGTGCGGAACAGTCGGTGGAACGTACGAGACAACGCCGCCCGGACCTGCTAGAGGAGGGCGGCGAGACGAACGACTGAGAAGGCGAGTCCTGCGGGGCCGCCCTGGAGCCGGGAAGATGGACATCATCCAGACCATCGAGAACGAGCAGCTGGCGAAGGCGCCCGAGCGACGCTTCCGCGTCGGCGACACGGTCCGCGTGCACGTGCGGATCATCGAGGGCGAAAAAGAGCGGATCCAGGTCTTCGAGGGCGTGGTCATCGCCCACAAGCGAAACGGCATCCGCAGCACGGTCACCGTCCGCAAGGTCAGCTACGGCGTGGGCGTCGAGCGCGTGTTCCCGGTCTACGGCCCGGTGATCGACCGCATCGACTTCGTCCGTCGGGGCAAGGTCCGGCGCAACAAGCTGTACTACCTGCGCAAGCTCTCGGGCAAGGCCGCGCGCATCCCCGAGATCCGCGACATCCCGGCCTCCCGCGCCCCGAAGTCCGGCTGAACCTGCAGGCGGACGTCCCCGGATGACGGCGCCCCACCTCCGCCTGGGCGAGGTCGGCGAGCGCGTGGCGGCCGAACGGCTGGCCGCCCGGGGGCACCGGATCCTCGAACGCCGCTGGCGGGGCCGCGGCGGTGAGATCGACCTGATCACCCTCTGCGACGGCACCCTCCACTTCGTCGAAGTCAAGACCCGCACCGGCAGCCAGACCGTGGGCGGCGTCTGGGACACCATCTCCGCGAGCAAGCGCTCCAAGCTCGCCCGCACCGCCGAGGCCTACCTCATCTCGGACCCACCGCCCCACGACGGATGCGTGTTCACCGTGGCCCTGGTCCACGCGGTGGACGACGAGCTGGTGGTGGAGATCCTCGAGGACGCGTTCGACAGTCCCCGCTAGAGCCGGTTCTCCGGCCCATCCGTTACCTTGATGTGACGCGCGTCCCCTCCCCGCTCCGACCGGCGGTGATCGCCGCGATCTGGTTCACCCTCGCCCTGTCCACGCCGGGCTGCTCCCGGGGGGAGGTGGCGACGACCTACTCCGACGTGCTCCTCGAGGACCTCCCCCACGTAGGTCAGAAACCCGACTTCTGCGGCGAGGCCTGCGGCGAGATGGCGCTGCGGTGGTTCGGCGCAGCCGGGGACCAGGACGCCCTCTTCGGGCTGTCCGGTGTGGACCCGGCCCTGGGGCGGGGGGCGTACGCCGCCGAGCTGAAGCGGGCGCTGGAGGCGGTGGGGTTCGCCGTCGGCGACGTGTGGTACCGGACGTCGGATCGGCGACTGGACCAGGCACTGGAAGAGCAGTGGGGGGCGATCCACGCCGACCTCCAGGCAGGCTGGCCGACCATCGTGTGCGCCCGTGTCGACGACTCCCCCCTGGCTCTGGAGCACTTCCGGCTGGTCGTGGGCTACGACGCCGGGGCCGATCAAGTGCTCATGCACGATCCGGCGGTCGACGAAGGTGCCTACCTGCGCTGGAGCCGAACGGAGCTGTACCGGATCTGGCCGCTGGCCCACGCCGAGGGGCGCTCGACGATCATCCGGCTGCGGCTCGAGCCCGCTTCGCTCAAAGCGCCCGCCCCCGAGGAGGGCGTCCCGCGAGCTGACCTGGTCCAGCACGTGATGAAGCAGCACGCGAAGCTCCCACACGGGAACTTCTCCACGGTGATCGAGCGCCCCTTCGTGGTGATCGGGGACGGCGGTGAGGAGGCGGTTCGCCACCGGGCCGAGGGCACGATCCGGCGCTACGTGCGCCTGCTGCGCCAGGACTACTTCGAAAGCGATCCGGAGCCGATCCACACCCTCTGGCTCTTCCGCGACGGGGACAGCCTGGACCACAACGTGCCGCTGATCTTCGGAAGACAGCCCTCGTCCTACTGGGGCTACTACGACGAACCGAACCGGGCGGTCGTGGTCAGCGATCGCACCGGCGGCGGCACCCTGGCCCACGAGCTGGTCCACGCCTTCATGGCCGCCAACTTCCCGGGCTGTCCCCCCTGGTTCGAGGAGGGCCTCGCGTCGCTGTACGAGTACCCCGACGAGCGTGCCGGCCACATCTACGGCCACACCAACTGGCGGCTTCCCGAACTCCAGGCGGCGCTCCGGGCGGGGACCGTCCCGAGCTTCTCCTACCTGACGTCCATGGACACGGACGAGTTCTACGGCGAGGAGGTGGGCCTGAACTACGCCCAGGCGCGATACCTGTGCCACCACCTCCAGGAACGCGGTCTGCTCCGCGACTTCTTCCGCCGCTTCCTGCGAGGCCGCGAGTCGGACCCCACCGGGTACGCCACCCTTCAGCAGACCCTGGGGATCGACGACACCGACGAGTTCCGCCGGACCTGGGAGCGATACGTGCTCGAGCTCACCTTCCCCCCCGATATCTGATACCAATGCCCCGATGCCCGGCACGCTCTACATCGTGGCGACCCCCATCGGGAACCTGGGTGACCTGACGGTCCGGGCGGCGGACGTGCTGTGTTCGGTGGACCGGATCGCGGCCGAGGACACGCGGCACACGGGCAGGCTGCTGCAGCACATCGGCGCCACCGCTCGCCAGACCAGCTACCACGACCACAACGCCGAGCGGCGGATCCCCGAGCTGCTGGGACTGCTGGCCGAGGGCAAGGACGTGGCGCTGGTGAGCGACGCGGGCACACCGACCATCTCCGACCCGGGGTTCAAGCTGGTCCGCGCGGCGGCCGCGGATGGGATCGCGGTGGTGCCGATCCCCGGGGCCAGCGCCGTGTTGACCGCGCTGTGCGGGGCGGGCCTTCCCACGGATCGTTTCCACTTCCTGGGCTTCCTGCCGGTCAAGAAGGGCAAGGCGACCCGCCTGCTGGAGTCGGTGGCCGAGCTCAAGGCGACCCTGGTGCTCTACGTGTCGCCCTACAAGCTCGGGAGCACCCTCCCCCTGCTGGTCGACGTCCTCGGCGACCGCCCCGCCTGCCTCTGCCGGGAGCTGACCAAGATCCACGAGACCTTCGACCGCCGCCCCCTGTCGGCCCTGGCCGAGCACTACAGCGAAGGAAAGGTCAAGGGCGAGATCACCCTGGTGATCGGTCGTCCCGAGCGGGCTCCCAAGCGCGCGCGGTAGTAGAATGGTGGAGAGGGGGTGTCTGCCCGCAGGACGCAGGCCGGGATCTCCGAGGATCGCCCCATGAGTCGGGACGAAAAACCCAGTCGGGACGCGCTGTTGCGCGAGATGTCCCTCCTGCGCCAGCGGGTGGCGATGCTCGAGCAGGCCCACGCCGAGCGCACCGACATGGCCCTGGCCGCCCGGGAGAAGGAGGCCTGGTACCGCAAGCTCTTCCACAACTCCCAGATCGGCATCTACCGCTCCACCCCCGAAGGCCGGATCGTGGTGGCCAACCAGACCCTGGCCGACATCCTCAAGTACCCCAGCGTCGAGGCGCTGATGAAGCGGGACCTGGAGAAAGAGGGATTTGGGCCGGAGTACGCGCGCGACGAGTTCAAGCGACGGCTGGAGCGGGACGGGAGCGTGCGGGCACTGGAGGCGGCCTGGACCACCCGCTTCGGCGCGACGATCCACGTGCGCGAGAACGCCTGGCTGGTGCTGGACGACGACGGAGATCCCCTCTACTACGAGGGGACCATCGAGGACGTGACCGAGCAGAAGCGGGCGGAGCGGGCGCTGCGCGAGAGCGAGCGGCGCTTCGCCATGTTCATGGTCCACCTGCCCGGGTACGCGACCATGAAGGACGCGGACGGCCACATCCTGTTCATGAACGAGGCCATGGCGGAGCTGGTCAACCCCCGGGGCGGGGCCCCCGGGTCGGTGGACGAGCAGATCTGGCCAGCGGACGTCGCCGCCCGCCTGCGGGCCGACGACGAACTGGTGATCAGCGAAGGACGGGACATCCAGCGCATCGAGACCATGCCGCTGGACGACGGCCCACACACCTGGCTGTCGGTCAAGTTCCCGATCTACCAGGGGGGGCGCCCGGCGCTCGCGGCCAGCATCTCCATCGACATCACCCAGCGGAAGCAGGCCGAGGACGCCCTGTTCGCCGAGAAGGAGCGCCTGGACGTCACCCTGCGCAGCATCGGCGACGCGGTGATCACCACCGACACCGACGCCCGCGTGACCCTGATGAACCAGGTGGCCGAGTCCCTGCTCGGCTGTCCCCAGCAGGACGCCCTGGGCCGACCCCTGGCCGAGGTCTTGCACCTGACCCGAGAGCGGGATCCGGAGATCCGACAGGATCCGGCCGACGTGGTCCTCCATACCGGTGAGAGCCTGGAGATGGTGGACGCATCCGTGCTCCGGTCCCGCTCCGGAGCCGAGCGGATCGTGGCCTACAGCGGCGCGCCGATCCTGGACGGCGAGGTCCGGATCATCGGGGTGGTGCTGGTCCTGCGCGACATCACCGAGCGGCGCCGCTTCGAGCTGGAGCTGGCCAAGATGGAGAAGCTGGAGTCCATCGGGATCCTCGCCGGCGGGATCGCCCACGACTTCAACAACATCCTCACGTCGCTGCTGGGCAACATCAACCTGGTCCGGCTCACGATGGACAAGGAGACCCCGGCGTCCCGACGGTTGGCCACGGCGGAGAAGGCGGTCGCCCGGGCCCGGGACCTGACCCAGCAGCTGCTGACCTTCTCCAAGGGTGGCGCGCCGGTGCGGACCACCAGTGCGCTGATCGACATCGTCCAGGACGCCGCCGAGTTCGCCCTGCGGGGCTCCAACGTCCGCTGCGACTACCTGCTGCCCGACGAGCTGTGGCCCGTGCATGTGGATCCGGGCCAGATCGGCCGGGTGATCAGCAACCTGGTGATCAACGCCGACCAGGCCATGCCCGATGGTGGGACCATCACCCTGCGTGGCGACAACGTGAACCTCTCGTTCGCCGAGGGCATCCCGGTGACCGAGGGCAGCTACGTCCGCCTGCTGGTGGAGGACCACGGCCA
The DNA here is from genome assembly GCA_964542165.1 of uncultured Rickettsiales bacterium. Lineage (GTDB taxonomy): Bacteria > Myxococcota_A > UBA796 > UBA9615 > CAYRNR01 > CAYTBN01. The sequence continues at coordinate 38,241 of CAZITQ010000011.1, forward strand.
GGGGATCCCGCCGGACGTGATCCAGCGGGTGTTCGATCCCTTCTACTCCACCAAGGAGGCGGGCAGCGGCCTGGGCCTGGCCACCTCGTATTCGATCGTCAAGAGCCACGGCGGGCACATCGCCGTGCGATCCGAGGTCGATGTGGGCACCCGATTCGACGTGTACCTGCCCGTGTCCGAGGAGACCCCGGGGGCGCCGGCAGGCTCCCTGGACCTCCCCTCACTGGGTGGGGGGCACGTGCTGGTGATGGACGACGACGCGATGATCCGCGACACCCTGGCCCAGCTGCTGCCCCGGCTGGGCTACCAGGTGGACTTTGCCGAGGACGGCGAGGAGGCGGTCCGCCGCTACGACCGGGCGCTGGCCGACGGCGACCCCTTCGACGCGGTGATCGTCGATCTGACCATCCCCGGAGGCATGGGCGGCGCCGAGACCATCGAGCTCCTCCGCCGCATCGATCCCGACGTGCGGGCCATCGTCTCCAGCGGGTACTCGGACGACCCGGTCATGGCCCATTACCGGGACCATGGCTTCTCCGCCATGATCCTCAAGCCCTACAAGGCGGCGGAGCTGGGGCGGGTTCTGGCAGCTGTCCTCAAGGGCTGACGCTCCGTGACCACCCTCGCCGTCGCCATGAAGTCCCTCCGTGAGGCCCTGCGGGAGCCGCAACTGCTGGCCGTGGCGCTGGCCTGTCCGGTGGTCCTGGTGCTGGTCTACTTCGCGGCGTTCGGACAGACCGACGACGGTCTCTCCCGGTTCCTCCACGTGCTGGTGCTGGACCGCGACGAGGGGGTCGCCCTGCCCGACGGCGGCCGCTGGAACGCCGGCGAAGAGCTGGTGGAGGCCATCCGGACCCTGCGGATCGATGGCCAGCCGGCGTTCACCGTCCAGGCCGTCGAGGACGTGGAGCGGGCGGATGCCCTGCTCAGGGAGCGCAAGGCGACCCTGCTGCTGACGATCCCCACCGGCTTCTCCCGCGCGGTGCTGGACGCCCGCACCGGCAAGATGTTCGCCCTGCCCGCCGCGGTGACCCTGACCGGGGATCCGGCGGCCGCCACCACGGTGCTGGCCACGGCGATCCTCGAGGACCTGGTGCGAGCCTACGGGGGGAGCCGCCCCGGCTGGGCGCCCGAACCGGAGATCCAGACCGAGTTCCTGGCCGGCAGTGACGCGGTGTCCGACTTCGAGATCGGCGTGTCGGGGGTGATCGTGTTCGGCACGTTGTTTCTGGTGATCACCACCGCCACCGCGGTGGTACGGGAGCGCACCGGGGGGACCCTGGGGCGGCTGCAGCTCAGCCCCGTCCGAGCCCGGCACCTGCTGCTGGGGATCACCCTGGGCCAGATGGCGGTGGCGGCCGTGCAGGTGGCGCTGGTGTTCGCGGCGGCCACGGCGTGCGGCTTCCGACCGGCCGGCTCGATCGTCCTGGCCGCGGCCATCACGGGACTGATCTGCCTGGGTGCCGTCGGCCTCGGGCTCGCGGTGGCGGCGGTCGCACGCAACGACGTGGACGCGGTCAACGTGGGGGCCGCCGTGGCGGTGCCGGTGGCCTTCCTCTCGGGCTCGCTGATCCCCATGCCCTCGATACCCGTGGCCCAGGTGGCAGGTCAGACCCTGGAGGCCTTCGATTTCCTCCACGCCACCCACGGCGTCGAGGCCCTGCGGCACGTCCTGCTCTACGGCGAAGGGGTGGGGGCGATCGGCTACGAGCTCGTGGGCATGGTCCTGCTCTCCACCGCGGTCCTCGCGGCGGGGATCGGCCTGTACCAGCGCCTGCGGATGAGGGGAGCGTGAGGGAGACCATGGGCGAGGCGGTGCTCAGGGCCGAGGGTCTGGTCAAGCGCTTCGGCGACGTGACCGCGGTGGACGGCCTGTCGTTCCCGGTGCGGGAGGGAGAGGTCTTCGGCCTGCTGGGACCCAACGGCGCCGGCAAGACCACCACGATCCGGATGCTCTGCGGGCTGCTGACCCCGGACTCGGGGAGGCTGTTCTACCGGGGCCGGGAGGTGGTGGCGACGGACGAGGCCTACCGGACCCGGGTGGGGCTGTGCCCCCAGGAGATCGTGCTGTGGCCGCGGCTGACCTGCGGTGAACAGCTGCAGTTCATGGGGCAGATGTACGGGCTGACCGGGGCGGCCGCCCGGCGCCGTGGCGAGGGGCTGCTCGACGAGCTGGGGCTGGCGGACCGCCGGGACCGTCAGGCCCGCACCCTGTCGGGGGGCATGCAGCGGCGGCTCAACCTGGCCCTGGCCCTGGTCCACGACCCCGAGATCGTGGTGCTGGACGAGCCCGAGGCAGGCCTGGATCCCCAGAGCCGGGTGCGGGTCCGTGAGTTCGTGCGCTCCCTGGCCCGTCGAAAGACCGTCATCGTCACCACCCACAACATGGACGAGGCCGAGAGAGTGGCGGACCGGGTGGCCATCGTCGACCGGGGCCAGCTCCTGGTCCTGGACACCCCCGAGCAGCTCCGGGGGGCGGTGGGAGACGGGGAGGTCGTCGAGATCGGCCTGTCCGTGCCGCCCGACGATCCCGACGGCGTGCGCGCTGCCCTCGCCCAGCGGGGCGAGGTGGACGTGGCCGACGACGGCCGGTCGATCACCCTGCGCGCCCGGGGTGCCGTGGCGACCCTGCCGTCGATCCTCGCGGACCTGGAAGCGGCCGGCGTGGTCCCCGACGACCTGCGCGTCCGGGGCGCCACCCTGGAGGACGTGTTCCTCGAGCTGACCGGGAGGCGACTCCGGGAATGAAGGTCCTGCTCGTCGCGCGCAAGACCCTCAGGGAGATCCTCCGGGAGCCCCCCCTGGCGGTGATGCTGGTGGCGGCGCCGACCATCTTCCTGGTGGTCCTGGCGGTGGGGTACGGATCCCCCCGTCTGGCCACTCACCCGGTCCTGGTCCACGACCCGGACGGGGCGGCGGGGTCCCTGCTCGCGGCCCTTGCCGAGCTCTCCCACCCGGACGAACGACCCGTCTTCGATCTGGTGCCCGTCGACGATCCGGAGCGTGCCGACGACATCCTCGCCAGTCGGGAGGCGGACGCGTTGATCCGCGTGATGGGCGGCGACGACGGACCCCGATTCGCCCTGCGCGGCGACGCCCGCAACCTGCGCTACGTGGCCGCCACCAAGCAGCTCAAGCGTGCGATCCTCGCGCACGACGACCAGGAGGCCCGGCGCCCCCGCGTGACCCGGTCCAGCTTCCGGCCGCTGGTGTCCCGCGGACCGCTGACCCTGTTCGACGTCTACGCCCCGGGCATGCTGGTCTTCGCGATCCTGTTGATCATCCCCCAGACCGCCTACCACGTGTCCCGGGAGCTCCGGCGGCGGACCTTGAGACGGCTGCGGTTGAGCCAGATGCGCGCGTACCACCTGCTCGGCGGGGTCTCGTTGGCCCAGCTCGCGGTCGCGGCGATCCAAGTGCCGGTGGTGTTCGGGATCGCCAGGCTGCTGGGATTCCAGGCGCTGGGCTCCCTCCCCCTGGGCATGGCCGTGGGGCTGGTGCTCTGCGTCGGCTCCATCGGACTCGGCCTCTGTGTGAGCGGACTGGCCCAGAACGACGGCCAGGCGGCCAGCCTCGGGGCGGCGGTGATGATCGTGCAGGTCATCGTCTGCGGCGCCTTCTTCCCCCTGCCGCCCATGACGATGTTCCACCTGGGCAGCCACCCCATCGGCCCCTTCGATCTGTTCCCCGCCACCCACGGCATGCTGGCCCTGCAGCAGGTGCTGAGCTACGGCGACGGCCTGCAGCAGGTGGCCTTCCGCGTGACCGCGACGCTGGTGCTGTCCCTGGTCTACCTGGCGGCGGGCATCGCCCTGTTCGGCTGGGCTCGCATGAGATCCGGGTAGTTCGAAGCAGCGTGATTCAGGGGTGGCACAGCGAGCTCGCTCGCTGTGTCTGGCCGTGTCCACGGCGAGCGAGCTCGCTGCGCCACCCCAGCAGTCGCGGTTGATGTCTTGCTTCCCGGCGCCCGGATGGCTACCTTCCCGACCCCGGGACGAAGGAGCGAGGAGCGATGGGCGAGCGAATCCGCTGCGTGGGGCTCATGTCGGGGGGGCTGGACAGCATCCTGGCCACCCGCTGCATGGTCGAGCTGGGCCTCGACGTGCACTGCATCAACTTCCGCTCGCCGTTCTGCACCTGCACCTCCAAGGGCGCCAGTTGCTCCGCCGCCGAGTCGGCGGTGCGCCAGATCGGGGACGTCCCGCTCCACGTGCAGGTGGTGGGCGAGGACTACCTGGAGGTGATCAAGCACCCGAAGCGCGGCCGGGGCCGCGGCATGAACCCCTGCCTCGACTGCCGGGCCTTCAAGTTCCGCGAGGCCTGGACCTACGCCCAGTCCATCGGCGCCCGCTTCCTGTTCACCGGCGAGGTCCTCGGCCAGCGCCCCATGTCCCAGCACCGCCGCGCCATGGACATGATCGACAAGGACAGCGGGCTGCGGGGCCTGGTCCTGCGCCCCCTGTCGGCCCAGCTGCTGCCCGAGACGGTCCCCGAGCAGGAGGGCTGGGTCGACCGCGAGAAGCTCCTGGACTTCTCCGGGCGGACCCGCAAGCCCCAGATCGCCCTGGCCGAGGAGTTCGGCATCGACGAGTACCCCTGCCCGGCGGGCGGCTGCCTGCTGACCGACAAGGGCTTCGCCGCGCGCCTGCGGGATCACATCGATCGCCACCCCGACTGCGTCGCCGCCGACATGCACCCGCTGAAGGTCGGTCGTCACTTCCGCACCGAGACCGGGGCCAAGATCATCGTCGGCCGCAACCACGGCGAGAACCGCCGCCTGCTGGCCCTCGATCCCCCGGGCCTGCGGATCATCGTCGACGGCCCCGCGCCGGTGGTCATCGTCCAGGACGCCCCCGAAGACGAGGCCCTCCAGCTCGCCGCAGACGCCGCCTTCGCCCACGCCAACCTTCCGGACGGCGAGTCGCTCCGCCTGGCTGTCCGAGCCGCGGACGGCGCAGAACGGGACGCGGTCCAGACCCCCAGCGGGACGCGGGGGGAGATCCGCGCGCAGATGGACGAGTGGCGGCTGTGATCCCGTAGCCGAGGAGTCCGATCGCTCCCGGCGCTGCGGGCGGCGTCCTCCCGCGCACGTGACCCGTCGGACGGCACGCGCTAGATTGTCAACGCGCGCGGCGGCACGGTGGCGTCGAAACCGAGCCGGCTGCGCGCTCGAGACCTCGGGCGGGGGGACCAGGGGCGGGGTCGGCAGCTCCGTTCCGGAGACTCTCCGAAAGACAAAGGAGTTTGGCAATGAACCCACACCAAGCTGTGGTGCGCCCACCGATGAATCCGTGGATCGCGATCGCGATCGCCGCGGCGGGTGCCGTCGCCGTGATGATCGGAATCATCCTCAGCTTCACGGTCATCGGCATGATCCTCGGCATCCCCCTCGCGCTCGTGGGTGGAGTTGCGTGTGGCTGGGGATTCGTCAAGGCGATCCGCGGCTTCCAGGGCGAGGCCACCCTCATCGCGGTACCCGTTCATCCCTCCGTGGATGGCACCGGCCTTCCGGCGGACCAGGGTCCTGGCACCCCGTCGCCCGACCCCCTCACTCCCGGGGTTCCGGCTCCACAAGACGACCCTCTCGCGGCGAATCCCATCGCGAGGACCTCGAGGCGAATCGGCTTCGCGCTGCTGATCACCCAGGCGGTGAGTCTGTGCATCGGCTTCGTGCCCCTCGTCAACCTCTTGAACCTCGTCGTGATTCCCTCCCTGTTCGTTCTGGACGGGATCGCGATCGTCACGGGGATCCTGGGCGTTCGCCGCGCCCGCGAGGTCGACGGGATCGGCAAAGGAGCTTCCCTCACCGGCATCGCCATCGGAGCCGGTCACATCCTCCTGGTCGTGGGCGCGATCACCGCGATGGTCGTACTGTTCGGAGGGGTTGCGCTGTTGCAGCTGATGATGGAGGCGCGGTAGGGGTCGTTCGGCGCGTCGGGATCAGTACAGCTGCAACGATCCCTCCCGCTCCTTCCACTTCCCGCCCTGCTTCTCCAGGGTGATCGTGTTGGACCTCTCGTTCTGTCCCTCGGGATCGACGTCGATCCAATCGATCTTGATCGTGGCGCTGGCACCATCACCGGACATCACGAGGTCCCGGCACCATCCGACACGGATCGAATTGCGCCCGCCACTCCCCTGCATCATGTTCCATTCGCGACGCAGGTAGTCCTGGGCCAGGCCGCACGCGTGGTCGAAGGTCAGTGCGTCGGTAAGGGTGTAGGTCACACGCTGTGAGCGTGCGAAGTCGAATTCGCAGGCCGAAGATGCCATCCCGATGGTCGCGCCGGCTGCCTCGAAAGTCTTCTTCGAAAAACGGCAGGCGCCCTCCTGAGTATCCGCAGGGGACGAGATCGGCCGTCCCCAGGCGTCCTCGGTCTTCTCCTGGAGCGAGCGCAACACCTCGCGCTCGGTGTCGTTGCCCGTGGGCTCCGACCGGGTATCGAGACCGATCGACGCCAGCGATCCGTCGGCTGCGGGGTCGATGACCAGGATCATGCTCGCGCCGCGGATCATGACCTGGGCCTGCCACCATCCGGCGCCCTCCGCCTCCATGTACTCCAGGCCGTAGTGCGATTTGGCGTCCTCAAAGGACATGGAGAATGACAGTGCCTCGTCTCCGACCCATATCGCGGGGCCAGACGCTGTGACCGGGCTGGTTCCCGTCTTCCCACCCCCCGAATCCCCACCGCCCTCCCGGGTGTGAACGAGGCACGGAATGCCGAGGCTCACCAGGAAGACCGCGACCAACAAACCGGTGCTCGAGTTGCTCGTGTGCATGTCCATCCCCCCCTGCTGCCATCGCGGCAGCCTCATGGATGCAAGCGATGTACACCGAATTCGAGGCGCAGATGTGTCCTAGGGCGCGTCACACTGCCCGTAGTCCATGTCCCCCGCACAGCCCCAGCAGGCCAGGTCACCGGCGGTGTCCAGGGCGCAGACGTGGCCCTGGCCGCCCGAGGCGTGCTGGTAGGTGCCGGCCGGGGGATCACACTGGCCGTAGTCGTAGTTGAGGTCCGAGCAGCCCCAGCACTCCAGCTCGCCGTCGGTGTTGACGCCGCAGGAGTGGTGGCGGCCGGTGGCCACGTCGTCGAAGGTGCCGTCGGGGGGGTTGGACTTGCCGTTGGCGTTGGATCCCCAGCACTGGACCTCGAGATCGGTGCGGACGGCGCAGGTGTGGGTGGAGTCGCAGGACACGTACAGGAAGTCTCCGGCGGGCACCTCGCACTGGCCGTAGTCCCCGTCCTCGTCTCCACAGCCCCAGCACTCCACGCTGTTGTCGGCCTTGACCCCGCAGGTGTGGTCGTCGCCGCTGCTGATCTGGACGAAGGTCCCTGTCGCGGGGGCGTCGCACTGCCCGGCGTCCACGTACACGCCGGGGTACCCCGCCAGCTCCCCTTCGCAGCCCCAGCACTCCACCGAGCCATCGGCCTTCAGTCCGCAGCTGTGGTGGCGGGTTGCGGTCACCTCCACGAAGGACCCCGACCCGGGCGCGTCGCACTGCTCGTAGTCGTAGGGATCGTCCCCACAGCCCCAGCAGTCCACGTCCCCGTCGTCCCGGGCTGCGCAGCCGTGGTACTTGCCCGCGTCCACCTGCAGATAGTGCTCGCCCGACGGCGGCGAGGACTGATCCTGGCCGTCGGCGCCCCAGCACTCGAGGCTCTTGTCGTTGCGGACGCCGCAGGAGTTGTAGCGGCCGGCGGCCACCTGGCGCCATTCGCCCACCGGGGTCGAGTCGTCGTCGTCGCCGGTGTCGTCGTCGCCGGTGTCGTCGTCGCCGGTGTCGTCGTCGCCGGTGTCGTCGTCATCGTCGTCGTCATCGCCGGTGTCGTCGTCACCGCCCGGGCAGTCCGGCGCGCCGTCGCAGTCCGGATCCTCGCAGTCGAACAGCCCGTCCCGGTCGTTGTCCGCCCCGTCCCCGCACTCCCCAGGCTCGTCCCCCTCGTGGGAGCAGCCCGCCACGACCAGAGCCAGGACACCGAGCACCGCGCACAGCCATCGATGGGTCATCCCTCGAACCTCCGAGCGCCAGCTTACATGACCCGGTAGCGGATGGCCCGCCCGTGCCCCAGACGCTCGACGCGTCCCTCCGTCCGCAGGATCCGCAGGGCATGGTGCAACGCGGTGCGGCTGACCCCGAGGCGGGCCTCCAGCTCCCTCGGCGGGAGGTCCTCCCCACCCCCGAGCACGTCCACGACCCGCTGGGGGAGGCCTCGACGGCGAACCGGCAGCCCCTCGCCCTCCCCGGACTCGAGTTCCAGCACACGCACCGAGGTCCCCTGCCCGAATCCCAGTCGCCCGCCGCCCAGCACCAGCACACCTCCGGCCCCGGCAGCGGCCGAATCCATCCATCGCCTCAGCCGGTGCACGGTCACGTGGACCTTGCCCTCGTGGACGAGGGGATCGAACTCCCCGCCCCAGACCTCGCGAAACAGCTCCGGGAGGGCCACCTGGAAATCGGGGCGGGCGAGGATCACCGTCAGCATCCTCTCCAGCACCGGGTGCCCCGTCAGCGACCCAGGCCCGTTCCCCCGCAGGTGGATCCTGCCCTGGACGCCGTTCCAGAATACGTCCGCGCCGGTCCAGTCGATCCGGGGCGTCCAGACCCGAACCAGGGGACAGGCCTCGCCACCCTCTCGCGTCCGGATCACCGTCCTCACGTCGCGGGCTGCGCGGGCCCCCGCCTCGGCGATCCGCTCCAGCACCGCCACCCGCCTCAGGTGGTGGGGCACCTGATGTCGCCGGGCTGCCAGCCGGTAGCGAGCGAGCCTGTCCGGGAATCGGGCGGCGGGCGCCGACAGGGTCAGATGGAACTCCGCGGTCATGGCCAGGGGGGTGTTGTCGATCGTCCGACAGAAGGCCCTCACGCGACGCCCGATCCGCTCCGCTCGCCCCTGGCGCCCCGACAGCAGCGCCATCTCCAGACGCGCCATGTCCCGGTACCCCTCGAGCAGGCTCCCGGGGGTCTCGACCCCGTCACCCCAGCCCGCGGCGATGGCGTTCGCCCGTTCCACCTCGCCGCAGCGGATGAACGCCGCCGCGAGGTTGGGCTCCACGAAGGTGTGCGCGGCCCGCAGCTCGAAGGCCTCGCAGAGCGCCGCCGCCTCCTGCAGCGCGGCGAGTTCGCGGGCGTACTGGCACTGGAGGTGGGCCAGACGAGACTCCAGCTGCAGCACCATCTGGTAGGTCTCGGGCGCCGCCGCCGCGTGGCGCCGCTTCCAGCCCTCCAGGATGGCTTCGGCCTCTTCGAAGCGGTCCAGCAATCCGGCCGCCCACAGGGCGTAGCACAGCCCCTCGGTCGCCCGGACGTGGTCCAGGAACCAGCCGTGGGCCACGGCCAGATCGACGGCCTCCCGCAGCTGGCAACGGAACACCCGGTTGACCACCTCCAGCGAGGCGGTGTGGGGATCGACGGAGGTCATGGCGCGGAGACGGTGGAGGGCCGCCGCCGGTGGGACCGAGACCGTGAGGAGCACCTCGGCCAGGTTCAGGTCCGGATCCCGGCACCCGTCCTCGCGCCAGCGGTGGAGCAGGGCCCGTGCCCGGTGGAGCCCGGACCCCGAACGCCCCCGTCCCGAGCGGGCGAGATCGAGGGAGACGCGGACGAGGGCATCGAGGTCCTCGGCCGAGGGCAGGCGAAGGGTCTCGAGCTCCCGCAGCCGCTCGCGGTTTCGATCGCGCTCGCCGTCGGGCTCCATAACCTCACATTATACGTAAGGACAAGTAAGTAGGCTGTCCGATGGACCCCTCCTAGCATCGAAGCAACCTCGAGGAGCACCCATGATCCGTCCCGGTTCAGCTTGCCTGCCTCTGGCCCTCTTCCTCTCCGCGTCGACGGCCGGGTGTGGGGCGCCGGTGTTCGAGAGCCAGCAAGGCATCATCAACGGCGACCCCATCGACAGCTTCGAGTTCCCCGCGGCGGGACAGCTGATCTTCCAGGGCACCTATCGCATGGGTCCCCAGGGCATGCCGCTGACGGTCCCCATCTGCAGCGCGACCCTGGTCGCGCCGGACGTGGTGTTGACCGCCGGGCACTGCGTGGACGAGCTGCTGATCACCGGCGGCCAGGGCTGGGTCCAGGACCCGTCGTACTGCGTCACCTTCGAGGAGGACCAGACCTGGATGATGGATCCCCAGTACCAGTACGACGCTCCCCTGCCGGCGGACGCGGTGTGCAGCAGCGGCTTCGTCCAGCACCCTCAGTTCCAGATGATGGCCATGCAGAACCCGGGCAACGGGCTGGGCAATCTGAACGACATCGCGCTGGTGTTCCTGGGACAGCCGATCCACGACCGCCCCTTCGCCTACATGCCCACGGGCGCGGAGGGCGACCAGCTGGTGGCGGGCCTGGAGGTGGACATCGTGGGCTATGGCCAGCGGTCCATCGAGCAGGATCCCTGGAACCCCGATCCCGACGACAGCAACCAGCGCTACTGGGCTCGAACCACCCTCAACGAGGTAGGCGCCTGGGAGATGCAGGTGGGATCCAACGCCGCCTCGGGCCACAAGTGCCACGGTGATTCGGGCGGGCCCACCTTCGCCCTGCTGGACACCCAGCTGGTGGAGAGCGAGCGGGTCGTCGGGGTCACGTCCCGGGCCTACAACGTCCAGGTCGACTGCGGGATGGGCGGGATCGACACCCGGGTGGATCCCCACGTCGACTGGCTCGACGCGGCGTTCCGGGACGCCTGCGACCAGGGCCTGCGCGACGAGTGCGACGATCCGGGGATCCCGGTCCCCGACGAGGCGGGCACCGGGGACGACGACGACGACACGTCGGACGACGACGACACGTCGGACGACGACGACGACGACAGCGAGGGCGGCGGTCAGGACGACGACGACGACACGTCGGACGACGACGACGATGCCGCCTCCGACGACGACGCCTGCGGTTGTCCGGATGCCGGCGGTTGTTCCGTGGCGGCGGGTTCGCCGGCGCTCGATGGGCAGGTCCTGGCGGCGCTGCTCGCAGCCAGCCTGGCCGGCGCCAGGCCCCCGCGCCCCAGATACGGCCGTGCGGAAGGACAGCCGGAATCCCAGGCCGTTCCAGATCTCGACCAGGGACGGGTCCACGACTCCCTCGGGGGCCCAGCCGGCCGGGTCCCGGTCGTGACGGTCCAGAAATGCCCTCTCCCCCTCCCGGCCAGCCCACATCATCCGCAGGACCGCCCGGTCGACACGTTCCATGCCGATGCGGCTGAAGACCCGGGTCGGGCCCACCACCCGGGGCGCCTCGTCGACGATGGACAGGGTCGCGCCCGGCCGCGCGACGCGAACCATCTCCTCCACCGCGCGGGAGGGGCTGGAGAAGAAGTTGATTCCGCCCATGTGGTAGACGACGTCGAAGGTCCCGTCCGCGAACGGCAGCTGCTCGGCGCTGGCCTGGGACAGGACCACCGACCAACCCCGGCGGTCGGCCTTGCGCCGGGCCCGGACCACCTGCCCCCAGGACAGGTCGATGCCGTGCACCCGCATCCGGTCCAGGGGCACCGGGCAGTGCTCGAACATGGTGGCGGTCCCGCAGCCCACGTCCAGGACCTTGGCCCCCTCGACGAACTCCAGCGGCTCCAGGACCTGCCCCCGCGCCTCGTCCTTGCCCCCGAAGGCCCTGGCGAACAGCGGCTCCATCCGGTCGTACACCGGCGACATCCCGTCGTAGATCCGGCGAAAGCGCCGGTTCAGGCCCGTGAGCTGGTCGTCCAGGAGCAACCCCGGCACGCCCCGCACCACCGGGTAGATCCGCGGACAGGTCCCGCAGTGGAGGTCGTCCCCGTCACGGGACAGCGGTCCGAGGCAGTCCGGGCAGCGAAGCAGGTCCATGGCCGGGACTATAGCGCCGGCCGCCGGGGATTGGGAAAAAGGGGACGTACGTAACTTGTTAACTAGCTCGGCGAGCTAGTTAACAAGTTACGTACGTCCCCTTTTCCGCCCCCTTTTCGGTCAGGGCGCGGTCTGAGCCGGCTTCTTGGGCGGGGCGAAGGAGCCGCCGACGGTGAGACCGAAGTTGATCCGGAGGGTGTCCGGGCCGGTGGTGATCTCGTAGTTGCGGGTGTCGATCCGCTCCAGGATGTGGCTGGTCTCGTAGTCGACGCCGACGTTGAGTCGGACCTGGACCACCGAGGCGGGGCGGATGTACAGGCCCAGGCCGAAGTGGGGTTCCAGGAACTCGGCGGTGGTGGCGATGTGCCCCACGGTGTTGGGGTGGATCACCGGCAGCAGCGTCCCGGTCTCCACGTCGGACCAGGTGTGATAGGTGAAGCCGCCGTAGATGTCCACGTCGAGCCCGGTCGAGGCCGCCGGGTTGTCCATCGCGAAGACCTCGGTGCCGAACAACACCTGCAGCTCGTTGGCCGGGTTGAGCTTGGCGGGCTCGGCATAGACCGGCCGGCCCTGACTGTCATTGAGCTCGACCTCGTAGCGGCCGGTGACCAGGTAGCTGGCGTACACGTAGGGCTCGCCACCGCGGACTCGCTTGGAGAATCCCGCGGCCAGCCGCAGATCGGTACCGCCACTGCCCGGCGCCGCGATGCCCCGGGAATCGACCTGGTAGCGGTTGCGCCCCGTGGGCGGCGAGATGCCCACGTCGAACAGCATGGTCGCCTTGGCCCTGGAGCCCTCACGCATCTCGTCGTAGGGGGCCCACTGCAGGGCGAACCACATGTCACCGAACCCGCCGCGCTTGAAGTCGGGAAGCTCCTCGGCGGGCAGGGGGGCGGTGCCAAGCATGGTGGCCCGGTCGTCGCCCACGTCGTAGGTCAGGTCGTAGGACGAGCGGTAGTGGAACCGGTCCTGGAACACCACCGGCATGCGGATGTCGAGCTCCAGCGTCGGCGCCAGACCGAACTCGATGTCCACGTTCATCTCGTGCCGCGAGTGGTTGTAGACCGCCACGTCCCGGAAGTTGGCTTCCGCATCCAGCTCCCGGAGCTTGCCGAACTGGATCTCCCCGCCGTAGCCCACCTCGGCGTCCATGTGGAGGAAGGGGATCAGCTCGGTGTGCTCGGCGGCCTGTCCGCGGGGCGCCACGGCGCACACACAGGTCAGCAGCAAGACGGCGAGGAGCGCGCGCATGGGTACTTTCCTCACGAGCGACTAGGGTATCGGTCCAGGGGGTGCACCGTCTACTCCGCGCCCCTCGCGAGCTGACGGAGCCGCTCGACCGTGATCCCCAGCGCCGGGTCGTCCGAGGGCCCCACCTGGGACAGCAGCGGGCCGGGATCGCGTCGCAGCCGCGCCTCCGCCTCCAGCAGGCAGATGGTCAGGTCCACCTCCGGATCCGGGCTGGTGACCCGGGTTCCGTTCACCAGATGGACCCGTCGCACCACGCCGGCGGGCAGGTCGCCGGGGAGTTTCCTCTGGGGTGGGGCGGTGTGGAAATCGACGATCTCCCGGTCCTGCACCGGGCCGAGGACGGACTCACCTGCGAGCGCTGCCGCCGCACTGCGCCGCAGCTGATCCAGGTCTCCGCCCTCGGCAGCGCCGGCGATCACGTACCAGGCGGCGACCGCGCGCAGGTGGGGCATTGCCTCGGTCGGGAGCGCTGAGGCCACGGCCGGCGGCAGACAGAACACCTCCCGGAAGGTGGAGGTGGCCGCCTTGGACCAGCGCGCCTGCACGGTCTCGGGGTCCGCTTCTCGGCCACCGCCCCCGAACCCGAGCCCGACCTCGAACAGCTCGGCCCATTGCTCCTGCATCACCGGGCAGCGGCCTCCCGAATCGCCGAGCACCGGCTCGAGCACGTGCCATACGCAGTCGGACTGGAATTGGCCGCCGAAGTCGCACAGCGGGAAGGCCCGCTGCATGGCCGCGGCGCCGCCGCTCCGGACCGCCTCCTGGGCCGCGAAGAACTGGCACTCTCGGCGCAGATCCAGATCGTCGAGGCAGCCACAGATCCCCACCACGTCCCCACCCTCGTGGCGGCTCGCGGCCTCGGCCAGCTCCCGGGCGCACTCGAAGGGGGTCTGTCCATCCTCACAAGGGGCTTCGAAGCAGGCGAACTCCAGGGCTGCCGCCTCCGGATCCGGGGCCGGGGCACCGCTCAGGGACGACTCGGACTTCTCGATCAGGTGGGGGCGCTTGGCCAGGGTCGAGCACCGCTCCCTCGCCGGCTCGCGCTTCAGACGAGCGCAGATCGCGGGGGGGGGCGGGTAGGCCCCCGGCGCGTGGACCAACAACTGCTCCACGGCGATCTGCTGTTCGAGATCCGTGGGCAACTCGTTGATCGAGTCCAGCTCGGCCCACGGGTCGTCTCCCGTGACCGCCGGACGCGCAGACTGCCCCGGGCCGGGCGACGCCGGCGCGGGCTCCCCCGGCACCCCATCCCGGGCGGTGTCGGGCTGGGAGCAGCCGATCCCGAGGACCAGCGCGAGCACGATCCCGGCGGACGGGAGGAGGCACCGGGCGTTGGCGCGGGGGTCAGTCACGGGTAGGCCGCCGCAATCCGTAGTCCTTGAGCTTGAGCTGCAGGCCCTTGCGGCTGAGGCCCAGCCGCTGGGCCGCGTGGGTCACGTTCCATCCCGTGGCCTCCAGCGCCCGCCGGATCAGGTCCCGCTCCAGCTCCTGGGTGTGTACGCGGACCACGTCCCGAAGCGACTCCCCGGCGGCCGGCATGTCCCCGGACGGCAGGTCGCCGGGCGCGGGCTCGCCCCGGAGCTCGGCGGGCAGATCCTCCAGCTGCACCACCTCCGAATCCAGCAGCAGGATCACCCGCTCCATGAGGTTCTCGAGCTCGCGGATGTTGCCCGGCCAGGTGTGCCGCGTCAGCCGCTCGGTCGCGTCCACCGCCACCGCCCTCACCCGCCGCCCGAGCTTGCGATTGAACTTCTCGACGAAGTGCTCCAGCAGCAGCGGGATGTCCGCGGCCCGGTCCCTCAGCGGCGGCAGCATGATGGGCACCACGTTGAGGCGGTAGTACAGGTCGTCGCGGAAGTCGCCCCCCTCCACCAGCTGCTCCAGGTCCACGTTGGTGGCGGCGATGAGCCGCACGTCGGTCTTCATCGAGCGGATCCCCCCGACCCGCTCGAAGGTCCGCTCCTGGAGCACCCGCAGCAGCTTGACCTGCATCTCCTTGGGCAGCTCGCCCACCTCGTCCAGGAACAGGGTGCCCCCGCCGGCCAGCTCGAAGCGCCCCGGCTTGGACGCGATGGCGCCGGTGAAGGCCCCCTTCTCGTGCCCGAACAGCTCGCTCTCGAACAGGGTCTCGGGGATCGCGGTGCAGTTGAGCTTGATCAGGGGCCCGGACGCCCGGTCGCTGAGCTGGTGGATCGCCGTGGCGATGAGCTCCTTGCCCGTGCCGCTCTCCCCCCGGATCAGGATCGTGGTGGGTGAGACCGCGACCTTGCGGACCAGGGCGAAGACGTCCCGCATCGCCTGGGTCTCGCCGATGATGCCGGCGAAGGGATCGTCGCCCCTGGGTTCCGGTTCGGGGCCCCCGGCGATCAGCGAGCGCTCCTTGGCCGCCTCGGTGCGCAGGGCCTTGCGCATCACGTTGCGGATCTCGGTGTGATCGAAGGGCTTGGTCAGGTAGTCGAAGGCCCCGCGCTTGAGGGCCTCCACCGCCGTATCCACCGTGCCGTGGGCGGTGAGCAGGACCACGGGGAGTCCCGGATGGTGGCGGTTCACGTGCCGCAGGAGGGCCATCCCGTCCATGCCGGGCATCCGCAGATCGGTGAGCACCGCGTGGTAGACCCCCTCGCGCAGGTGATCGACCGCCTCCTCACCGCTCGCCGCGGTCGC
Source organism: uncultured Rickettsiales bacterium (assembly GCA_964542165.1). GTDB lineage: Bacteria > Myxococcota_A > UBA796 > UBA9615 > CAYRNR01 > CAYTBN01. Next base: position 53,979 of record CAZITQ010000011.1, read on the forward strand.
GACCTCGGCGCCGGTGCTCGCGAGCAGGGCGCGCAGCACGGTGCGGATGTTCTGCTCGTCGTCCACCACCAGGATGCGCTTGCTCACGGAGTTCGCCTTCGTTGATGAATTGAATTAGCACGAAGCCGTCTGTCTCTCCAGGACCGCGGGCCCGGGACCGCGCGCGTGGCGCGCCCTTCTCGACCTGCACGGCGAGAGACGATGACGTACACTTCGTCGAACCATCGGAGGAGTCGACTTCATGAGACGCCCCAGCATTGCGCTCCGCGCACCCCTGTCGGCCCTGGCCCTGGCGATCACCCTCGCCGCGGCGGCCCCGGCCCTCGCGGGCGGCAAGGCCCCCGACTTCACCCTACCCGACCTGGACGGCCGCAACGTCTCCCTCTCCGACTTCTCGGGGAAGGTGGTGGTGCTGAGCTTCTGGGCCCAATGGTGCGGCCCGTGCAAGGCGGAGATGCCCTACCTGGAGGCGATGTACAAGGAGCTCCAGGACCAGGGGTTGGTCATCCTGTCGATCTCGCTCGACGACGCGAAGAACGAGCCGCTGGTGAAGCAGATCATCCGCTCCGGCCAGTACACCTTCCCCGTGCTGCTGGACAGGAACACCGAGGTCGTCGGCCTGTTCAACCCGCGCCAGTCGGTGCCGTACACCGTGGTGATCGGCAGGGACGGGGCGATCCACAGCAAGCACGAGGGCTACGCCCCCGGCGACGAGGTCAAGCTCAAGGTCGAGGTCGAGGCGCTGCTGGGCATCGGCGATCCGCCATCGTCTCCGGGCGGCTCGGCGGGCAGCGGAGGCTAGCTCGGCGGTGGAGCGGCAACTCTGGCTCCCGGCGCCGTTTCTGGCGCTGGTCCTACTGGCGGTCCCCGCCACCGGCCACGGGGCCTCCCTGGAGGGCTACGACCCTGCCAGCCCGCTGGAAGGTGGCGCCTGGCTCCTGGACAACGGCCTCTACCTCAAGGCCTACAACTACCCCGAAGACGGGACGTTCCAGGACTTCTTCGAGCTGATCAACCGCACCCACACCCAGGTCCGCAAGGGGCCGTGGAACGTGGGAGTCCAGGTCGACGCGGTACTCAACGCGCCGCCGGCGGACCCCGTGGAGGGGCCGGTCAATCCCCTGTTCGGCACCCCCGCACCCCGCCACGCGGTCGAGGACGCGTACCTGGTCCCCGAGAAGGTCTTCCTCCAGTACCGCAGCCGGCGCTTCAAGGTCGAGATCGGGGACAGCTACCTGAGCATCGGCAAGGGCATCGCCCTGTCCCTGGCCCGACGCCCGGAGATCGATCAGGACAACAGCCTGCGCGGCGTCAAGCTCAGCCTCACCACCTCGCCTGTGAACTGGACCGCGTTCGCCGGCCTGATCAACGCCCAGAACATCTCGGTGGTGTCCATCAACCGGGCGCTACAGCTTCCCGCCGGGGAGTTCGTGTTCGGCACCGCCGGCCTGATCCGGCCCAGCACCTCGCTGGAGATCGGCTTGCACGGGATCGGCGTCACCTTCGACCGCCCCAACGAGGACGGATCGCGGATGGCGGTGGATCGGCTGACCCTGATCCGCCAACCGGTCCAGCTCGGGACCTTCGGCGGCACCCTGCGCTTCCCCCGCCTGGGCCCGGTGGACTGGTTCACCGAGGGGGACGTGTTCGTCTACGGCAAGACGCCCGAGGGCGAGACCCCGGTCTACCAGCTCGAGGGCGAGGAGAACGAGCTGCACACCGGCTACGCCATCTACTCGGGGGCCCAGGTCTTCGGCACCAACGTGGCGTTCCTGGCCGAGATCAAGCGCTACAAGGACCACCTGCGCCAGAGCCGGGTCGCCCGGGGGACCGAGAACCCGATGGTCACGCCCCCCACCCAGGAGCTCGAGGAGGTCATCCAGCCGGACAGCCAGCACGCGGTCACGTCCAACGCCATGACCGGCTACCGGCTGCGCTGGACCATGTACGTGCCCAAGACCTCCCACAACCTCTACGTCAACTTCGCCAACTTCGTCGACGACGCTGACGTCCCGGGTCACGACCGGGAGGTCATCTTCCATCCCCACATGGGTGCCCAGTTCTTCTGGGGTCCCGGCCACCATCTCTTCCTCACCGCCGGGTACCGGGGCGAGTTCAACATCGAGGACGACACCCCCCTGGACCGCGAGTTCGGCGACGACCACATGTGGCACCTGTTCGTGGACGGGGCCGTGGTGATCAAGGCGTCGACCCTGGAGCTGGCCTCCAACGTGCGGATCTTCGAGGAGACCGGAGACGACGGCAACGACTGGTTCTCCGCCGAGTCCTCCCTGAGCTGGCACTACAAGGGATTCCTCTCGGTGGCGCTGCTGTTCGACGCCACCAGCGAGGGCTCCTCCCTGTCCGGTCCCCTCGCGGTACCCGGAAACCTGCTGATGTCCGACGATCCCGCGAAGCCGCTGGGGCTGTTCGGCGGCATCGAGGCGGGGGTCCACCCCACCCCCGCCACCTCGGTCAAGGTCTTCGCCGGCGCCCAGAAACAGGGGCTGCGCTGCACCGGTGGCGTGTGCCGCTGGCTGCCGGGCTTCTCCGGCGTCCGGGCCGAGTTCACCATGTCCCTGTGACGCGGGCGTCCCGACTTCGTTGAATGGCAGGCGGGGACTCCCCGTCGGTGAGACTGTGGGCCCGGATTGCACCGCGTCGGATTCGGGACGATACTGCACGCGCGGTTTCCACGTGGATCTCCGCGGGAAGTAGGGAGTAGCGGATGCACCTGCGCTTCGGATTGCTCGGCACCGTCGCCGTCATCGCCCTGGTCCCGGCTCTGGTTGCCGCGGCCAAGCCGGTCCCCGTCTCGAGCGTGACCGCCAGCGCGAGCTGGGAGCAGGAGGGGTACACCTTCCAGCCCGAGAGCGTGACCGACGACCGGCTGTACACCTTCTGGGTCGCCGGCGGGCCGGGGGGCGGGCTGTCGGACTACGTCGACATCCGCTTCGACGGCAACCAGTCCATCAGCGCCATGGAGATCTGGAACGGCTGCCAGGTGGACCAGGACTCCTACGACGCCCGGGCGCGGGCCTCCAAGCTCAAGCTGCAGATCGGCTTCGGTGAGGAGGAGGTCGACGTGGCCGACACGTTCGGCAAGCAGAGGATCGCGTTCTCGAAGACCCACACCACCAACAAGATCCGCATCTTCTTCAAGGGCATGCACCACGGCGAGTCCTGGGACAAGATCACCATCTCCGAGATCCGCTTCGTCAACGACGACCCCGAGGAGTTCGTCACCGGCGGCTCCGCGACCGCCAGTTCCACCCTCGAGGGCGGTGACTACGGCGCCGCCAACCTGATCGACGGCTTCGCCGACACCATGTGGTGCGAAGGGGTCAAGGACGGCGAGGAGGACGAGGGCGACCGCAGGGACAAGAAGGCGCCTCAGACCAGCATGGACCGCACCCGCAACTTCACCCAGGAGGGCGGCGGCGCGGGCGAGTGGTTCAAGGTGGATCTGGGCGGGCGGCGGACCCTGGACAAGATCGGCATCGTCATCGGCGACGTCTTCGACCACCAGACCTTCTCCGAGTCGAGCCGGCCGGCGACGCTGACCGTGCGCTTCTCGGACAACAGCACCGAGACCTGGGAGCTGCAAGACACCGCCGAATGGCAGTTCCTGGAGCTCAGCAGCAAGACCGCCAACTGGGTCAAGTTCGAGATCGACTCGGTCACCCTGGGCAAGCGCTGGAACGACAGCGCCGTGGGCGAAGTCCGCTTCTGGGGTCAGTGATCCCCGGACCCGGTCAGAGCACGTCGTAGACCTGGGGCAGCAGGTTCTCCTCGGGACAGCTGAGCAGCAGCATCGCGGCCACCGCCAGCACCACCAGCGCGGCACCGAGGATCCACCAGATATCCCGCTTCCAGTTCACGACCGTCCCCGATCCTCCAAGGGTCCGCGCCCGTGCGGACGCCGGATCCCTGGGGCATCATAGGGAGCGCCGTCGACCGGTTCAACGGAACGGATTGCCATGGCCCCGCTCCCCTCTCCCCGCCGCGCTCCCATCCCCTGGCTGTCGGCCCTGGTGGCCCTGGCCGCCGTGATCGCCGGGGGGCTGGTCGTCGTCCACCGTCACCGGACGAGCCCCCTGTCCGACCCCGTCTCTCGAAGCGCCCCGGAGCTGGGCCACGACGCCCAGCAACTCAAGCCGAACCTGCGGGATGCGGTGATCGTGGCCATCGACCGTCCCCACAACCCCTGGGAGCTCCACGATCGCGGCGGACATCGCCGCGTGACCCGCCAGCGGTCCTTCCTGGTGTCGACCAACTCTCTCGGGTTCCGTGGGCCGGAGATCCAGGTGCCCGCCGCGGGCCCGCGGATCCTCTGCGTGGGCGACTCGGTGACCTTCGGCTGGGGGGTGACCTACGAGGAGAGCTGGCCGGTGCGGCTGGGAACCGAGCTGGGCCGGGACGTGGTCAACGCCGGGTGGCCCGCCGCGGAGATGGACGAGCTGGTCGCCTGGATCCGGGCCCACGCGAGGGAGCTGGATCCCGACGTGGTGCTCCTGTGCAAGGGCCTGACCGACGAGGAGATGGAGTCCGGCGCCCGGGGGCAGCTGGCCGATCTGGCGGCCGAGCTGGATCCCGTGCGGCTGGGGTACATCGAGCCGCCCGTGAGCACCTTCCACCCGGGGAGCGCGGGGGAGGAGGACGACTACGAGACCGCCCCCTACTGGCTTCCCGCCAAGGTGCCCGGGATCGCCCTCACCCCCACCTTCCGGTCTCAGCTCCCCCTTCCCGGCGTGACCGGGGAGCTGGGTCCCTCGGTCCAGCGGATGCACCGCTGGCCGGGGGGGGAGGTCCTGGTGGAGGCCCCCACCCCGCCCGAGGGCCTCGCCGACGGCATCATCGCGGCGTTCGAGGCCGATCCGGCGCTGCGCGAACCCCTGTTCATCGACGAGGGTCACCCGGACGCGGAGGGGTACGCCCTGTTCGCCCGCGAGGTCGCCCGGTGGCTGGGGGAGCTGGGGTGGGTGCCCGGCGAAGTCCGCTGATCAGGGGGGCACGGCGGCGTCGCCCGCCTCGAGGAACTCCGGGCTCTGGTGCCGGAGCTCGGTCTCCTGCACCAGCTCGAACACGTCCTCGTCCACGGGCCCGCCGGACTCCACCGGCATCAGCGTCGAGGTGAGGCGCTCGGGGCCGTCCGCGCTCCGGTCGAGCACCACGCGTCCAAGGTACTTGCCCCGCCCGCCGGCGTGAACCACGGCGGCGTCACGGATCCGGATCGCGGTCTCGGTTCGCGACCGGCTCCCCGCGCTGAGGATCAGGTCGACACCCCGCACCCTGCGGGCGATCCGCTTCTCCGTGTCCGGGTCCAGCGCCGACAGCAGGATGATCAGCTCGGCGCCCTGCTCGCGGGCCGCGGCCACCGCCACCTTCGCCGTGGCCAGGGGGTCCTCGGTCCGGTAGCCCCGGCCCTCCATGTCCCCCGGCAGCAGGCCGATCACGGCGGCCCGGACACCGGCGCGGTCCAGGTGCAACACCGGTGTGAACACCGGGCGCTCCGTGCCGGGATCGATCAGGTTGGTGCTGAGCAGGGGGAAGGCGGACCGTCCCTGGAGCTTCTGCAGGTACTCCAGGCCGGCGGCCAGGTCGTGGACCCCCACGTTCACCGCGTCCACGCCCATCAGGCTGTAGGCATCCATCAACAGCAGGGCATCGGCCCGACGCCAGGCCTCGGCGTCGTCACCCAGCCCCACCGGTGAACGGAACAGCAGGTTGCCCGCGTCCAGGACCAGCGTCGGCGAGCCCTCCGCGCGCACTTCGCCCACCAGAAAGGCCCGCTGGGCGACGCCTCCCAGGGGCTGGTCGCGACAGTCGCAGCCCGCGTAGCTGCCACGCACGTCGCCGGTGAACAGCACGGTGAGGTCTTCGGCGGCAGCGGCCACGCAGGGAAGCGAAAGCAGCGCTGTCGCCAGAAGAAGCTGCGACAGGGCCATGCGGCCCCCCCGGTCGAAAACGTCCTTGGTCATCGCCGATCCTGTTCCCCACGGTCGGGGATTGGCTTCCAACGCGCCGATGCGAAGCTATGATGTAATACACGGGTTTTCGGGGCGGAGGAAAGCCGCCCGCGGGAGGCACGATGCCAACGAACCGCATTGCCAGGATGACAGGGATCGCCGGCCTGGTGCTGGCCATGGGCCTGATGTCCTGCAACGAGTACAACTTCCAGGGCTCGTTGATCGAGGACATCTTCTTTCAAGAACCCGCCTCGCAGGTCGACATCCTGTTCGTGATGGACAACTCCGTGTCCATGGAGCAGGAGCAGAACGACGTGGCGGACAACTTCACCAAGTTCATCGAGAACATCGAGGAGACCAACGCGGACTGGCAGATCGGGATCATCACCACCGACATGGTGGAGGTCACCCAGCGGGGACGCCTGCAGGGCGAGCCGCCGATCATCACGCCCGAAACCCCCGACTACCAGGAGGTCTTCGCCAGCAACATCCGCGTCGGCACCGACGGCTACCCCATCGAGCGCGGGCTGTCCGCGGCCCTGGCGGCGGTCACACCCCCCCTGACCACCCACGAGAACGAGGGCTTCATCCGCGAGAACGCGACGCTGGCGATCATCGTGGTCAGCGACGAGAACGACTGCTCGGACAACGGCCAGCTCATCGGGGACGACCAGGCGGCGTGCTACCAGGAGGCCGAGAAGCTGGTGCCGGTGCCCCAGTTCGTCACCGGGTTCCGCGAGGCCAAGGCCGACCCGGCCATGGTCTCTTTCTCGGCCATCGTGGAGCTGGAGTCCAACAGCGGCTACGCCTCCTGCGGCGAGGCCTCCACCGGCCACCGCTACATCAAGGTCGTGCGCATGCTCGGCGGGATCACCCGCTCCATCTGCGGCGAATACGACGACGTGATGGACGAGATGGGCCTGTCGGTGGCCGGGATCCGCTCCTCCTTCCAGCTCACCCGCACCCCGGACGTCTGCTCGATCACCGCCACGGTGGACAACGTGGAGGTCCCCCGGGACGACACCAAGGTCAATGGCTGGACCTACGACCTGGAGTCCAACTACATCGTGTTCTTCGGCCAGTCCGTGCCCCCTCGCGGCTCCATGATCACGGTCACCTACTCGTCGGGTAATGGCGAGCTGGCCTGCGACGGCTGAGTACTCCAGGGGGCCCCTACGGCCCCAGCGACAGCGCCCACAGCATCACGTCCGTGTAGTCCACCAGACCGAAGAGTGCGCCCAGGGCCGCGCCGCCGAGGAGGTCGGTGGGGTAGTGGGCCCCCAGATAGAACCGGGTCGCGGGGATGACCAGGGCCCAGGGGGTGACCCAGGGGGCCGCGGGGTGCCCGGTGAGCCACAACCCCACCAGCAGGGCGATGGCTGTGGAGGTGTGGGTCGAGGGGAAGGAGGGATCCGTCGGGGGACGGATGGCGACCGGGGCGTCGGCCATGGCGTCGAAGGGGCGGCGGCGGCGGGTGATCCGCTTGACCACCTGGCCGACGATCAGCGACAGGCCCGCACCGAACATCGCCGCCAGCAGGGTCTCCTGCCGCTCGATCACGAAGACCTCCCGCCGGCAGAGCACCGCCAGGACGGTGGCGGTGAGCCCCCAGACCGCTCCGGCCCCCGTATAGGTGAGGGCGGCCATCGCGAGGGTGAGGGATCGTCGCCGGCGACGCGCGATCCACCGCATCGCCTGCCGGTCGACGTCGAGGAGGCGGGCCCACACGAGCGCCTCCGTCAGACCAGGTAGGGGTGGATCATGCCCAGCGACTTGAGGTCGTGGAGCTCGAGGAGGATATCGGGCACCTGCTGGTAGGGGATCTCCCCCCCGAAGCGCTCCCTCAGGGCGGCGAGCACCCTGCGGTCGTGCTCGGCCCAGGCGCTGTAGGTGCCGTGGAGGTCCCAGGTGCGCTCGATCATGCGCTCGTACGCCGCCGCATCGATCCCCGGTGGCGGCTTGCGCGGGAATCCGCTGGGGCCGCGCGGCGGCGCGTCTGCGGGAGACTCCGGCCCACTCCAGTGGACCCGGTTGACCACGAATCCGCCGAACGGGAGCCCCTCGTCCTCCAGCTGCCCGACGAAGGCGTCCGCCTCCCCCAGGGCGTTTCCGGTGGGCTGGGTGACCAGGAGGAAGGCGGTCTCGGGCCGTCGGAGCAAGGCGTCGACCCGCTCGGCACGACTGCGCAGCTCGCCGAACACCGTCGAGAACTGGGTCACGAACTCGCTGAGCCCGGTCAGCACGTCCGACCCGGTGAAGCGTTCGAAGATCTGGAACAGGGCGGCGCCCCCCTTGCCGAAGATCCGCAGGCCGGCCCAGGCGGTGGAGAACGAGGGCGCGATCAGCCAGCGAAGCACCCCCTCCTCCAGCACGTCCGAGACCCGCCGGGGGGCGTCCAGGAACTCCAGGGCGTGGCGCGACGGGGGGGTGTCGACCACCACCAGGTCGTAGTCGTCGTCCTCGGCCACGTCGCACAGCCGCAACATGGCGCTGTACTCCTGGGAGCCGGAGATGCCCTCGGTGATCTTGCGGTAGAAGCGGTGGCCCTGGATCCGGTCCGCGGTCTCCTGGTCCGGGGCGAAGCGACGGATCGCCCGGTCCCAGGTGCTCTTGACGTCCAGCATCAGGGCCGTCAACTCGCCGGAGATGGGGGGGATGCCGGCCAGCTCGGACACCGGGATCGGCGTGGGCTCGTCGGGCAGGTCGGCCACGCCGAGGGCGTCGGCCAGACGCCGCGCGGGATCGATGGTCAGCACCAGCACCCGCTTGCCCCGCTTGGCCGCCAGCAGCGCCAGGGAGGCCGAGATGGTGGTCTTGCCCACGCCGCCGGTGCCGCAGCAGACCAGGACGTGCTTGTCCAGCAGCGGCAGCAGCCCGTCGCTGCCCGCCGGCGCGAGCCGCTGGGTATCGCTCACGGGAGCGCCTCCAGGTGTCCCGCCAGCGCCTCGAGGGTCTCGCCGTGGATGCTGGGGCTGGGCATCCGGGGCACCTCGATCAGCGGCACCGGGACCGACCGCCGGAGGCGGTCGATGTGTCGCTGGGCCAGCCCCCGTCGCCACAACATCCGGTTGGCCTCCCGAAGCGCCCGCCCCGCCTCACCACCGACCCGCGCCTCGCGACCCTCCACCAGCGCCTTGAACGCCCGCTCCTCATCGGGGGCAAACGGCGCCTCGGGCACTCCGTTGACCACCACCGCAGCCAGCTTGATCAGACCGCTGCGCTCCACCGCCTCGGCCATCTGGATCGTCTCGTTGACGGGCATCTCCTCGGGCAAGGTGACCAGGATCAGCGCCGACCGGGCCGGGTCCGCCAGCAGGTCGTGGACCAGCTGGGCGTTCTGGAACAAGGGCCCCTTGCGGGCGATGTCCATCATCGCCTGGGGTGCGCGGAGCATGGTCAGGCCGTGCCCCGTGGCCGGCGAGTCCAACACCAGGAGGTCGTAGACCCGCTCCCCCTGGTCGTCCACCTCCCAGCCCAGGTCCATCACCTTGCCCAGGGAGATCAGGTCCGACAGCCCGAGCACGGCGTTCATGAACGGCGCGATGAAGCGGTTGCCGAACACCAGGTCGTACAGGGCCCGGATCCGGATGTGTCGCAGGAGGTACTCCTCGACCGACTGCTTGGCGGAGATGGAGAACGCCCGCAGTCCCGGAAGGACCGTGGCGCCCTCGTAGCCGATGTCGGTGCCCGGGAACATGCCGACCAGCGACGAGGTCCCCGCCATCTCCACCAGCGCCGTGGAGCGGCCGGCGCGCTGGCCCAGGAGGCCGAGGGCGGCGGTCACCGTGGTCTTGCCCACCCCGCCCTTGCCCGCCACCACCAGCAGCTCGCGCCGGAGCAACTCGCTCATGAAGCGGGCTCGTCTTCCGCGCCGCCATCCCCGGTCGCCGGCAGCGCGAGGGCCTCCCGCACCCGCTGCCAGGTCCGGGGGGAGTACCACAGGGAAAGGTGGCCGTCCGAGGCCAGGGTGACGGCGTCGGAGCCCTCGGGGGGCCTCGACTCGTCGGGGAAGACCAGGTTGTCCCCGGCCGACCGGATGGCCAGGCTGGGCGCGGGGAGGGATTCGCGCCCCACCGGGTAGCGGTCGGGGCCACCGGGGAGGAACACGCTGCCGAAGCGCGGGGGCGAGAAGGGGGCACCGACGGTGATCACCGAACCCACCGGCAGCGACGGATCGGCCTTCATCGCCAGCAGCACGGCCAGTCCGCCCTCGCCCATGGCGACCACGTGGACCCTGGCGGTGGTGGAGATCCGGCCGAGGGTGTGGATCCGGTCCGCGAGCCGGGCCGCGGCACGCTCCGGTGGCCCCCACCAGGGCACGTGGGACAGCTGGACGATGGGGTTGGGGATCCGGGACCGCAGGTACCACCGGAGGGGGAGGCACGCGGTCCAGGTCATCCCGGCGCCGGGCACCAGCACGACGGGATCGCCCGCGCCCGCCTGGCTGAAGACCCGGATCGGGACCAGGCCCACGGGCCAGGCCAGCAAGGTGAGGCCGGCCAGGACGAACTCCCGCGCGGCCGCCCCCAGGGTCGCTGCCACGGGACAACGACCGGGTTCGGCCGGCGGGACCAGCCGCTGCCGGACCACCACCGCGCGGGTCGCATAGGTCCACAGCACCACCGCCAGCAGTGCCCAGAACAGCGCCGACAAGACCCAGATCACCGGTCGCATCCTTCCGCGAGAGGGTTGACCCTATCCACGGTACCCGGGGGAGTCAATCGCTCACGGGGGCCGCGATCCTCCCCCCAAAGGGGCGATTGACAACCCCACCACGGTCATCAAATATGGTCTTCCATCTCAGACGCCGAGGACCGCGATGACCGACACACTGAAGCGCACTCCATTCTATGAATTCCACGTGGGAGCGGGGGGGCGGCTGGTGGATTTCGCGGGCTTCTCGATGCCGCTGCAGTTCGAGGGCATCGTCAAGGAGCACCGCGCGGTCCGGGAATCCGTGGGTCTGTTCGACGTCAGCCACATGGGCGAGGTGGAGATTCGCGGCCCGGAGGCCCTGGCCCTGACCCAGCGCCTGATCACCAACGACGCGGCTCGGCTGGTGGACGGCCAGGCGCTGTACACCCCCATGTGCCTGCCGAGCGGAGGAATCGTCGACGACGTCCTGGTCTACCGCTACGGCGAGGACCGCTTCCTGTTCGTGGTCAATGCCGCCAACGCGGCCAAGGATGCGGCCTGGATGCTCGAGCACCAGACCCCGGGCGCCCAGGTGATCGATCGCAGCGAGGAATTCGGACAGCTGGCCCTCCAGGGCCGCCATGCCCAGACCATCCTCCAGCAGATCACCGACATCGACCTGACCGACATGGCCTTCTACCACTTCGCCGAGGGGTCCGTGGCGGGCGTGCCGGCGATGGTGTCCCGCACCGGCTACACGGGCGAGGACGGCTTCGAGATCTACATGGGCCCCGACGCCGGCCCGCCGATCTGGGAGGCGCTGATGGACCGGGGAGCCAGCCGTGACCTGGTCCCCATCGGTCTCGGGGCCCGCGACACGCTGCGGCTCGAGATGAAGATGGCGCTGTACGGCAACGACATCACCGAGGACACGACGCCCCTGGAGGCGACCCTGGGCTGGGTCGTCAAGCTGGACAAGGACGACTTCATCGGCCGCGACGTCCTGGCGGCACAGAAGGAGCAGGGCCTTACCCGTCGACTGGTGGCCTTCGAGTTGACCGACAAGGGCGTGCCCCGCCACGGCTACCCGGTGCTCATCGACGGCGAGGTGGCCGGAGAGGTCACCAGCGGAGCCATGAGCCCGTCTCTGGGCAAGCCCATCGGACTGGCCTACGTGCCCAAGGGGTACTGGAAACCCGGTCGCACCTTCCAGGTGGACGTCCGGGGCAAGCATAAGAACGCTGTGGTGGTGAAGCCGCCCTTCTACCAGCGAGACTACTGATTTTCGGAGGACTGGAGGCGCACCGTGGAATTCCCCCCTGAGCTGAAATACACCGATGACCACGAGTGGGTGCTAATCGAAGGCGACGTCGCGACCCTGGGCGTCACCGACCACGCCCAGGACGCCCTGGGTGACATCGTCTACCTGGGCGACCTGCCCGAGGTGGGCGACGAGGTCTCTGCCAAGGACGTGATCGGCGTGATCGAGTCGGTCAAGGCCACATCGGACATCTACAGCCCGCTGAGCGGGGAGATCGTCGAGACCAACGAGACCCTCGAGGACGCCCCCGAGCAGGTCAACGAGAGCCCGTACGGCGACGGCTGGATCCTCAAGATCCGGATCGCCGACGAGGGAGAGCTCAGCGAGCTGCTCGACGTGGCGGCCTACGAGGCGCTGCTCGAGGACGAGGCGTCCTAGCAGCCTGTGAGCGGTGCCCCCGTGCCGTTTCTTCCAGCCGACTGGAGGAGACGACGATGGGACATTCCTGGGCCACGCTCACGCAGGACTTCACCCTGACCGAGGCCACCGCCGCGCTGCTGTCGCGCCGGGTGGTCGCCGTCGCCGATCAGCGCGACGGCATCGACCTCGACTACACGCCGCACTCACTGCTGGCGGTGGACCACATCGTGGAATCGTTCCGCATCACCCGGCGGAGGGAGCGGGCCGGAGCCCTGCTGGCCCTGGGTTGCTACGTGGGCGAGGTCGTCGCCCGACAGGCGGGCGGCCACTGGCAGGCGTCGGCCGCCACGGGAGACGCCGAGGGGTCGCTCTCGCCGGTGGTGCTCTGCATGCCCGGGGGGACCCGGCTGGACCCCATCGCCGCGGTGCACGGCCGCCACCAGCAGGGCGGGATGAGGAGCGTCTTCGTCTTGTTCCGGTCGCTGATCGACCTGTCCCGCTGCGCCTGACCCCGCCCCCTGGCGCCGGCCCCGGATCCGTGTAGGATGCGGCCATCGCCTGGAGGGTCCATGTCCCGCATCCATCGTCTCCTCACCCTGTTCATCGGCCTGCTGGTCACCGCTGCCTGCGTGGGCTGTCCCGCGGACGGGGACGACGACGACTCCGCGGCGGATGAGCCCCTCACGGTGGTCACCTTCAACGCCGGCCTGGCGGTGGGGTTCGTGCCCGGGGCCGAGGACCGGGCGTCCAAGGCCAGCGAGGCGGTGGCCGGGCTGGCGGCGGACGTGGTGTGCCTGCAGGAGGTGTGGCGGTCCGACCACGTGGACGGGATGGTGTCGGCCACCGCGTCGGCCTTCCCCCACAGCTTCATGCCGGCGGCGAGCCAGGAAATCCTGCCCGACCCGGCCTGCGGCGCCGACGACCTGGAGCCGCTGATCACCTGCGTGTCGGACAACTGCGACCTGGGCTGCCTGGACGACATGATCGACTGCATGTTCGCCAGCTGCGCGTTCAACTTCCTGACCCTGGAGAAGCCCTGCATGGAGTGCGTGCAGGCCAACGTCGGCCGGGATCCCGACGACATCGAGCAGACCTGCACCACCGAGCACACCAAGTACGCCTACGACGGCGCCTTCGGTACCGGAATCGTCAGCGCCTACCCGCTGACCTCCACCGACGAACACGTGTTCGCCTCCACCACCAACCGCCGCTCCCTGCTGCACGCGGTGGTCGACGCGCCCATGGGCCCGGTGGACGTCTATTGCACCCACCTGACCGCGGTCTTCGACCTGATCCCCTACCCCAAGGAGGAGGGCTCGTGGGAGGAGGAGCAGACCGCCCAGATCGCCGACATGCTGGCGTACATCGACAGCACCGCGGCCACCGGCAAGACCGTGCTGCTCGGCGACATGAACGCCGGCCCCGACGTGGGCGACTCGGTGGCCGACCAGCTGTCGAACTGGAACGCCATCGCCGCCTCCGGCATGGCCGTGCCCTACGTGGACGCCGAGGGCCCCTGCACCTTCTGCTCGGACAACCCCCTGCAGGGCGCCGACACCGACACCGACGACCGCGTCCTCGACCACGTCCTCGTCGACGGCTTCGGCCCCGCCACCGCCGCCGAGCGGGTCCTGGACCAGGGAATCACCACCGAGCGCTGCGGCGAACAGGTGCCCGGCGCCTACTCGGACCACTACGGGGTGCTAGTGACCGTCCCGGCCGAGTGAAGCGGTAACCCCTCCCGGCTGTGCCATATCGGCACCATATGTGACTATTGTCACAACGTGTGACAAATGGCACGATCGTGCCATGCCCACCATCGACGAGTTGCAGGCAGGTTTTGGGGATCGGCTGCGGCGACAACGCTCGCTCGCAGGGTGGAACCAGGCAACGCTGGCGCGTGCGATCTCGGTCGATCGCTCCCTCATCTCCCGCTGGGAGTCGGGAAACCGTGAGCCAGGCCTGTGGGACGTGGTCCGGGCGGCGGATGCGCTCGGCGTTCCCGTCTCGGCCCTCGTGATCGGCTCGTCGGGCCTGTCGGGGGGGAGCGAGGTCGTCTGGCGGGAGTTGGCCTGCCGCGGCGCTCCTCTCCTGCCGGCGTCCACCAACCCGCTATGGTCGGTTCGCCCTGTCCACGAAACGGTCGCCGATGCGCTACTCCATCCGGAGCCACGCGTGATCGACCACCTTCCGGGATTGCTACTGCTCGAGGACGTCTTGCCTCGCGTCTTGTGGGGACAGTGCACTGACCTCGGAGTCGAGCGTCGGCTGGGCTGGATCTCGGACATCGCGCTCGACCTCGCCCGCAGTGGCCGGATCCCCACACACGCCCGGAGGAGTCTGGCGCTGCAGACCGTGCTCGCGCTCGTCCCGAGGCCCGACCGCGACACAGATCCCGACTCGCTGGGCTTCGAGGCTGCCGAGACACGGGGACTTCCGCCCGTCTTCCAGCGCTGGCGGATCTCCTACGACGGGGCGCTGCGTCGCTTCGAAACCGCGGCGAAGGACCTCGAGGAGGCGCGGCGCAGGGGAGCCGTCCGTTGACTGCCCAGGCGGACCTCGAAGGACTGCTGGACGAGATGGGCCGGCTGCTGGTCGCCCGCGACGTCGGGCCCGTGGACCTGTACCTGCTGGGTGGCTGTTCACTCATCCTCTTCGACGACCGGAGCGGCGCGACGAAGGATCTTGACGTCGTCTCGGAGCGCTTGCACGGCTCGGACGAGGAAGCCGCTGCAGTCCTGCTCGAGAATTTCGGAAAGCCGTCCGGACGGGTTCCTTACCTCGATCCGGTCCCCGGCGGTCTACCGCCCCTCCCCCTGGGCTGGGCGAAGCGGACGGTACGACGGCCGTCGCCCTCCGAAGCGCTCCGGGTCTGGTCGCTCGACCCCGCAGATCTGATCACCACCAAGCTCCGCCGGTGGCACCCGCGCGACCGGGCGGACATCCGACACGTCTGCGACCGCCACCCCGAGGTGCGGGCTCGGCTCGCTGCTTTGTCGGCCAGTGACTTCTTCGCGGTCGACTGGTGGGAGCAGATGGAGCCCCGGCGCGATCGTGTGCTCGCCTACCTCGATGGCGAGAGCGACGAGATCTGACGGAGATCGGACCGACCAGGAGGACCAAGCACCTGGTCAGAGAGCTCCTGCCAGCGTTCCCCGGGGGTGCATCCCTCCGTGGCACATGGAGTGAAGAACCGGTGTCAGGCGCAGAGCCGTCGGAGGCCGATGAGCACGAGCAGGGCGAGTAGGCCATCGGGCGGGCGGCGCGCGCAGAGGATGGCTGGACACGGTCCCCCTCCCTGAGTACGGGTGGCCCTCCATCGGTATGGGAGAGGGGCAAGGGCAACGGCAGGGGCAGGGGATTTGACTGGGGGCCGGCGTACGGCGAGATTGGACCGCCCGGAGGTGAGCGATGCGTTACCTGCCTGCCACCGACGCCCAGGTCTCCGCGATGCTGGAGACCATCGGGGCGGCCGATATCGAGGCGCTGTTCGAGCCGATCCCGACGTCGCTGCGACTGGACCGCGACCTGGACCTTCCGCCGCCGCTGGCCGAGGAGCCGCTGATGCGGCACCTGCGGGAGCTGGCGGGCAAGAACACGTCGATGTCGGAGACCTGCTGCTTTCTGGGCGGGGGGGTGTACGACCACCACGCGCCGGAGTTGGTGAGCCAGGTGTTGCTGCGCTCGGAGTTCTACACGGCCTACACGCCGTACCAGCCCGAGGTGTCCCAGGGCACGCTGATGGCCCTGTTCGAGTTCCAGACCCTGATCTGCCAGCTGTTCGAGATGGAGGTGGCCAACGCCAGCCTCTACGACGGGGGCAGCGCCCTGGCCGAGGCGATGCTGCTGGTGGACCGGCTGCAGCGAAAGGGGCCCACGCGGATCCTGGTGAGCAACGGCATCAACCCCCAGTGGATGGAGGTGCTGTGCACCTACCTGAAGTTCCGGGACGACATCGTCCTGGAACCCCTGGAGCTGGGGGCGGACGGGCGGACCGATCTGGACGCGATGCGGGCCCAGATCGAGGGGGCGGCGGCGGTGGCGGTGAGCTACCCCAACTTCCTGGGCAGCGTCGAGGACCTGCAGGCCATCTCGGAGATCGCGGCGGCGGCCAAGGCCAAGCTGGTGGTCGCGGTGCCGGACCCGGTGGCGCTCGGCTGGCTGCGGGGGCCCGGCGCGTTCGGGGCGGACATCGTGGTCGGCGAGGGCCAGCCCCTGGGCGTGGCGCCCAGCTACGGCGGCCCGGGGGTGGGGCTGTTCGCCACCCGCAAGAAGTTCATGCGCAAGATGCCCGGCCGGCTCTGCGGGCGGACCGTGGACGTGGACGGCAACGACGGGTTCGTGCTGACCCTGTCGACCCGGGAGCAGCACATCCGCCGCGAGAAGGCCACCTCCAACATCTGCACCAACCAGGGGCTGATGGCGCTGGCGGCCACGATCTACATGGGGCTGATGGGCAAGCAGGGCATCCGCGAGGTGGCCCGCCAGAGCCACCTGAAGGCCGCCTACCTGCGCAAGAAGGTGGGCGAGCTGGACCGTTTTTCGCTGCCCCACGACGCGCCTTTCTTCCACGAGTTCGCCGTCGACTTCGACGGTGACGTCCAGGCCCTGCTGGCCAAACTGGCCGAGCGGGGGTTGCTGGCCGGGGTCTGGCTGGGGCGGGTGCCGGGGGGCGGTGAGAACCGCTTCCTGATGTGCGCCACCGAGCGCAACAGCCGGCAGTGCATCGACGACCTCGTCGCGGCGATGGCCGAGGTGGGAGGGGAGCTGTGATGGGCGCGCACCACACCGGTCCCGGCACCCGCGGCCTCGCCTTCCGCGAGACCACGCTGTTCGAACAGAGCGTTTCCGGCCGCTGTGCGGTCGACCTTCCCGTCTGCGACGTAGACGAGTCCGAGGTGGGGGCCGCTGCCGCCCTGCCGGACCACCTGGTCCGGGTCGAGGTCGCCGGCTTCCCCGAGTGCAGCGAGCCCCAGGTGATGCGGCACTTCCTGCGCCTGTCCCAGTGGAACTTCGGCATCGACTCGGGCTTCTACCCGCTGGGCTCGTGCACCATGAAGTACAACCCCAAGGTCAACGAGGCGGCCGCCCGCCTCGACGGCCTGGCGATGCTCCACCCCCACCAGCCGGTGGACCAGGTCCAGGGGGCCCTGCAGATCGCCCACGAGACCCAGGAGATGCTCGGCGAGATCGCCGGGATGGACGCGGTCAGCCTCCACCCGTCGGCCGGTGCCCAGGGTGAGCTGTGCGGGTTGATGGTGATCCGCGCCTTCCACGAGAAGAACGGCAACCCGCGCAAGCGCGTGCTGATCCCCGACACCGCCCACGGCACCAACCCCGCGTCGGCGGTGCTGTGCGGCTACGACGTGGTCGAGGTACCCAGCGGCGACGACGGCGTGTTGCACCCCGAGACCCTGGCCGGGTACCTGGACGAGGACGTGGCCGCGCTGATGTTGACCAACCCCAACACCCTGGGGCTGTTCGAGGGTCACATCGGCGAGCTGGCCGAGCTGCTCCACGGGGTGGGCGCCCAGCTCTACATGGACGGGGCCAACCTCAACGCGATGATGGGCATCACCCGCCCGGGCGACCAGGGCGTGGACGTGATGCACTTCAACCTGCACAAGACGTTCTCGACGCCCCACGGCGGCGGCGGTCCGGGCTCGGGACCGGTGGGGGTCAAGGCGCACCTGGCGCCCTTCCTGCCCAACCCGTACGTGGTCCGCGAGGGCGATCGCTATGTGCCCAACGGCTTCCAGCAGCGGCCGGACAGCATCGGCCAGCTGCGGGCCTTCATGGGCAACTTCGGGGTGGTGGTCCGGGCCTACACCTATCTGCGTGAGCTGGGCGCGCCGGGCCTCAAGCGGGTCACCGAACTGGCGGTCCTCAACGCCAACTACGTGCGGGCCCGCCTGCGCGGGCACTATCCGATCCCCTACGACACCACCTGCATGCACGAGGTGGTGGTGACCACCGCCGGGGTGGCCCCCAAGCGGGCCAACGTGGACGTGGCCAAGGGACTCATCGACCTGGGCTACCACCCGCCCACCATGTCCTTCCCGCTCGTGGTGGAGGACGCCCTGATGATCGAGCCCACCGAGACCGAGTCGCCGGAGACCCTGGACGCCTTCTGCGACGCGATGATCGAGCTGCGGCGCCAGCTGGACGAAGATCCGGAGCCCCTGCGCGAGGCCCCGATCCGGCCGGTGGTTCGCCGGCTGGACGAGGTCACCGCGGCCCGGAAACCCGTGCTCCGCTGGGAGCCCGACGGGGACTGATCCCGCCCCCGCCCCACCCCTCAACGCTGCGATCGACCCGGGCCAGCGGCCGTCGAAGGTGGACCTTCGTGCGCCCGGATCGCGCACAGGGAGGCCCACGTCGTGTAGAACGGTAAGGTTCGACATCCGTGGGAGTCCGCCCAGCGAAGGGAGCATCGATGCCCACCCGACACCATGCCTGGTCCGTTTTGCTCACGACTTGCCTGACGTTCCTGCTCGCTTGGGCCCTTCCCGGCCTGGCCGGCGCCCAGATCCGGGTCGCCGTCGAGGACGGCAGCGCCAACGGCAGCGGACAGGGGATCGTCGACCAGCTCAACGACGACACCTGGTTCGACTTCACCGCCACCCTGGTGACCGCCGACGAGATCGACACGGTCCAGAAGCTCGGCGCGTTCGACGTGGTCGTGATGGGTCAGTCCGGCAGCGGCGGGGACTACGACTGGACCGAAGCCATGGCGCAGGCCCTGTCCGACTGGGTCTTCGCCGGCAACGGCGGGGTCGTGGGCTGCGGGTGGATCGACTTCGCGATCGTGTCGGGCACCGTCGGCGGCGAGGCGCTGGACGAGGTGCTGCCCATCGACGCCTACCCCGACAGCACCAATTACTTCTGCGAGACCAACCTGAGCCTCAGCATCCTCGACGACACCCACGACGTCACCCTCGGTCTGAGCGACTTCTCCACCGCGAGCGACGACATCGAGTTCAGCCCCTTCACCCTGGACGCCGCCAACGCCGAGAACCTGGCCAACGCCGCCGGCGACAACTGCAACGGCTCCCCGACCCAGGCGGTGGCCGTGGGCGAGTGGGGCGGGGGCAACATCGTCTACCTCGGTCTGCTGTACGGGGCCAACACCAACTACAACATCGGCGATCTCCGCTCGGGATCCGCCGATCAGCTCCTGGAACAGGCCGTGGAGTGGGCGTCCCAGGGCGTCTGCCCGGACGGCGACGGCGACGGCTACGAGGACGAGGCCTGCGGCGGAGACGACTGCGACGACGACGACGTGAACGTCAACCCCGGCGCCGCCGAGCTGCTCAACGAGGTCGACGACGACTGCGACGGGATGGTGGACGAGGGTCAGCTGATCGAGGGCGACCTGCTGATCACCGAGATCATGCGGGACTCCCTGGCCGTCGACGACACGTACGGCGAGTGGATCGAGGTCTACAACAACAGTGCCTACGAGGTGAACCTCAACGGCTTCGAGGTCACCGACCTGGGCAGCAACGACTTCACCGTGGACGAGGACGTCTGGGTCTCGCCCGACTCCTACGTCATCCTCGCCCGGGACGACGATCCGGGAGCCAACGGCGGCGTGCCGGCCGACTTCATGTGGACCAACTACGCGCTGAGCAATACCGAGGACGAGGTGATCCTGACCTTCGGCGGGGTGGAGATCGACCGCGTCGAGTACTGGGATCCGGACTGGCCGGACGTGGCCGGTGAGTCCATGTCCCTGGACTTCGACAGCTACGACGCCACCCTCAACGACGACTACGCGAACTGGTGCGGGGCCACCACGCCCTTCGGCTCGGGCGACCTCGGAAGCCCGGGCGAGGACAACCCCATCTGCTGCCCCGACGGGGACGGCGATGGGTACGCCCGCGACGACTGCGGCGGCGACGACTGCGACGACAACGACGCGGACGTCAACCCGGCAGCGGACGAGGTCTGCGACCTGGTGGACAACGACTGCGACGGCACCGTGGACGAGGGGACCGACCACCACGCCCAGACCGGGGACGAGGACCTCGACGGCGACGGCGACGGCAACCACCACCACCGCCGGATCGGCAGC
>CAZITQ010000011.1:74350-75412 GCA_964542165.1 uncultured Rickettsiales bacterium
GGCTCGGTGGTGTTACCCGAGTGGGCGGGCCGGTTGGCCGTGGCTGCCGCCCTCGACGCCCAGACCTGGTACGAGGACAACGACGGCGACGGCTACGGCAACATCCTCGAGACCTGGATCGCCTGCTTCCCGCCCCCCGACTACGTGGACAACGGCGACGACTGCGACGACGACTCCGACCTGACCTACCCCGGGGCCCCCGAGGCCTGTGACGGGCTCGACAACGACTGCGACGGGGAGGTGGATGAGGAGATCGCCCAGCTCGAGTGGTACCCGGACAACGACGGGGATGGATTCGGCGACGCGAACGTGGCACCGATCCTCGACTGCCAGCTCATCGCCGACCACGTGAACAACGACTACGACTGTGACGACTCCCTCGCCGCCATCAATCCCACCGCGGACGAGTACTGCGACGGCGTGGACAACGACTGCGACGGCACGATCGACGAGAACGACGCCGTGGACGCCGAGACCTACTTCCTGGATCTGGACGGCGACAACTACGGCGATCCCGCCGCGGCCGTCGACGCCTGCACCCAGCCCCCGAACACGGCGATCAGCGCCGGCGACTGCGACGACGACGATCCGAACCAGTTCCCCGGCGCGCCGGAGTACTGCAACGGCGAGGACGACGACTGCGACGGCGATCTCGACGAAGACGACGCCGTGGACACGACGACCTGGTACCTGGACGCGGACGGGGACACCTTCGGTGACGGCGCCCAGACCACCCAGGCCTGCACCGAGCCGTCGGGCTACACCGACAACGACCTGGACTGCGACGACGGCAACGATCAGGTGAACCCGCTGGCGCCGGAGTACTGCGACGGCATCGACAACGACTGCGATGGCACCGTCGACGAGGACACCGCCGTGGACGCCCCCACCTGGTACGTGGACGCGGACGGCGACGGCTTCGGCTACCCGGCGACCTGGGTCGCCGCCTGCGACCAGCCCCAGGGCTACGCGCCGACGGCCAACGACTGCGACGACGCCGACCCGGACCAGTACCCGGGCGCCGACGAGTACTGCAACGGCGAGGACGACGACTGCGACGGC
>CAZITQ010000012.1:0-18830 GCA_964542165.1 uncultured Rickettsiales bacterium
TGAAGTGGTAGCGCAGGGGGATCAGGAACAGCACGCCCAGGCAGCCGCCCAGGAAGCTGACGATGATCACCTGCCAGACCGAGGGTTCGGACACCCCCGACGCCGGGTCGGCGGCCAGCATGTACAGGGCCGGGATCGTGAACACGGCGCCGGAGACCACGTGGGACGAGTTGGCGCCGATGGACTGGATGATCACGTTCTCGAGCAGGGTCGAGCGCCGGGCGAAGACCCGGGACAGCCCGATGGCGAGGATCGAGATCGGGATCGCGGCCTCGATCCCCTGGCCCACCTTCAGTGCCAGGTAGGCCGCCGCCATGGCGAAGACGGCGCAGAAGATCAGCCCCATCACGATCGAGCGGGTGGTGACCTCGGGCACCCCGGTCTCGTCCGGGACTACCGGGACGTACTGCTCACCCTCTTGTAGCGGCCGGCGTGCGTTTTCCGGCAGCCCCTCGATATCGCCCGTAGGTCCGTGGGACACGTTCCACCTCCCAGAATCGTGCTGCGGGGGCGTAGCTTACCGCAAGCGGCGATTGGGTGTGGGGAGGGGAGATCCCTGTCAGCGGCGGCGGAATGCGAGGCCCAGGGGGGCCAGGAGAAGGGTGCCGGCCGCCAGCGGCGCAGCGCCACCGGTGCGGGTCGTGCACGCGCAGTCGACGGGCGGTTCCCGGTCGTCCTCGTCCCCGTCGTCGTCCGCGTCGTCGTCGTCCGCGGTGTCGTTGTCGTCCGGCGCCGTGTCGTCGTCCCCACCCGTGCAGTCCTCGTCGTACGTGTCGCTGACCCCGTCGCAGTCCCCGTCGATCCCGTCGTCGCAGATCTCCTCGGCGCCGGGATGGATCCCAGGCTCCTGGTCGTCGCAGTCGTCGCCGTAGGGACCGCCGTCGAAGCCGTCCCCGTCGATGTCGGTCAGATCCTCCCCGTCGCAGTCCTCGTCGATGCCGTTGTAGGGGACCTCGGTGTTGCCGGGCCAGACGTTGGGGTTGTAGTCGTCGCAGTCCTCGTCGCACCCGTCCCAGCCGTCGTGGTCGTAGTCGACGTCCTCGTCCACCTCGTCGTCGCAGTCGTTGTCGATCCCATCGCAGACCTCGTCCGCGTCCGGATGGGCCAGCTCCTGGGCGTCGTCGCAGTCGCCCTGGCAGATGTTGAATCCGTCCTCGTCCACGTCGGCGAGTTCGTCGGTGGCCGGATCACAGTCGTCGTCCACCAGGGCGTTGCAGATCTCCGGGGCACCCGGATGGATGTTGGGATTGGAGTCGTCACAGTCCGCCGGCGGCTCGTACCCGTCCCCGTCCTCGTCCTGGGCGAGGGCTGGCGGAGAGGAGCAGCTGAGCACGGCGATGAACACGGCAAGGCACGGTCGGGAGAGCATCGCGAGCCTCCTGGGGTCGATACTACGACAGCCTGGTTTGTCCCGTACTCGGGTGGAGAAGCTGGCGCGCAAAGGCGACAGAGAGAGCAGAGGCAAAAAAGAGGAAAGGAAAAGCCTCTGCGACCTCTGCGTACTCGGCGCCTCAGCGCGAGGCTCTTCTTCTTCGGCGGGATCGCGGCGGGGATCGAGGGAGTAGGACCTACTCGCCCTTCCAGCTCGGCGGGCGTTTCTCGAGGAAGGCCTGGATCCCCTCCATGAACTCGGGGCTCTGGAGGCCGCGGGCGAAGAAGCGGGCCATGCGGTCGATGCGGTCGTGGAGGTCGCCGTCCATCACGTCCCGGACCGCCTCCTTGCCCAGCATCTGCGCCAGCGGTCCGCCCAGGCAGAGGGCGCTGGCGATGGCGTCGGTCTGCTCGTCCAGCTCGCCCCGGGGCACCGCCTGGTTGATGAGGCCCATCTCGACCGCGGTCCCCGCCGAGACCTTCTGGCCGGTCAGGGCCATCTGGGCGGCCTTCTTGGGGCCGATGTGGTGGGACAGCAGGGGCAGCACCATGAAGGGGAACAGCCCGATGTGGACCTCGGGGGTGCCCAGGGTGGCGTCGTCGGCGGCGATGGCCACGTCGCAAGCCAGCACCAGGCCCAGGCCGCCGCCCAGTGCGTGACCGTTGACCCGCGCCACCAGGGGGCGGGGGAAACGCAGCATGGCGTGGAGCAGTTCGGTGTAGGGGTTGGTGCCCGACTTCTCGAACTGATGCCACGAACCGATCAGGGACAGGTCGGCGCCGGCGCAGAACGCCTTGTCGCCCTCGCCGGTGATGACCGCGACGCGGGTCTCCTCGTCCTGACCCAGCTCCTCGAGGAAGGCGTGCAGCCCCTCCAGGGTGGCCAGGTCCAGGGTATTGCGGGCCTTGGCCCGCTGGATCGTCATCGTCGCCACGCCACCCTCGCGGGTGCAGCTCACGGCCTCACTCATCGTCGTCCTCCCCTGTCGTAGCCTCGATCTCCACGATCATCTGACCGCCCGTGACCTGGTCGCCGACGGCGCAGCCCACGGCGCTGACGGTTCCGTCGCAGGGGGCGGTGAGCGCGGTGCGCAGCTTCATCGCCTCCAGCGCCCCGAGCGTATCACCGCGGGCGACCCGGTCGCCCACCGCCACGGTCAGCTCGACCACCTTGCCGGGCATCGGGGCACGGATCGGGCCACCAGCACCGTCGCCATCGCCGCCGGCCGCCGCTGGCCCGGCCGCCCGGGAGACCACGAACCGCTCGCCGTCCACCGCGACCTCGATCCCCTGGCCGGTCCGGGCCACGGCCACCCGGTGCCGCGCGCCTCCCCACTCCAGGACGAAGGAGCCCCCCCCCGCCGCGGGAATCCGCACGGCCCGCGTCTCCCCCTCGTCCAGGGTCAACGTCACCTCCCCGGTGTCTCCGGTCCGGTCCACGCCCACGCGGACCACCTCGTCTCCCAGCTGCAGGTGGCGCTCGCTCATCGGGCACCCCCCCCCGGGAAACGCCTTCCGCGCAGGGTCTCCCACGGTCCCGGGATCCTCGCCGGGCCCCCGGGACCGGTCCCCGCCGCGTCCCCGTCCGGGGCTCCCACCGCGCCGTCCAGGGTCAGGGCCGCAGCCACCAGCGCCACCTCCCGGGTCTCGGCCGATGCCCCACCCATCGAGGGCATGATCTCGTCCTCCAGCAGCGCCGTGTGGGTCCGGCCCTCGACGAAGGCCGGGTGCGCCAGGATCCTGCGCAGGAAGGCGCCGTTGCTCGCCACTCCGAGCACCACGGTCTCGGCCAGCGCCCGGTCCAGGCGCAGGCGCGCGGTCTCCCGGTCCTCACCCCAGGCGATGATCTTGGCCAGGATCGGGTCGTACTCCATGGGCACGACGCTGCCGGTCCGGATGCCGGCGTCCACGCGGATGCCCGGACCCTGGGGCAGCTCGGCGAATGCGATCCGCCCGGGGGACGGAAGCAGACCCAGGTCCGGATCCTCGGCGTAGAGCCGGGCCTCCATGGCCCAGCCCCGGGGCTCCGTCTCGCCCAGCGCGGGATCCAGCGCCTCACCCGCCGCCACCCGCAGCTGCCAGGCCACCAGATCGGCGCCGAAGCGCATCTCCGTGATCGGGTGCTCCACCTGGATCCGCGCGTTCATCTCCAGGAAGTAGAAGGTGCCGTCGTCCTGGAGCAGGAACTCGACGGTGCCCGCGTTGACGTACCCCGCGGCGCGCGCCGCGTCACAGGCCGCGGCGCACAGGCGCTCACGGACCTCTTCGGTCACGACGGGGGAGGGAGACTCCTCGATCACCTTCTGGTGCCGGCGCTGGATCGAGCACTCCCGTTCGCCCAGGGCGAGCACCTTGCCCTGGCCGTCGGCCAGGACCTGGACCTCCACGTGACGGACGGGGGCGATCAGCTTCTCGATGTAGACCGACGCGTCGCCGAAGGCCGAGCCCGCCTCGGCGGCGGCCTCCTCCAGCGCCCCGTCCAGCGCGTCTTCGGTGGCCACCTTGCGCATGCCGGTGCCGCCCCCGCCGCCACAGGCCTTGATCAGCAGGGGGAAGCCGAGGTCGGCGGCCGCCGCCCGCAGCTCCGCCGGATCGCCGCTGGCCTCGAAGGTGCCGGGCACCACCGGGACCCCGGCGGCGTGCATGGTCTGCCGCGCTGCCACCTTGTCCCCGGCGAGCTTCAACGCCTGCACCGGAGGTCCGACGAACACCAGCCCCGCCCCGGCGCAGGCCTCGGCCAGCGCCGCGTTCTCGGCCAGGAAGCCATACCCCGGATGGATCGCGTCGCAGCCCGCCTCACGCGCAGCCGTGACCACCGCATCCACGTCCAGATACGACCGCAGCGCCTCCGCCGGTCCCACGCAGACCGCCTCGTCCGCCGCCTCCACGTGCACGGCGTCGGCATCCACCTCCGAGTACGCCGCCACCGACCCCACCCCCAGCAGCCGGCAAGCCCGCGCCACCCGCACCGCAATCTCGCCGCGATTGGCGATGAAGACCTTGTCGAATGGAGTTTTCATGGGAGCAACTCCTCGCGTTGGTTCCGGGAAGGAAGGGAAGAAGAGACTCTCGCAGAGGCGCGGAGGGGGCAGAGATCGCAGAGGAAGAAGGGAAGGGGAAGTGGATGGCCCGAGATCTCGGTGAGCCCCAATCGAGTGACGAGACGGGGGAGAGGAGTGGGGATGTTCATTCGGGGAGCCCGTTCACGGTTCGGATGATGCCGTCTCGAATGCGACCTGCGCCGAAGTTGATGAGAAGACCAACGCGCTTCTCTGCCAGACGGATGTAGGTCAGGAGTTGCTTCTTGTGCACCGGCAGGATCTGTTCGACCGATTTCAACTCGACGATGACGAGGTCGTCGACGAGTAGGTCTGCTCGGAAGCCACCTTCGAGCACGAGCCCCTCGTACTGGACATCGAAAGCGACCTGTCGTTCCACACGATGGCCGCGTTGCTCCAGTTCGTGGGCGAGGACGGTCTCATAGACCGATTCGAACAGCCCCGGTCCGAGGGTCGTGTGGATCTTGTACGCGGCGTCCACGATCGCCCCCGACGTCTCGTTCTCCGGCACCCCTCTTCCCATCCTCTCCCTCTTCCTTTTCCTCTCCCTCTCCCTCTTCCTCTCTGCGCTCTCTGCCCCCTCTGCGCCTCTGCGAGAGCTTCCTCCTCTTCTCTTCTCTCCGCTCCTCACATCCGGAAGATCCCGTACTCGCGCGGCCGGTCCTCGGGCTGGAAGGCCACCGAGAGCGCCAGGCCGAGGACGTCGCGGGTCTGGGCGGGGTCGAGGATGCCGTCGTCCCACAGGCGGGCGGTGCTGTAGTAGGCGTTGGACTCCTTGTCGTACACCGCCATGACCTGCTGCTCCATCATCTTCATGGCGGTCTCGTCCACCTTCATGCCCTGGCGCTCCAGCTTGGCCGACTGGACCTGGGACAGGACCTTGGCCGCCGCGTCGCCCCCCATCACCGAGATGCGGGCGTTGGGCCACATCCACAGGAAGCGAGGGTTGTACGCGCGCCCGCACATGGCGTAGTTGCCCGCGCCGAAGGAGCCGCCGAGGATCACGGTGAACTTGGGCACCCGGGCGTTGGACACCGCGTTGACCATCTTGTGGCCGTCCTTGGTGATGCCCCGCCGCTCGTACTCCTTGCCCACGATGAAGCCCGGGATGTTCTGCAGGAAGATCAGCGGGATGTTCCGCCGGTCGCACAGCTGGATGAACTGGGTGCCCTTGAGCGCGCTCTCGGAGAACAGGGCGCCGTTGTTGCCCAGGATCCCCACCAGCTGGCCGTGGATCCGGGCGAAGCCGGTGACCAGGGTCGGGCCGTAGAGCTCCTTGAACTCCGAGAACCGGCTTCCGTCCACCAGCCGCGCGATCACCTCCCGCACGTCGAAGGGCTCGGTCAGGTCCACCGGGACGATCCCGTACAGCTCCTCGGGGTCGTACAGCGGCTCCTCGACGGGCTCCCGCTCGGCCTCGGGCGACTGGGGGATGGTCTCCATCAGCCGGCGGGTGATGGCCAGGGCCTCCCGCTCGTCGTGGGCCATGTGGTCGGCCACGCCGGACATCGTGCAGTGCACGTCGGCGCCGCCCAGCTCGTCGGCGGTGACCACCTCGCCGGTGGCCGCCTTCACCAGGGGCGGACCGCCCAGGAAGATCGAACCGGTACCGCGGACGATCACGACCTCGTCGCTCATCGCAGGGATGTAGGCCCCGCCGGCGGTGCAGAGGCCCAGGACCACCGCGATCTGGGGGATCCCCAGCCGGGACATCACCGCCTGGTTGTAGAAGATCCGACCGCCGTGCTCCCGGTCGGGGAAGATCTCCGACTGCAGGGGCAAGAAGGCGCCGCCGCTGTCCACCAGGCAGATGCTGGGGATGCGGTTCTGGATCGCGATCTCCTGGGCTCGCAGGGACTTCTTGACCCCGATGGGGAAGATGGTCCCGCCCTTGATGGTGGAGTCGTTGGCGTTGATCATCACCGTGCGACCGGCCACCCGACCGATCCCGACCAGCGAGCCCGCTCCCGGCGCCTGGCCCTCGTACATCCCGTGAGCCGCCAGGGGCGAGAGCTCCAGGAAGGGCGACCCCGGATCCAGGAGCAGGTCGAGCCGCTTCCAGGTGGGCAACTTGCCCAGCTTCTCGATGTAGGCCAGCGACTTGGGATTGCGCTCGTGGCGGGCCTTGTCCAGCTCGGCCCGCAGCTTCTCCACCAGCGGGACCATCTCGTCCCGCCGCCTGCGGAACTCGTCGCTGGACGTGTCGACCTTCGAGACGATGGGGTCCATCGAGACTCCCTCCGGGAGAGAGGCTTCAGGCTTCAGGCGTCAGGCGTCAGGCGAACAGGTCGTCTCGCTGACGCTCGACATCCGATCCGGAAACCAAGTCTTTCGATCTCCAGGGTGCTGCCAAAGCAACGCTACCCTGTTCTTTCCTGACGCCTGACGCCTGACGCCTACATGCCAAGCAGCTCTCTGGCCACCACGAGCTTCCTGATTTCCGTGGTCCCCGCGCCGATGGTGAACAGGCGCACGTCCCGCTGCAGGCGGCAGATCTCGTACTCCTCCATGTAGCCGTAGCCCCCGTGGATCTGCACCGCCTCGTAGACCACGAACTCGGCGGTCTCCGCAGCGAACAGGAGGGCCGTCGCGGCGAGCAGGTGGATGTCGGTGCCCTTGCCGCCGCGCTCCAGCGATTGGGCTGCCTCCACCGCGCGCAGGGACAGCCCACGGGCGGCCTCGATCCGGGTGTACATGTCGGCCAGCTTGGCCTGGATCAGCTGGAACTTGCTGATCGGCCGGCCGAACTGCTCCCGTTCCTGGGCGTACTTCAACGCCAGCTCGAAGGCCCGCTCGGCCATGCCGATGGCCGCCCCGGCGAAGAACGCCCGCTCCACGTCCAGCCCGGCCATCAGCACGGCCACGCCCATGTTCTCGGCGCCGACGACGTTCTCCTTGGGGACCCGACAGTCCGTCAGCACGATCTCGCCGGTGGGCGAGCCGTGGTGGCCCATCTTCTTGAGCCGCCCGGGCGTGGAAAACCCCTCCATCCCCCGCTCGAGGATGAAGGTGGTGATCCCCATCGGCCCCGCCTCGGGATTGGTCTTGGCGTACAGCAGCACCACGTCGGCGATGGGTGCGTTGGTGATGAAGGTCTTGGTGCCGTTGAGCACGTAGTGGTCGCCGTCACGCACCGCGGTGGTCCGCACCGCGGTGGCATCGGAGCCGGCGCCGGGTTCGGTCAGCCCCAGGGCGCCAATCCACTCACCGCTGGCCAGCTTGGGCAGGTACTTCAGCCGCTGCTGCTCGCTGCCGGTGCGCAGCAGGTTGTGGGCGCACAGGTTCAGATGGGCGCCGTAGGACAGGGCCAGGCCCGACGAGCCGAGCATCGACCTGATGGCCAGCACGGCCATCATCAGGTCGCCGCCGATGCCGCCGTACTTCTCGGGGATCGCGATGCCCAGCAGGCCAAGCTCCCCCATCTTTCGCCAGATGCCTTCGGGGAAGTCGTCGTTCTCCTCGATCTGCTCGGCGTAGGGCAGGACCTCCTTCTCGCAGAAACGACGGACGGTGTCGATGATCTGGCGTTGCTCCTCGGTGGGCTCGCTCATGGCGTCTCCTGGTGCTCGTGCCCGGCCGCCTGGGCGCCGCACAGGGCGCGGACCTGCGCCCGGGTCGCCCGGGACCGGTTCTGGATGTGTACGGGATCGAAGATGTCGCCGCGCACCGCGTGCTTGAGCACGTGGGGGGAGGCGAACCACAGCAGGTGTAGACCGACCATCGACCAGGCCAGCTGGAGGGGATCGGTGCGGGAGATCGCCCCGGACTCCATGCCCGAGGCCAGGAAGCCGGACACCGCCGCCAGGGCCGACTGGACGATGTCGCTGCCCTCCCACGTGGAGAACGGACCGCTGTCCACCAGCTCGCGGATCAGCAGGCGCGCGGCCTCGGGGTTCCCGCCCAGGTAGGTCGTGATCCGATCGCTCAGACGGTCCAGCCGCTCCAGGAACTCCCCCTCCTCGCCCCGGGTCTCGAGGACCAGGCGGCCCATGTCCCCCAGGGTCTCGGCCAGCACCTCGGTGTAGAGCCGGTCCTTGGAGCCGAAGTGGTGGAACAGGGAGGCCTTGCGCAGGCCTGCGCGCTCGGCAATCTCGGCCATGCTGGCGCCCGCGTACCCCTTCTCGGCGAAGGCGGAACAGGCCACGGCGAGCAGATCTTCGCGCGGGATGGGCTGGCGCGGACGCCCTGCGCGGCGGGGGGGAGAGGGGGGCTGGGACATGGTGCTCGACATCCTAACCAAGAACCGTTCCCGAAATCTATCTATCGGTCGGTAGATTTATTCGTCGGGCGCTGGGCGGCACTGATCCGCCGAGCAGATCCGCGTACCATGGGCGGGCGGCGCCCTCGGAGCGTCGGGGAGATCCCATGCGCGTACTGGTCACCGGAGCCAATGGCCATTTGGGGAACAACCTGGTTCGCGAACTCCTCACGCGAGGCCACGACGTGGTCCCCTTCGTCCGCGAGTCGTCCAACCTCGAGGGATTGGAGCCGCTCGGACTGACGCCGGTGTTGGGGGATGTGCGGGACGGGGACGCGGTGCTGCGGGCGGCCGAGGGCTGCGACGCCATCGAGAACCTCGCCGCCGTGTACGCCTACGGGGGAACGGTCGAGGAGATCGTCGAGCCCGCGGTCCAGGGCATCGAGAACGTGCTGCGGGCGGCGGCCGAGCACGGCATCGGGCGGGTGATCCACACCAGCTCCATCGTCGCGGTCGGGGTCTCCGACGACGAGACCGTCCGGGACGAGTCCCACTGGAACGACGAGCCCCAGGACGCTTACATGCAGGCCAAGACCGAGAGCGAGCGGCGGGCCTGGGAGCTGGCCAGCGAGCTGTCGGTGCCGATGATCGCCCTGAACCCGGCGGCGATCGTCGGCCGGCACGACTACAAGGGGACACCGTCCAACGACTTCATCCGCCAGTACGTCCACACCCCGGGGTCCTATCGCGGGGGCCTGAACTACGTGGACGTGCGGGACGTGGCCTGGGTCCACGCCCAGGCCCTGACCCACGGGGAGCCGGGGCAGCGCTACCTGGTGGTGGGGGACAACCTCACCGCCCGGGAAGTGGTGGCCCTGGTCACCGCGCGCACCGGCAAGTGGGCGATGCACTACGTGCAGCCCCGCTGGATGATGAAGCCCACGGCGTCGCTCATCGAGGGGGGCAGCAAGTTGCTGGGCATCGAGCCGATGACCACCCGACCGGTGGTGGACGAGTTCTACCGGCGCTGGTGCTGGTTCGACAACGCCCGGGCCCGCGAGGCCTTCGAGTGGACCCCCCGCTCGCCCCAGGAGATGGTGGATGACGCCCTGCTGTGGCTGGTCCACCGCGAGCGGCTCAAGCCGCGCCTGGCGGCCCGGATCCGCGAGGCGCTGGGCGATCCCCCGGACTACAGCTGATGCAACGGCTGCTGGTCGGCGACATCCACGGCTGCTGGGACGAGTTCCAGGAGCTGCTGGAGCGGGCTGGGATCGGCGACGACGACGAGATCATCGCGGTGGGCGACGTGGTCGATCGGGGCCCCGGCACCGTGGAGGTCCTGGACTTCTTCCGCAGCGCGACCCACAGCCGGTCGGTGATGGGCAACCACGAACGCAAGCACGTGCGGTCCTTTGCCGGGGAGATCCGTCCGGCCCTGAGCCAGCAGATCTCCCGCCGGCAGTTCGGCGAGGAGCGGTACCCGGACGCCTGCGCCTTCATGGCCGGTCTACCCCGGGCCATCGAGCTGGACGAGGTGCTGGTGGTCCACGGGTTCTACGAGCCGGGCGTGGACCTGCGGGACCAGCGGGACACGGTGGTCGTCGGCACGCTCACCGGACAGCGGCACCTGGAGGAGAGCTACGACCGGCCCTGGTACGAGCTGTACGACGGGGAGCGCCCGATCGTGGTCGGCCACAAGGACATCTTGCGCACGGGCCGACCCTACGTGCGCGACGACGAGCGCGTCTGGGGCATCGACACCGGCGCCTGCCGGGGCGGGCGGCTGACCGGGCTGCTGTTGCCCGAGTTCCGGGTGATCCAGGTTGGGGCTCGCGCCCGGCACTGGAAGCACCTCAAACGCGAGCACGCGGACCTGCGCTACGACGCCTCCCTGGGCGAGAAGATGGCCTTCGAGAAGCTCGACCTGTTCATCGCAGCGACGGAGCGACGGGACGACCTGACCGAGGCTGAGGCCGCCGAATTCGGCCGGCTGCGGGACGTGGTGGCGCGGGGCAGGGCCGCCCTGGACGCGGTGTACCGGTCGGTCCTGGAGGGCAGCGACGAGATCCTGGCTGCGCTCCGCTCGGACATCGGATACGACGATCTCGATCCCACCGAACAGGGCCGGGTCTACGCCCGCCGGCTGGGCAAGCACCCCCTCGCCGGTCTCTACCACCAGGCCCGCAGGGGCTATCTGGATCGCGCGCAGATGGACCAGCGCTGGCCCACCCCCCGGGCCGCCCTGGACCTGGCCGAGAGGCTCGGGATCGAGATCGAGGACGAATCCGACTGACGCCGTCTACGCCAGCCGGAACATCGGCAGGTACATCGACGCGAACAGGGTGATCGACAGGATCCCCAGGAAGAAGAACACGCCGAGGGAGAACACCCAATACGGCAGCTGCGTCTCGAGCCGCCCCAGGAGGTAGAGCACCACCACGTCCACGAGCCCGATGGCCACCGCGGCGGGGATGGACAGGAACCAAAGGGAGCGCGCCCCGTCGGACAGCCCGATGCTCAGCCGCGTCAGCGAGGGCAGGACCGCGCCGAAGTCGG
This sequence comes from uncultured Rickettsiales bacterium, assembly GCA_964542165.1. Lineage (GTDB taxonomy): Bacteria > Myxococcota_A > UBA796 > UBA9615 > CAYRNR01 > CAYTBN01. Next base: position 11,185 of record CAZITQ010000012.1, read on the forward strand.
CGAAGATGGGGATGAAACTCGGGATCACGAACAACAGGGCCACGGCCACGAGCAGGGCGCTGACCCAGTGCACGACCAGGGAGGCGCCCATCTGGATCCACAGTCGAGTCGTCATCGTCGATCCCCTGGGGCCATGCTACCAGGCCCGTACCCCGGCGGACTCGTCCCTCCGCGGCACCTGACGGGTGAACCCCTCCAGCGAGGGCTCTATTTCGGGAATCGCTCCACCGCGTTGTCCACCGCGGGGTAGGTCATCAGGTGGTCGTAGATCGCGGCCAGGTCCTCGTCGGTCATCTGGGCGTAGAAGGTCCAGGGCATGTTGGTGGTCCGGCCGGTGGCCGCGATGCTCTGCAGCCCCTTGCCCGGCCCGTAGACCCGGAAGCGGGTCGCGAAGATCTCGCCTGTCCACATGCCGATGCCGGTGGTCTCGTGGGGGGTGATGTTGGCCGCGCGTACCCGCGTGCCGTCCATCATCGTCATCTCGAAACCGCCGGCCATCTCCATCCCCGGCACCGGCTTGCCCTTCTCCGACAGCGTGTGGCAGTGGGTGCAGGCGGCGAACGAGACCAGGTACTCGCCGTACTCGGGCGTCCCCGGCTCGGGGCGGTCCTGGGGTTCGGGAGGGGAGGGCATCATCCGGACGATCAGGGGCAGGGGTCCCCCGAGCTCCCGCTCCGGCAGCTCGTTCTCGATGGGCTCCAGGGTCCGGAGGTAGGCCATGATGGCGGTGATGTCCTGGACGTCCATCCGCCCGTACTCCGGGTACGGCATCAGGGGGAACAGGGCCTCACCGTCCGGGGTCACGCCGCCGGCGATGGCCCGGTACAGCTCCCCGTCGCTCCAGTCGCCGATGCCCGCCGGGGTGATGTTGGAGCCCACCAGGAACCCCAGCCCCTCCTCCCGCCACTCCTCGCCCCCGGCCCCCTCGGTGCCGGGCACCAGCGGGGCGGTGAAGATCGTCCAGTCCCGTTCCGAGTGACAGGCCATACAACCCGCCACTCCGTGGGCCAGATAGCGACCCCGCTCCACCTCCTCCGGACCGCCCTCGACCGCGAGCTTGGGCACCTCGCCGGCGTCGGGTAGGGCCAGGAACAGGTAGGCCAGCCCGCCGCCCACCAGCAGCAGGACCAGCACGAGGATCACTCCGAGGACTGCGAGGACCTTCTTCATCGATTGCACCCCAGGCCATAGGTAAGGTTTCGGCCCCCCTGCGTGCAACCCGTTTGTGGGACGGCGGCTCGTCGGGAAGGACCGGGCGGGCGGAAGGGTTCTTGGACGGGGAGACGGGAGGCGCGTGTGAACGGGACGATCCTGACCCTGGCCCTGGTCGGCGCGGCCCTTCTGGGGCCCGACGGCTTGCGCGTGCCCCTCGCCGAGGACGCGATGGGGCCGGCCCTGGCTCTGGTGGACGGCGATGGACAGCTCGTGGGCGTCGTCCACGGAACGGAACCGATGTACGGGTGGACCCTGCTGGTGGTGGATGCCCGCGGGCAGACCCGGATCGTGCTGGGCGGGTGGGGCCAGGCGATGCGGGAGCGGGGGATCGATCCGACGAAACAGCCAGCCTTGTTCCTGGACGCGGCCGGAGAGCCGGTGGAGGTCGGCGACGGACGGTCCTGGTCGGTGGTGCGGACGTACGAGGACGCGGACGGGAACTGGGAGTGCGAGCTTCGGGACGGCGCCGGGGTCGTCCGCGCGAGGAAGTGGTTCGCCGGGGATTCGGGCGAGACGGAGCTGGTGGACCGCCGTGGAGAGGCCGTCGTCACCCTCTCCCACGACGAGGCGCGGCAATCGCTATGGGTGACCTTGACTCGCCCACACCGGCGATCTCAGGAGACCTCGTCGGTCGCGCAAGCTGGGGTCGTCGAGGATCCCTACCAGGTCGTCCTGGGGCCCATCTACCCGATCGCCGTGCCCTGCCTGACCCTGGAACAGCACCGCGCAGGGTACGAGGCCCCCGCCGATCAGCTCCACTGCTTGCCCGAGGCGTCGAGCCCCTACCGCGTGCCGTCTCGATACTTCTTCGAGGACCGGGAGGGAAACCGTCGCTGGATCCCGGCGCTGCGCTGGGACCACGATCTGCCCGAGACGCAGTCGGACTGACCCGCGGCCCGCTCCCCGGCCTCAGGGCTCCCGGGCCAGGGTATTGAGGATCCTCTGCTCGATGGTGGCGTAGTCCTCGCAGGTGGGGTAGCGGTCGAGGATCATCTGCCAGCGGGCGATGGCCTCGGCGACGTGGCCCTCGAATCGCAGGGCTACGCCCCAGGTGTACAGGGTCTTGACCCCACCGTTCACGGCGTCGTCCGGGTCGTCCATGGCCTCGGCCTGCTCCAGGGCGAAGGCCAGCCAGCGGTAGGCCCGGTCCCGGTAGGCGGGCTCCGCCTGCGCCAGGGTCGGGGTGACCACGAACTCGATGTCGCCGTAATAGTCCGGCGATCCCAGCAGGATGAACTCGGCCAGGCCGTTGGCCACGTGGTTGGTCGTGGCGAAGTCCCAGTTGCCGGCGCTGCCCAGGTTGGCCCGCTCGGCCAGGTCCTGGTCCTCGTCGGCGATCTCGCCGTCCAGGAAGGCCTCGTCACAGTCCGGGTGGGCGGCCCACCAGGCCTGGAGCTCGTCCAGGTAGGTCTCGGTGTTGTCCACGTACTCGCGGCTCAGCGCCAGGACCTCCTCCCGCGCGGCGTCCGGGATCGGTCGGCGGTCGTCCTCGCCCGCCGGACCCAGTAGCTCCGCGATCCGGCCCAGGCGGATGTTGCCCGCCAGGATCCGGTACCCCACGTGGCGGTTGGCCGCCTCGTAGTCCATCGCGGCCAGGTCGCGTCTGGCGAGCTCGGCCTCGACCCGCGCCTGCAGCTGGGCCGAGAGCCCGCCCAGGACCACCCCGCGCCGTTGTCGCGCCTCGTACATCGCCCGCACCACCTCGGCGTGGCGGGTGGCCGCCAGCTGGAAGGCGGGCTCGTCGGTCACCACCTGGCCCAGGGTCTTCGACGCCTCTTCCAGGTCGCCACCGTCCGCCTGGTCCAGCCCACGGGCGTAGGCCAGGACGCTGGCCATCCGCGCGGCGTGGGTCGCCGGCGCTCCGCCGGCCGGCTGGTGACCGAGCCCCTCGACGAAACGCCGCACCAGCTCCTGCTGCAGCTCGAAGAACCGGTCTGCGCGCCCGGTCACGCTCTCGGCCAGCAGCACCTCCCCGGTCTGGACGACCACCATCCGGATGTCGATCCGAACGTCCGGTTTCACCGCCGTCACCGCCCCGGTGACCGCGTGGCTCGCCCCCAGCAGCTTGCCCTGGTCCTGGGCCGTGGCCGCGTCGACCCTGTCGCTCCCCTGCAGCGCCAGCTCGTCCAGCAGCGCCTGCAGCCGCACCCGCTCGACGATCTTCAGGTCGGTGACCGCCGCGAGATCCGTGAGCACCATGTCCGCCAGCCCCTTGCCCAGGGGGTCGTAGGCCGCGTCGCCGGTGTGGTTGTCGAAGTAGGTGACCAGGACGGTGGGGGACTCCGAGGATGCCGCGGGGATGGGGAGGGCCAGCAGGGCGGCCAGCAGGGTGGCCGCGAGCGGTGCCGCGCGGGTCGGGATGGACCGGATCAACTGCCCCCCACCCGGATCTCCTGCCAGGTCTGTCCCCCCTCGTCGTCCCACAGGATCAGGAACAGGCGGGCGGCCTGGTCCGCGGCGGGGGGGTACCAGCCGAAGGAGCGGGCGGGGCTGGTTTCGCCGAACGCATCACCATCGGACTCGTCCAGGGCGGCCGAGCCGCCGAAGCCGAAGGAGTCGTCGTCGGCGCACTCGCCCGCCTTGGGGTGCTGGTTCGGGGGGATCATCGACAGATCGGGGGGGAGGCCGGGGCAGCCCGTGGTCCAGAAGAGGTCGGCGTCCACGTCGTCCGGGTCCTTGTCGTCGGTGATCTCCAGGTCCAGTCGAAGGCCGACCGCCGGATCCACCGGGCCCAGGATCAGCGGCTCGGACGTGCCGGGGAGGAGGCCGTCGGCGGCGGAGAAGACACCGCCGTTGATGGTGATCGAGGCCAGGACCGGGTTCTCGTTGTAGCCCGCGGGTGGATTCTCGGGGTCGAGGGCGCGGGTGGCGGCGGCGGAGTCGTCGTCGTCTCCCGTGGCGTCGTCGTCGTCCCCGCCGCTGTAGTCCGGGATCAGGAAGGAGACCAGCTTGACCGCCTCGCGGCCGTCGTCCGCGGTCTCGGCGCGGTAGCGCAGGGGGAGCAGGCCGGTCAGGTACTCGGGCGTGTCGTCCGCGGCCACGGCGGTCTGTCCGCCGGCCCCGCCGAACAGGGCGTTCAGAACGATCTCGATGGACGGCCCGTGGGGCGGATCGGGGACCAGGGCCCTCAGCTGCTCGACCCCCTCCACGTCGTCGGGGATGTCCAGGGTCCAGGCGTGGGTCACCCCCGACAGCGCCTCGTCGGCCGGGTCCACCACCAGGGCGGTCACGGTGATCGTGGGCAGGGGGTAGGTGTCGAGCACCGCCACCGCCGGGTCCGCCCGCACCGCCAGCACCCGCAGGTTGTCCACCAGTCCGGGATCGGGCAGCTGGGGGAAGCACTGCAGGCCGAGTGCGGCGGCGAGCAGCAGGGGGAGGGCGAGTCGGCGTCGCATCAGAACTCCACCCGCACGGCGACGTTGAAGGCCGGGAAGGACGAGAAGCTCGCCGACTCCCGGTAGTCGAAAGAGTAGATCGTGAAGTCCGACGTCTTGGCCACGTAGACGTTCTGGACGTCCACGTAGAAGTCGATCACGTGATTCTTCTTGCGCCACTTCTTGTCGAAGCGCAGGTCCAGCTGGTGGTAGGGCTTGCCGCGGGCGCTGTACAGGTTGCCGTACTCGGGGATGAACATCCCCATGTCCGCGTAGTAGGTCGAGTCCAGCACCGGCGTCATCGGCGCCCCGGTCTGCAGCTGCCAGCGGGCGCCGAAGATGACCTCCTTGGGAAGCGTCAGCTGGAGCAGGACGGTGAACTGGTGCCGCCGATCGTGCTGGAACCAGCGCCAGTCCTCGTCGGGGAAGTCCTTTCGCTCGGCCCAGGACAGGGAGTAACCGAGCCAGCCCGACAGGCGGGTCTTGCGCAGGATGTCGAAGCGGGCGAAGACCTCGGCGCCGTAGATCCGACCGATGCCGGCGTTGGACAGGCCGTGGGTCGGGTCGTCGCTGGAGCCCGCGAAGAGGTCGGCGAACTCCGCCAGATCGCCGAAGTCCAGGCCCGACTCCAGGGACGACACGGTCTGGTCGTCGAGCCACTTCACGTAGCCCTGGACGTCGATGTCGAGCCAGGGACCGGGCGCCCACAGCACGCCGGCGTTGAGGTGCCAGGCCCCCTCGGGCCCCAGCTCCGGGTTGCCGGTGACCTCGCTGAGTTCCTCGAACGACGGCGACTGGATGTAGCGCCCCCCCGCCAGGCTGATTCGCAGCTCCTCCACCGGGGAGATCCCGATGTGGCCGCGTACCTGGGGTATGGCCCGGTCGAGGGCCGAGAAGTAGTCGAGCCGAACCTGGGGGGCGAGGGTCAGTGCCTTCACCGGCCGGATGGGCAGGCTCAGATAGATCCCGGCGAAGGTCCGCGTGGCCCGCTCGGTGCCGACCAGGTTGTCCTCCTCGCCGGTGGACGCCAGGGGGCCCGTGTCCTCGCGGCCGGACCAGGGCACGTCCCGGTACTGGATCAGCTTGTCCACCTCCAGCAACCCTCCCGCGTCCACCGAGAGCCACTTCGTCAGCGGCAGGTGCAGGTCGTCGGCCAGGTGGAAGGTGGTGTGGCGGTCGGTGCTGGACAGCCAGTCGGCGAACTCGAAGCCGCTGGACCAGAACGTCAGCGCCGGGTGCAGCCGGTTGGTGAACCCGCGGTCGTTCTCCATGTCGGCGCGGACGAAGATCCGGTGCATGTCCGTGCGCATGTCGAAGATCAGCGGGTCGTCCTCCTCCTCCTCGGCGTCCAGCAGCTTCATCCCGTCGATGGTCCCGATGTAGCCCAGGCTGAGGGTGAGCCAGCGGGCCAGGTCGGTCTCCAGCAGGATCTGCTGGTCCTGGAAGAAGGGGGCGGTGGCGAAGTCCAGCGGCGAGTCCTTGGGGAGGATCAGGTTGATGAAGACGTCGTAGTAGGAGCGGCGAATGCCCACGTAGAACCGGGACTTGTCGGTGATCGGCCCCTCGATGGCCAGGGACGCCTGGCCGATGCCCGGATCGACGAATCCGCCGATCCGGTCCTTGCGGGGCGACCTCAGATCGAGGCCGACCACACCGCCGTTGAGGTCCCCGTAACGGGCACCTGCCGCGGCTGGCTGCAGGAAGACCCGGTCCACCAGGTCGTCGCCGACCACGGCGTAGAACGACATGGTGTGGAAGATGATCGGCACCGGCAGGCCGTCGAGATAGAGCACCGAGTCCTCGGCGGCGGCGCCCCGCAGCACCGGCGCCTGGACCTGGGAGCCGGCGCTGAAGTCCGGCGCCACGTGGACCACCCCGGGCAGGGCTTCCACCGCGGCCATCGGGTCTCGCCCGGCGCCCGGCACGGTCTTCAACTGATCGCGCGTGAGGACCCGCTCCGGGGCGTCCGTCTCCCTCCGGGCCACCACCACCGTCTGGGGGATGCCGGTGGGTCGCAGACGGTAGATCACCTCCCGCTCCGCACCCTCAGCGAGGATCTCGACGAAGCGATCCTGGCGGTAACCGGGGTGGGAGAAGGCCACGACGTACGTGCCGGGCGGGATGTCGGCGATGGCGAAGTCGCCCGCGTCGTCGGTGATGGCGACCAGGAGGGGCTCGTCGGCTAGCTGGAAGTTCTCGGGATCGAGATCTTCCTCCTTCGAGTCCGAGTCCTCTTCCGAGTCCGAGTCCGAGTCCGAGCCGGTGTCCGCTCCCGGCCGGGCCGGAACCGCCGAGTCCGAGTCCGAGTCCGAGTCCGAGATCGTGCCCGTGCCCGTGTCCGTGCCCGTGCCCGTGCCCGATTCTTCTTCTCCGATCCTCACCGCCGGATACAGCGCCACCTCCACCCCCGGAAGCGCCGTCTTCTCCCCCCGGATCTCCACCCGCCCCGACAGCTCCGCCGGAGGGATGGCCGGGGGAGGGGGCTCGGGGGCGAGGAAGATCACCGGGTACTCGATGGTCACCGCCACCGGCTCGTCGCCCCTCATCGAGGGCAGGAAGGTCTGCAGCCGCGCCGCCTTCTCCGCCGCCTCGTCCACCGCCGGGATCCCGCTGGACTCCAGCACCCCCACGTCGACGACCTTGCCCTCGACGTCGATGGCCACCGACAGCAGCACCCGCACCGGATCCACCCCCGGCTCCAGCAAGCCGGGCTCCAGGGGTACGGAGATGTCGGCGAGGGGGATGGGGTAGCTGACCGGCAGCTCGGTTGGGCCGGTGTCGTCCGCCTCGGATTCCTGCCCTTGCACCTCGCCGGCGGCCCCGAACACCAGGGCAGCGACGACAAGACGGGCGAACCAGCGAACGGTTCCGGTCACGACAGCGGACCTCCGTGGAGGTGCATTGTAGCGCCGAGAGGTGGCACCGGCATCGGCGTAGCGTGGCAATGTACCGGGCGCCCCCCTGGACCGGGGGGGGCGGGTGGGCGGGGGGCCCAGGGCCCCCCCGGCGGGGGGCGGGCCCCGCCCGCCGGGGCGCCCCCCCCCCGGGGGGCCGGGG
>CAZITQ010000012.1:18840-74709 GCA_964542165.1 uncultured Rickettsiales bacterium
GGTGGAATTGTCCGGGGCGCCCCCGTGGCCGGGGGGGGGGGTGGGCCGTGGGCTACTGGGCCGGCCTGGTCGGGGCGCGTCCCCGGACCGAGGTGCCGACCCAGCGCGGGCGGCCGGGTCGAAGGAGTTCGTCTACGCGCGCCGTCGGAGCGCGATCAGTCCGAGGGCGAGGAACAGCGCCGCTCCGGTCGCCGGGCTCCCACGGCGATCCAGGTCGCAGTTGCAGTCACCGGCGCCCACATCGTCGTCATCGTCGTCGTCTCCGGTACCCGTGTCGTCGTCCCCGGTGTCGTCGTCTCCGGTGTCGTCGTCTCCGGTGTCGTCATCCCCCGTGTCGTCGTCTCCGGTGTCGTCGTCTCCGGTGTCGTCGTCTCCGGACGGGCAGGCGTCCTCGTCCTCGTCGTCGGTGAGGCCGTCGCAGTTGTTGTCGATGCCGTCGTCGCAGACCTCGTCGGCGTCGGGATTCACGTCCGCGTCCGTGTCGTCGCACTCGTCGCAGGCGTCGAATCCGTCCCCGTCCAGGTCGTCGGGGTAGGCGTCCGCGTCCGCATCGTCGCAGTCGTCGCACTCGATCCAGCCGTCGCCGTCACCGTCGTGCTCGTCCTCGCCGACCTCGCCGTCGCAGTCGTTGTCCAGGCCGTCGCAGATCTCGGGGGCACCCACGTAGGTCTCGGCCAGATCGTCGTCGCAGTCCCCGTCGCAGGTGGTCTGGCCGTCCGCGTCGACGTCCAGCAGGTTGAGGTCCTCGTCCCCGTCGTCGCAGTCCCCGTCGCACACGCTCGCGCCGTCGGCGTCCTCGTCCAGTTCGTCGGTGTGCAGCGCCCCGTCACAGTCGTTGTCGATCCCGTTGCAGGGGATCTCATCCGCGCCCGGATAGACGTCGGCCGCCGTGTCGTCGCAGTCATCCGCGTTCTCGGTGTACCCGGCAGGCGGCCCGCAGTCCTCGACCGCCGGCTGGTTCGGATCGCCGTAGCCATCCCCGTCGTCGTCCAGGTAGTAGTCGTCCAGCGGCAGCTCCTCGTCCACGTCGCCGTCGCAGTCGTTGTCCAGTCCGTCGCAGATCTCCGGAGCATCCAGGTAGGTCGCGGCGTCCGCGTCGTCGCAGTCGCCGTCGCACTCGGTCATCCCGTCCCCGTCGTCGTCGGTCTCGTCGGGGTGGAGGGCGCCGTCACAGTCGTTGTCGATGTCGTCGCACTCGACCTCGGTGGCCCCGGGCAACACATCCGGATCCCCGTCGTCGCAGTCGCCGTCGCAGCTGGTCACGCCGTCCCCGTCCATGTCGAAGCAACACGAGAGGTTCTCGACTCCCGGGGTGCCCCGATCGCCGTCTCCATAGATCCAGGAGACGTCGGCGAGGCACCAGTACTCCTCACCGTCGTTGAGCGCGGCGTCCACGTGATCCGGGTCCAGGGACGCGGAGTAGCCGGTCTGGTGGGGCCAGGTACCGTCGGTCGTGTACTCCAGCGCGTCCACCACCAGGCCGTCGAGCTCCAGCACGATGGAGTCCGAGCTGTCGTCGTAGCTGTTGAGCAGGAAGTCGTCCCGCGCGAACACGTAATCCACCGTCGGCAGCCCGCCGTTGGTCGCGGCATCGTCATTGTTGGCCAGCAGGGCGAATCCGCCCGCCGGGACCACCAGGTCGGAGTCGACGGTGAAGGAGTCACCCCAGACGTCGTCGCCCACCGTCCAGCCCACCAGGTTGAGGTCGAATCCGGCGGCGTTGTGGATCTCGAACCACTCGCCGTACTCCGCGTCCACCGCCGACGGGTCGTCGAGCCACTCGGTGATCACCACGTCGCCCTCGACCACGAAGTCCTCGTCCACCAGGCCGTCGCAGTCGTCGTCCGCGCCATTCTGTGCCTCGGTGGTGCCGACGTTGACCGCGGGATCCGCGTCGTCGCAGTCGTCGCCGCCGCAGTCGATGGCCAGGTAGCCGTCGCCGTCCGCGTCCACCTGGTCCACGGTGCCGTCGCAGTCGTTGTCGATGCCGTCACAGACCTCGGTGGCCCCGGGGTACTGCGCCGGATCCAGGTCGTCGCAGTCGCCGTCGCAGGCCGACACGCCGTCCCCGTCCAGGTCGTCGCTGCAGTCGGCGTCGTCGCAGTCGACGTCCCCGTCCCCGTCGTTGTCGACCCCGTCGTCGCACAGGGTCTCCAGGTCGGGACAGCTCACGGTGAAGTCGTCGAACAGCAGACCGTCCCCGGGGATGTCGTAGATCCAGTTGTCCCGCTCTGCCAGGTAGAAGCTGACCTGGTCGCCCAGCTGGGCCAGGGCCCACGACACGTCGATGACGATCTCGTGTTCCTCGCTGACGTCGTACTCGTTCAGGGTCAGGTCCTGGAACGTGTAGTAGGTCGCCCCGTCCCCGGAAATCCCGAGGCAGTCACCGTCGGGTGGATCATCCACCGCCCACGAGGTGGGGCAGTAATGCTCGTCGTCGTCGTTGTTGTAGAACGCGAAGGAGATCTCGGCAGACCCGCACAGGGAGAGGTCGTAGGTGGCGGTCTGGACCGCGGAATTCTGTGCCGAGTAGTAGCTGGCGGTCTGGGCCACGAGGGTCAGCCAGGAATCACCGGTGGCCAGGGGATCCTCGAAGGAATACCCGCTGCGGCTCTCGTCGCTGCCCCAGAACACCCAGCCGTCGGGAAGGGCCTCGTCGTCGAAGTCCTCCGCCGCCATGACCTGGGCTCGACCCAGGGAAGGGGTGAAGACGATGAGCAGGAGGGGGATGACGAACGCGAACAGCAAGATGGTCTGGGGCCTCGGAACCATGCCGGTCTCCTTGGTGGGTGGGCAGAGGGTGGGGCACCAGCCGTTCGATGAGGGTCAGCTGGGGCTGTCGGCCAGCCGGTGCCCCACCCCCATGTCTCAGACGCAGGGGGCCGGCCCGAGGGGACATATTTATTGCTGGAACGACGGCGCTCGGCGCGCACCTGTCGGGCCGCAGTGTCATTGCGGTCCGACAGGCTCGAGTGCGTCCTGGTCCGAACTTGAATCCCCGCGCCGGTGCGATCTGGATGGAGGTGGGGCCGGCCGGGCGGCTGGCTATCAGGGGGAGCCGCCCGAACCGGAACCCCACCCCGCTAGTCAGACGAGGGATTGGGAGCCGAGGGGACAATTAATTTGTCCGTGGGTCGAGATGTCCCCACTTGTCCATTGGGCACCGTCTATGACAGACAGGAGGTTGTGGACCGCGTGATCCCCGGAACGAGCAGCGGACAGGAGTCCCCGACGCCCGAGAGCCTCCACGCGGCGGCGGTGTCGGGAGACGCCGAGGCGCGCGAGGCGCTGGCCCGCGTGTGCCTGCCGCGGGTTCGGCGGCTCGTGCAGCTGTCGGTCGCCGCCGGTCCGGACGTGGAGGACGTGGCGCAGACCGCCATGGCGCGGGTGTTCGTCAGCCTGGAGAGCTTTCGGGGCGACGCCCGATTCCTGGTCTGGGTCGACCGGGTGACGGCGAACGTGATCAAGGACCACTACCGGCGCAAGCGCTGGGCGGTATTCCAGCTGTTCGACGAGGACGTGGCGTCGGGACACTGGCGGGAGCCGGAACGACCCGACCAGGAGATGCAGCGCCATCGGGTGCTGGAGAGCCTCTCGAAACACATGGCCCGGTTGCGTCCCCGGTTGCGCCTCCCCCTGGTCCTCAGCCTGGTCCACGGCTACACCGTGCCCGAGATCGCCGGGATGCTCGACATCGGCAGAGAGGCGACCAAGAAGCGGCTCCTCCGGGGACGACGAGACCTGCTCAAGCGCGTGATGCGCGATCCCGTGTGTCGCGAGGCGTGCAAGGAGCTCGGCGGATGAGGGCGATCTCCTGCCGGCGGGCGAGGCGGTGGTCGGACGAGCGCGCCATCGGCTGCGAACTCCCCCCCGGGCGGGTCGCCCGGCTGGATGCCCATCTCGAATCCTGTCCCGCCTGCGCCGAGCGGGAAGCCCTGGGGCGCGGGGTGGACCTCGCCGCGACGGAGGCGCCACTGGCCCCCCTCCCGCGCCTGCGAGAACGGCAGATGCTGGCGGCTCGTCCACCGATCCGAAGGGCACCGGGCCGGCGGAAGACCGTCCGCCGGATCGTCGTCCCCTCGGCCCTCGCGGGGGCAGCGGTCGCGACCTTCGTTCTGGCACTGGTGTGGCTGGGAGCGCCCGCATCGCTCCTCCCCGGGGGTGAGGATGGCGAGCTCGAGGCGCCCGGGGCGGAGGCCGCAGCGGTCGCGCCCGACCCCGCGATCGACCCCGCGCCCGAGCGGGTGCTCGCGGACGGGGGCTGGCTCGCCCTTCCCTGTTCCGAAGCGGAGACCGTGCTCTGGCTCGACGACGAATCCGCCGTCTCGGTGGCTCGCAACGACGCCCGGGAGGCCAGGTTCCGACTGGAGAACGGGCGGGTCGTCGCCGAGATCGGCCTCAACGAGCCGGGCTTCGTGTTCGTGGTCGAGACACCCCAGCTGGAGGTGATGGCCCGGGGTACGGTCTTCGTGGTGGATCTCGGCGAGGACGGCCGGGAGCTGGTGCGGGTGATCGAGGGGTCTGTCGATGTGCTGCCGCGCGGAGCCGGTGGGGAGGAGATCGTCGTCGCCGCGGGCCAGCAGCTTCGACCGGGGGACGGCGGGGCGGAGGCCCTCGAGCCAGGATCGCTGGTGTCGGACCTCGACGACAGCGGAGCGGAGCGGGCCGCATCGTTGCTACGGACGCTGATCGAGCCGCACGAACCGCCCGAGGAACGCATCGACGACATGGAGTCGGGAGGCGAGGATCTGGCCCTGGTGACTTCGCCTCCTTCGCCGACCGTGGAGGCACTCACCCGCAAGGCGCAAGCCCACCAGCGCGCCAGGGAGTACGCGGAGGCCTGCGCCGTGTATCGCGATCTGATCCAGAGCTACCCGGACAGCGGGGCGGCCCGCAATACCCGGGTTGCCCTGGGCCAGATCGAGTTCGGCGCCAACGGGGATCCGGCCCGCGCGCTCGAGCAGTTCGACGCCTACCTGCGCGACGCTCCCTCCGGAGTCCTGGCCGGAGAGGCCAGGCTGGGGCGGGTCCGCGTGCTGGCGGCGCTGGCGCGCCACGACGAGGTGGTCGAGGCGGCGGGGGAGTTCGCCGACCACCACCCGGAGAATCGTGCCCACGCCGAGGTCCTGCGGCTGCGCGGGGATGCCCATCGGCTCCAGGGGAGGCCGGCGGAGGCGGCTCGTGACTACGAGCAGGTGCTGGATCGCTGGGATTCCTCCCCCCAGGCCGATCTCGCGCGCGCTGCGCTGGCTGGCCTCGGCTCCACACCCTGATGCCCGGGACCGCCATGGGTACCGCCACCACAAAACCGCTCTCCCCCAGTCCCACGGGGTGGATGTTCGCTGCGATCGCGCTGGTCGGTCTGGGGGTCGCGGCGCCGACGGGGGTGGCGCGCGCGGGCACGGCCCACACGGTCTACCTCCTGGCACCCGGGGATCCGGAGGGCGCCGACGACTACCGGGAGCTGTGGCGCGCCGTGCAGGCCCACCTGACCGCGCTGCCCGTGTCCGTTCGCCTGATGACCGTGGACGAGGCCGTCGACGATGCACTGGCCCTCGACCTCGCCCGGGACACCAACGCCCTGCTGGTGGCCTGGCTCTCCGCGGACCGGGACAAGGTCCACCACCTGGTACCGGCGCAGGGGGATCGGGGGCAGTCCCGGGATCTGGGCGGCGCCGGGGAGGGTTGGCTCGACCGATGCCAGGTCGTCGCCGCGATGATCCACGCCGAGCTGGGGGATCTGGAGGTGCTGCAGCAGGCGACCCTGGAGCCCGAGAACACGGAATCGCCTGGGGAAGCGAGCGAATCGAGCGACCAGCCCGAGACCGGTCCGCCGGTCGTCGATCCCGCGGAGACTGCCCCGGCGGTGACGGGGAACGACGAGCTGGCCCGGCCGCCGGGGGATGGCGGCTCGAGTCCGCGGCGGACGAGGGCCCACCTGCTGATCAGCGCCGGCTACACCCTGTTCCGACCGTCGTCCGCGGCGGCGGCTCTCCACGGGGTGGGCTTCGGCCTCGGGCTCCGCGTGGGGCGCCACGTGGGGATCCACGCAGGGGCGGATCTCGGGCAGGCCACACCCCTGGCCATCGATGGCGGTGACGGCCGGATCGTCCGCTGGCCGGTCCGGCTGTCGGTGACCGGGGAGGTCGCCCTGGGGCGTCTCGACCTGACGGGTCGGGCCGGCATTCTCCTCGACGTGTCCCGGGTCACGGATCTGAGCTTCTCCCCGGGGGACACGACGGCCCTGGACAACCGCCTGGACCTGGGCCTGGCCCTGGGAGTCGAGGCACGGTTCCGGATCCTCCCGTGGCTGGCCCCCTTCGTGGCGGCCGGTCTGGACCTCTACGACGGGAACCGCACCTACGAACTGTCCTCGCAGCCGGTGGCGAGTCGCGGGGCTGCCGTACCCAGGCTGGTGCTGGGGGCCACCTGGATTCTCGGGGAGACCGGGGAATGACGATATCCCGTCGCCCCTGCCTCGAGACCCTGCTCCTGGTCTCGATCGCGCTGACCGCTCTTCCGGGGTGTGGCGAGGAGGTCGTGTCCCTCGATCCCGAGGATCCGACGCCGGCCGTCGACGGGGACGGCGACGGATTCTCCACCGCCGACGGGGACTGCGACGACACCGATGCGGATGTCCACCCCGACGCCGCGGAGGAATGCGACGACGTGGACCACGACTGCGACGGCGAGGCCTACGTCGACGGCGACGGTGACGGGTACGACCTCTGCGACGACTGCGACGACACCGACGCGGGGGTGTACCCCGGTGCGGTGGAACTGTGCAACGGGGTGGACGACGACTGCGACGGCGACGTCAGCGGCGAGGAGGACGGGGACGGGGACGCCTTTCGCCTCTGCCACGGGGACTGCGACGACGGTGACCCCACCATGAACCCGGGCGTCGACGACACGCCGTACGACGGGGTGGACAACGACTGTGACGGGGCCGACCTGCTGGACGTCGATGGCGACGGCTTCGAATGGGACGGGATCGGGGGGGAGGACTGCGACGACGAGGAGGCCACGACGCACCCGGGCGCCCACGAGGAACCAGGGGACGGAGTGGACTCCAACTGCGACGGGCTGGACGACCCGATCCTGGGCGAGAACTGCTACGGGGACGACACCGTCGTCGACGTCCCGGGCATCATCGACACCCAGAGCCTCTACTACAACGACGCCCAGGACGGACCCGCGGGCGAGGGTTTCTACCACGACGACGTGGAGTTCCAGGGCCAGGCCGGGACCCAGATCGAGATCATCCTTCACGAAGACGAGTTCTGGTTGGACCCCTACCTCTACGTCCTCGACGCCTATTGCCAGGTGATCGCCGAGGACGACAACAGCTACGGCAACGACGACGCGTACATCCTGTTCGACGTGCCCGACGACGGCATCTACACCCTCGTGGTGACCTCCGCTGACGCATGGGAGGTCGGCGCCTACACGCTGGAGCTCCTGACGCCCTGAGTCAGAACATGTCCGGTCCGATGTCCCACCAGTAGTCGGGATCGGTCGTCAGCGGGTAGAGGAAGCCATCCGGCCGGTAGGTGTACTCCAGGTCCTCGAGCTCCTCGAAGGACAGGTCGTCGATCCAGACCTCCCAGTCGTCGACGATGGCCTGGTTGTCCTCGGCCACCTGACGGAAGAGCTCGAAGTTGGCGTCCGGGTCGTCGCTGACATACGACGCCCGGTCCGGTCCCACCAGGTTCTCGAACAGCCGCTGGCGCTCGTCCCGGACCCAGAGGTCGTCGAGCACGGCCACGTTGGCCTCGCCGTCGTAGAGCATGCTGCGGTTGTTGTGGTTGGCCGAGCCCACGGTGAGGTAGCGGTCGTCCACGATGGCCAGCTTGGAGTGCAGGTCCACCTGCTCCACGTACAGGTAGCGGTCATCCCAGAGGTAGCCCTCCTCCAGGTAGACGTCGAAGCTGCGCATCTGCAGCAGCAGGTACTGGTCCGGCACCAGGTCCCGGAACAGCTGGTCCGCCAGGTAGGTGTACTTGGCGCCCCCCTCGTAGGCCTCGATGGGCCAGGTGATGACGATCAGCTTGACCCACGGTTTGGCCAGCAGGGTCTCGATCAGGGCGTCGTTGAGGATGGGCGAACGGAAGTACTGGTTCTCGATGAAGATGTAGGACTCGGCCGCGAGGAAGGCCTTGGCCATGGACTCGGAGATGGACATCTCGGCCCAGGGCTCGGGGGTGGTGTAGACCACCTGGGCCTCGACGTCCCCGTCGGCGGGGCCGTCGTAGGGCTCGAGCATGAAGGGGGTCGCGTGCTCGGCGTACTCGGCGCCCGTGTCCAGGGCCGCTACCCACCGCTCGTGGAACATGCTCGACACGTCCTGTACCGCCGGGCCTTCGATGCGGATCATGTAGTCCCGCCGAGGGCCGTTGTCGGGCAGCTCCTCCCGGGCCTCCACCTCCTCGCGGGCCCCGGTGGAGGCACCGAAGTCCATGCGCCGGGGATCGAAGACGAGATGGTCGGGGGTGTCCCAGTCCACGGCCCGGCTGTTCATCCCGGCCACGTAGGCCACCCGGTCGTCGATGACCCAGAACTTCTGGTGCCAGGAGGCGGCCGGGATCTCCAGGTCCCGTGCGGGACCGATGCAGGGGGGATCCAGCAGCTGGACGTCGGCGTACAGGGGGTTGTCGTTGACCCGGTCTCCGAAGCAGAAGTCGGCGGCCTCCCCCTCGTACTCTCCCTCGACGGGGACCTCGGCGTGGTTGACCGGCAGCACCACCTGGAATCCGTCCCCCGGGGTCTCGGCCTTCTGCCGCAGCTCCGCGTCGGTGTACAGGATGTCCAGCCAGTCCCAGATCTCGAAGAACCGGTTGACCAGCAACCGCTTGGTGGCCGGCTGTCCGTCCAGCACGTTCAGGGCGGTGTAGGCCGCGCGTTCGGCCTCGGTGGAGTGCACGTGGTCGCCGGGGCGCTTCATCTCGAAGTCGGAGGTCCAGTACCAGGTGCTGTGGTGGATGCGGTCCTCGGCGTCCCAGACGTCGTCGTACACCGCGGCCCAGGCGTCCTCGCCGGCGAGCAGCAGCTCCACCTCGTTGTCCCCCCGCGGCGGCAGCGCGGTGGCCGCGTACCACCGGTGGTCCAGCCCGAGGAAGAGCTGCACCACCGGGCAGGTCTTGCCGTCCTCTTCCCGCAGTTCGAAGGCGTGGGCGACCCGGGGATCCCCCTCGCCCCAGGGCGAGCCCAGCTCCACGTCCGCCGGTGGCTCGCCACCGCCCCAGGCCAGCTCGACGGTGGCGGTGAAGTGTTCGCCCGCCTCGACCACGTCGACCTCGAACTCGGCGGCCTGGTCATGGGGCAGGAGCAGGGGGCCGATCTGGTCCTGGACGTGCGCCAGCTGCTGCCCGTCCGCGTGAATCACCAGCTCGGTGCCCTCGAGGTCGCCGCCCCAGATGTCCAGGGGCACGACCTCCAGGTTGAACACCTCCGAACAGGCGGGAGGAGAGGTGGTGTCGTCGTCGCCGGTGTCGTCGTCGTCGTCGTCGTCGTCGCCGCCGGGCGCGTCGTCGGTGGGGCCGATGTGCTGATCGGGGGGGCATCCGAGCGTCCCGGACAGCAGGGCCAGGATCGCCGCGAGGTGGAGCCACGTCGCCCGGGTGAGGATCATGGGCCGGCTAGACTCCACACGTGATCTCGAGGGTGTACGGCACGCCGCAGTCGTAGCCGGCGTCGGCGTTGACCACCACCTCGTAGGTGCCCGTGTCGTCGTGGCCGCCGGAGCCGTCGAAGCTCATGGACTCCTGTCCGCCGGGCCCCGCCGCGTCCATGGTGTCGATGAGGCCCACGTAGTTGTGGTCGATGTCGTCGAGCAGCCACAGCTCCAGCCGGATGTCCACGGTCTCGGGCACCGAGAGGACCGCCAGGTCGATGTAGAACCAGTCGAAGTAGCCATCCTCGACGAAGAGCAGGAACTTGTCGTCGTCCCCGGGCGCGTGGAGGAAGGAGTTGATCGTCTCGGTCTGTTCGGTCAGGTCGCCCAGGTCGTAGCCCTCGTCGTCGTTGGGCTCGTACTGATCGTAGCCGACCGAGTCCTCGTTGAGCCGGCCGTCGCAGTCGTTGTCCCACTCGTCACAGATGTCGTCCGCCCCCGGGTAGATCGCGTCGTTGGCGTCGTCGCAGTCCCCCTCGTCGGTCGTGTAGCCGTCGCCGTCCGCGTCCTCCACCCCCGTGTCGTCATCGCCGGTGTCGTCATCGCCCGTGTCGTCGTCTCCGGTGTCGTCGTCTCCGGTGTCGTCGTCTCCGGTGTCGTCGTCATCCGGCGGTTCGATGAACTCCGGGGGGCAGCCGGCCCACAGCAGAGCCGCCAGCAACAGCCACCCCGACCCCCTCCAGCCCCTCACGAAACCGCCGTTCACGCCGATACCTCCTGTGAATCATGGTACCCCATCGGGTGCGCGTTGCGGTGGGTCAGTAGAGTCGCGTAGCGCGCCCGCGCGAGGGACGGAAATATCCGTCGCCTGAACCGGGTCCAGCGGCTAGGATGCGCGCGCGGGACGGGGTGGCCGAGCGGAAGGAAGCGATGCGAGTCAAGATCGTCTCCACCGGGCGGTATCTTCCGCCGAAGATCGAGACCTCAGTCGACCTGGCACCGAAGCTGGGCATCGACTCGGCGTGGATCGACGCCCACGCCGGCGTCGAGGAGCGGCGTGTGTCGGAGATCGGCATGGCCGAGATGGGCGCCCGCGCCGCCCGCGCAGCGCTGGGAGACGGCCCACCCCCGGACCTGATCCTCAACGCGTCGGGTGTGCCCCAGCAGGTGATCCCGGACAGCTCGGTCTACATCCAGGATGCCCTGGACATGGCCGGGGTGCCCTCCTACTCGATCCACGCCACCTGCCTCTCGTTCCTGGTGGCGCTGCACAACGCCGCGGGGCTGCTGGCCGGCGGCGCGTACGAGCGCATCCTGGTGGTGTCGTCGGACCTGGGCACCTGGGGCCGCAACTTCGACGAGCCCGAGAGCGCGGTGCTGTTCGGCGATGGCGCTGCGGCCGCCGTGGTCGAGCGACCCGACAACGGTGACGCCTGCGAGCTGTTGGCGTTCCAGATGGGCACCTGGCCGGCCGGCGCCCACCTGACCGAGGTCCGCGGCGGGGGCACCCGCTGCCACCCCAACGACCCGGAGACCGACCGCGCGGACAACCTGTTCACCATGGACGGACCGGGCGTGTACAAGATGGCCCGCCGCCGGGTGGCGGTGATCCTCAAGAAGGTCCTGCGACAGGCGGGGATGACCCAGGACGACATCGCGCTGGTGGTCCCCCACCAGGCGTCCGGCCCCGGGGTCGAGGCCGTGGCGCACTACGGATTCCCGACCGAGAAGATCATCAACGTGGTCGGAAGCCTGGGCAACTGCGTGGCCGCCTGGTGGCCGGTGGCCGTGTCCATCGCCCAGCAGGTGGGCCGCCTGACCGGGGGGTACCCTATCCTGGGGGGTGGCACGGGCGCGGGCCTCGGGGTGGCGGGCGCGATCCTGCGCTGGTAGCGGGTCGCCGCCCGGCTACGTCCCCGGCTCCTTCTGGCCCAGGAGCACGGCCGACTCGGCGAAGCCCTCCTCCTGCGGATCACAGATCCGGATCACGGTGAGCTTGTCCTTGGGGACCCGCCTGAGGTCGTACATCAGACCCTTGCGCAGCGCGCGACCGCTGCGGATCGTCCGCACGGTCGGCCGGTCGAACCCCTCGGCGTCCCCGCCACAGCGCACCACCACCGCGAAGCTGCCGTCGTTGAGTTCCACCAGGGTCCCGGTGGGGTAGCGGCCGACCAGGTTGACCAGCGCCTGCACCACCAGGGGATCGAACAGCGTTCCCCGGTGGTGCCACAGCTCGTCCACCGCGGCGGCCGGGGAGAGGGCCGCTCGGGACTGCGTGTCCGTGGTCAGGGTGACGTAGGCCTCCGCCACGGCGACGATCCGGCTGAAGGGATGGAGCGGCCGGACGGGATCGTCCCAGTCCTCCTCCCCCCGTCGGCCCACCCCGAGGTGGTGCTCCAGGTTCACCACCGCCCTCAGGAGGCGGCTGGGGTGGAACCCCGGGCGGCCGAGCTGGGAGCGGAAGCCGGTCAGGGTGTGCATCGCGAGCAGGGTGTCGGCGTCGATGCCCTCGTCCTCGTCCTCGTCCTGCATCGGCAGCTCGGACAGTCCCGTGTCGTGGAACATGCCGGCGAGCCCCAGCTCGGCCAGCAACGCCCTCGGCACCTTCAGCGCCTTCCCCAGGGCCATGCTCAGGACCGCCACGTGCAGCGAGTGGGTGTACAGGCCGTGATCCTGGTCCTTGAGCAGGTTGGCGCTCAGCGCCCGCTCGCCGTCCTGCAGCGTCAGGTCGACCAGGACGTTGACGGCCTTTCGGGCCATCAGCGTCGGACCGATGCCGGTGCGGCCGAGCATGCCGAAGTACTGCTGGGTCGCGTCGATGCCCTGGCGGAACAGGTCGGGGATGCGGGCCGACTCGTCGCCGCCGTCGAGGACCTCCTCGTCCGCCTCGCGGAAGCGGTGCGGAGCGAGGGGGCGGACCCAGTCGAACCCGCGCTCCGCCAGCCACGCCTCGACCCGGTCCAGGGCACCCTCGCCGGCGTGGGTCTCGTGGGCGACCTTGGCGAAGAACTCCCGCAGCGCGTTGGGGTTCGGAGGCGGCGCGAAGGCCCAGCCGCCGATGCCCAGGTTCCCCATCCACAGCTCGAGGAACTTGATGGTCGCGGCGTTGGTGGAGTCCGCCCGTAGCCGCAGATCCCCCAGGTAGGGCTGCCCCTCGACCAGAAGCAGCCGGACCTCGCCCAGCTGGCCGTACAGGTTTCGGATCGCCTGTTCGAACTCCTCCAGCGGGCGCTTGAAGACCGCGTTCTCGGCCTCGTAGAGCTGGAAGTTGCGCTGGAGCTGGTGGAGCAGGTGCAGGGTGTTGCGACCCAGATCCCGCAGGGCCTGGAGCTGCTCGGCCTCCCGTTCCTCGCGCAGGCGGTGGATCGGATCCGCCGCCGCGTCCAGTCCCTGCACGCCGGGATCGCCGTCCGCCGCACCTTCGGTGGTCGTGCGCAGGTCGCTCATCCGATCCGCTCCCGCCGGCTGCGCCGCAGCGCCCCGGTGACCGCGTCCTGGAAGGCGGCGCTCCCCTTGCCCTGCAGCTTCTCCAGCGCCTCGGCTGCGCGCCGGTCGGGGACCGCGCCGAGGGCCAGCGCGTACCGACAGCGGAGCTCCTCACCCTCGGAGTCCATCAGCGCCATGCGCGGGGGCCGCGCCTGCTTGATGAGCCAGTCGAGCGTGCCCTGTCCGGGCAGCTCCGCGTAGGTCCGCAGGGCCTCCACCGCCGTCTCCCGGCTCATCTCCATCAGGGAGGCGGGCGTGATCATGGCCTGGATCGGTTCGAGGAGCTTGGGGTTGCGGGTCAGCGCGGCAGCGCGCAGGCCCAGGACCCGCACCTCGTCCGCCTGACTCGCCAGGGCCCGCTTGGCCAGACGGGGCAGCCCGTCCTTCGAGCGGCGGGTGAGGGCCGTGGTCAGGATCCGGACCTGGGTCTCCGCGTCCGCTCCGGCGAACACCTGCCGCAGCAGCACCATCGAGCCGTCGGGAGCGATCCGGGCCAGGGCGGTCACCAGGGCCCTGACCGAGGGGGGATCACACCGTCCCAGGAGGTCCTCGACCGCGTCCTCGTCGGGCCAGATCAGCTCGACGATCGCGTCCGCCACGGCCACCCGTCCCTCCTCGTCGGCGGTCTCGGCCAGCGCCTCGGCCAGCCAGGCGAGCTCGATCCCGGGGGCCATCCGGCGCAGGACGAACAGCACGTCGGCAGGCGTCGCGTCCCCCCGACCCACCGACGCCAGCAGCAGTCGCAGGGTGGGCCGGGTGTCGCCTTCGACCAGCACCCGGTCCAGCTCGTCCCGCCACTCCTCGTCGCGGACGCTGCGGCGCAGGCCGAACAGGAAGCGCAGCACGCGCAGGTAGGCCTGGACCTCGCCGGCCGCCATCAGCCCGTCCCGGGTGTCCGTCAGCAACCGGCGCAGGTCCTCGGCGTCGACGGCCGGCAGGGCGGCCCGGGTGCCGGCGTCCACGCAGCGGGCGACCGCGTGACAAAGGAGGATGCCCGGGTCGAACGCCATGCTGGCGTGGAAGGCGCTGAGGGCGTCCCTCGGGAGGGCCGCGTACGAGGGCTCGCCGTGCACCCCACGGGGGCGGGGGGGGAAGGACCACTCGTCGACCCAGCGGCCCAGGAACTCCCGGGTGGTCTGGTCGGGCGTCTCGAAGGGGGCCGCCTCCGCGGCGTCCGCGGGGGGCTCGGCGATGGCCTGGACCACGAAACCCGGCTCACCCCCGCTGCCTCCCTTCGCCCGGGTTGCGGTGGCGTCGACGAACCCGGTGACCTGGCGGTACTGGATGTGGTCGGACTTCATGCCCCACAGTCGGGTCGCCAAATCCTCCTCTTCCAGCTGCCCGATGGTCCGCTCCCCAAGGATCCGCACCAGCTCCAGCAGCTCGTCGTCGGAGACCTCGCGGGACAGGGTGAGGACGCGGATGCCGTCCCGGTACAGCCGGAACGGGAAACCCTGCTCGCGGTCGTCGTCCCGGTAGACCCCCTCCTCCTGGGGACCCCAGAGGAATCGATCGGGACGTACCACCAGGGTGAGGGTCTCGTGCTGGCCGAAGTGGTCCGCGAACCGGCCGAGCAGGTCCTCGCGGAACATGGCCAGGGCCCGGTTGTTGGGGGCGTAGAGGCGGGCGGCGCGGGCGGTCTTGGCCAGGGACTCCAGCAGGGCGGCGACCCCCTGGGCTGCCGGCGACAGCTCGGCGAGCCAGGTGCCGTAGGCCGCCTGGGGTTCGTGGGAACCCGCGCCCTGCTGGGGGTCTTCGTCCATGAAGGGGAAGCGTACCATCGGCGGTTCAGCGGTCGTAGGGGTAGGGTTTGCGGACACCCTCTGATATGACCGCCGCATGAGGGACACACTCTTGGTGTTGATGCTGGCGGTCGGCCTGGTCGGGACCGCCGTCGCCGACGAGCCGGACCGGGCGACCCTCCAGGCGCGCCTGGCGTCCACGGACGCCTGGCCCGCGGGGACTCAGCTGCTCCGGGCGCAGCCCCGGGGCGTGGTCCTCGAGGTGGACCTGGATCCCGGGCGGCCCCTGGTCCCGGGGGAGCTGGATGCCCTGGTGGCGGCCGCCGATCACGCGCTGGGCGAGGGGTACCGGGGTGTGGATCTGCGGGTGCCGAACGGGGCAGGGGAGTTCGTGCCGCTGCCTCGGCTGTTCCCCGTCCCACCCGTGCCCGACAAGGCCGCCGGAAGCCCCCTGCCCCCGCCATCCCACCCGGTCGATCCCCCCGGCTGGGGCGAGGGCGCGCTGGCGGGCCGGACGATCTACCTCTCCCAGTGCCACGGCTGGTACTGGCACGACGACTACCACGACTGGTACACCCAGCGGCCCAACCTCTTCGACACCGCCGAGGACTTCCACAACCCCGAGGCCATGAACCAGTACCTGATGCGCTACCTGCTCAACGCGGGAGCGCGGGTGATGACGGTCAAGGAGTCGGACCTCCAGGAACAGATGGTGATCGTCGATGACGGCGACAACTCCGGCTACGAGGAGACGGGCGACTGGGAGGAGTCGGTGCAGCCCGGCTTCGCGTCGGGCCACGAACCCTACGCCCACGGCACGGACCCCTTCGAGCTGGGGGGGAATCGGTGGATCGAGACCGCCGAGGCCTCGACGGCGTCGGCCAGCTGGACGCCGGACATCCCGGCAGACGGGTACTACCAGGTCTACGTGAGCTACAGCCAGGACGGCTCACGGGCCCCGGACGCCCACTACGTCGTGAACCACCCCGGGGGGGCCTCGGACGTGTACGTGGACCAGCGTGTCCACGGATCCACCTGGGTCTACCTGGGACGGTTCTTCTTCCGGGAGGGGAGTGATTCCGATGCCGGCTCGGTCACCCTGCTGGCCGACTCCGCGACGCCCGGGTCCATCGTGTCCGCCGACGCGGTGCGCTTCGGCGGCGGCTGGGGCGACGTGAGCCGCGGCGGCACGACCAGCGGCCACGAGCGCTGGGAGGAGGCCGCGATCTACTACACCCAGTACGCCGGTGCCCCCACCACGGTCTACGACCCCTACGGCGACGGGGACGGCAGCGATCCCTCGTCCCGTTCCCGCTTCGCCGACTGGGAGCACGAGGACGGCGAGGACGCCGTGTACTTCTCCTGGCACTCCAACGCCTGCGGCTCCTGCGGGGCGTCGGGGACCTCGACCTACGTCTACGGCCCCTGCGGCCCCGGGGAGTGCAACGACTTCACCGGCTACCCGGGCAGCGATGAGATGGCCCAGTCGATCCAGGACAGCGTGGTGCAGACCATCGATCAGCTCTGGTCCCCCGGCTGGAGCGATCGGGGGGTGCGGGTGGCCTACTTCTCGGAGGTCAGCCCGTCCAACAACGACGAGATGGAGGCCGCGCTGATCGAGCTGGCCTTCCACGACACCGAGTCGGACACCGCGCTGCTCAAACACCCCCGGTTCCGGCGGGACGTGTCGCGGGCGATGATGCACGGGATCATCGACTACCTGGCTGACCGGGACGGCGTCCAGCTGACCCATCCCCCCGAGCCGCCGACCCACCTGCAGGTGCTCGCCGACGGGGCGGGTAGCCTGCACCTGCGCTGGGAGGCGCCGGCGTCCGGTGGCGTGCTGGGCGCGCCCGCCGACCGCTACCGGGTCTACCTGTCCCACGACGGCCGGTCCTTCCAGGAGGGGGTCGAGGTCACCTCCCGGGAGGCGGTGGTCGAGCAGCTCCACGGATACGACCCGATCTACGTGCGGGTGACCGCGGTCAACGACGGCGGCGAGTCCTTCCCCACGCCGACCCTGGGCGCGATCCCCACCCCCGAGGAGACCCGGATTCTGCTGGTGGACGGCTTCGACCGGCTGGACCGGGGATTGCTGGTGTGGCGCGACGCGGGCGGCAACGTGGACTGGCTGACCCACATGGATCTGGAGCGGATGAACCGCTTCGACTACGCCGTCGAGCACCTCGAGGCCCTGGCGGCGGCGGGGGTGCCGGTGGACGTGGCCGACGCCTCCCTCATCGCCGACGGCCTGGAGCTGTCGGCCGACTACGACCTCGTGGTCTGGTTCGCAGGCAACGAGTCCACCGAGGACGAGACGTTCTCGGAGACCGAGCAGGCCTGGATCGCGGCCTTCATGGACGGGGGCGGCAAGCTCTTCGTCTCCGGCGCCGAGATCGGCTGGGACCTGGACTACCGGGGCGATGGAGACGATCTGGCCTTCTACCAGGCCTACCTGCTGGCGGGGATGGCCGAGGACGACGCGGACACCTACTCGGCGGAGCCGTCGTCGGACAACATCTTCGCCGGCATCGGGGCCATGGCGTTCTCCGACGGCACCGGCGCGACCTACGACGCCCGCTACCCGGACGTGCTCGATGTGCTGGCCGGGGCGAGCACGGCCATGGTCTACGGCGGCGACCCGGGCGCGCCAGCGGCGCTCACGGCC
This sequence comes from uncultured Rickettsiales bacterium, assembly GCA_964542165.1. GTDB lineage: Bacteria > Myxococcota_A > UBA796 > UBA9615 > CAYRNR01 > CAYTBN01. The sequence goes on from CAZITQ010000012.1 coordinate 36,350, forward strand.
GATGACGGGTCCCTGGTCTACCTGGGCTTCCCCTTCGAGACCCTGCTCGATGCGGGCCAGCGCGGGGAGGTGATGGCCGCCTCGCTGGCCTTCTTGCTGCCCGACTACGAGCCGCCCGAGTGGCCGGCCGGGGACGACGACGACGACGACGTGGTCGGCGACGACGACGATGACGACGACGACTCGACCGTGCCCCAGCCCTTCGTGCGGGACGACGACGACGGGGGTTGCGAGTGCGAGACCGTGGGTGCGCGGGAGCCGGCGCTCCCCCCCCTTGCGGTCCTGGTGCTCGGAGGGGTGTTCGTTCGCCGGTGGGTCAGGGCCCGTAGTTGTGGACGCTGGTGACCGACGCGGGGAGGTAGCCGAACAGCAGCAGGGTCACGAAGATGCAGGCCCCACCGGCCACCACGGTCCACGCCGCAGGGCGCCCGCGCCAGCCCCGCACCAACCGCAGATGCATGTACACCAGGTAGGCGAACCAGGTGATCAGCGACCAGACCTCCTTGCTGTCCCAGGCCCAGTAGTTGGCCCACGCCTCGTAGGCCCACAGCGACCCGAAGATCAACCCCGCGGTCAGGAAGGGGAAACCCAGCGCGATGATGCGGTGGGTGAACTGGTCGACGGTGTCGAGGGCCTCGTCCGACAGCTTGTCGAAGCGCCCACCAACCAGGTAGATCGCAGATGCCAGCATGGCCAGCGCCAGGGAGCCGTACCCGAAGAGGTAGACGATCACGTGGGGTACGAACCAGGGGCTCTGCAGCGCCGGGGGCAGGTCGGTCTGGAAGTCGCTGGCGCGCAGTCCCATCACCAGGATCACCACAACCGCCACGCAGGACAGCGCCCCGAACAGCTGGACCAGGGCGGCCCCGGCCCTGCGCAGGACGTCCAGTCCCCCGGAGATGTGGATCAGCAGGTAGGAGATGGGCAGGCACAGCGCCAGGACCAGGTAGACCTCGTACAGGGTCTGGAAGGGGGCGTGGTCGACCTCGACACCGCGCAGGTAGAGGGTCACGCCCAGCACGATCGCCCCCAGGATCATCCCGACGTTCGCCAGGTGGCCCGCGATTCCGCCCCGGCGCAGGGCCGCCACCAGATAAGCCGGCGCCAGGACACCGAAGAAACCTGCGCTGACCACGTGTAGCTGGGCCGACGTCACGGTCACCTCTCCTCGCGGCCCGGATCGATCCGCACCGCTCGCGCGCAAGAGAATAACCACGGATCGCGCGTCGCGCAGGTTTTTGCTCGCGGGGGGCGCGCGCGTTGGGGGAAATTCCACGAGTCGACTAGACTGTGCGACTTGGACCGGAGGAGGCGACATGGAGCTGGTGAGGGCGAAGGTGCCCTGGTTGTCATTGGGGCTGGGTGTGGTGCTCGTCACCGCGTTGACGGCCGTGCCTCCCGGGGGCGGGGCGTCGGGTCTACCCCACGGGCTGACCCCGGAGCAGTCGGACTGCACCCGTTGCCACGACAAGGAGGTGTTCGCGACCATCCACAAGACACAGGTGCACCAGGACGGGAGCTTCCCCCTCACCGGCGAGCACGGTCAGGTGGCCTGCAAGGCCTGCCACGACGTGGACGTCGGGTTCGACAACCTGTCCGGAGAGTGCTCCCTGTGCCACAAGGTCCGCGACGGTCACCGCCGGCTGGTGGGGGACGACTGCGGCGCCTGCCACACACCGCGGGGGTGGTTTCCCAACCGGTTCCGGCACGTGACCACCGGGTGGCCGCTGACCGGGGCCCACCGGGCCGCCAGCTGCGAGGAGTGTCACGCCATCGGCTTCCCGATCGTGCCCACGGACTGCGCCTACTGCCACGAGGCGGACTTCCGCCGCGCCGGCGCGGACGAGCACGAGCGCATGGACATCATGAACTGCGACCTCTGCCACAACACACACGGGTGGGAACATGTCCGCTATCCGCACTGATTCCCGTGCCCGTGCCCGTGCCCGTGCCCGTGCCCGTGCATCGGTCCTGGCCCTCGCCCTGCTCCTCTCCCCCCCCGCTCTCGCCGACGACGCCCCCGAGGTCGAGGGCAAGGTCGCCCTGGGTGGCCTGGTCACCGGCGCCCGTCCGGGCCTGCTTCCCGGCGGTGCCCTCGACGCCCGCACGATGTTCGAGATGCGCCTGTTCGGCGAGAACCTGGGCCGCAGGCCCGTGGGGATCGCCCTGGACGGGGATCTGTTCTTCGACCTGGACGACCGGGAGTTCCGCACCTACCGGGTGCTCGATCTCAACGTCCACATGGCGCCCGGCGACGGGCCGGTGACCCTGACCCTGGGCCGCCAGCGGGTGGCCGACACCACCGAGGAGCTGGCCGACGGGATCGGCGTGCGCGCGCGGCTGGGCAAGGGGTTCTACGCCGGCGGCTATGGGGGGCTGATCCCCGATCCCTTCAGCACCCTGCTGTCGGTCAAGACCGGCGGGGCGGGGGTGGTCCTGGGATACCGGGGCGGCCGCTTCCGGGCCGAGCTCGCCAGCGGTTTCTCGGCCCGCTCCACGGGGCTCGACCGGGGATTCATCCACCTCTCCGCCATGGGCACGCCGGTGCGAGCGCTGAGCTTCTTCGGGCGGGTCAAGGCCCAGAACACCCACGCCACGCCCGCCATCGGGTTGGCCGATCTCTTCGCCGGTGTGACCGTGCGGCCGGCCCGCATCCTGCGCCTGCGGGCGGCCTACAACGCCTACTCGTCGGAGCGGTACGTGGACCTGGTCGACCGCGACCCGACCCTGTCCCACTTCGCCCACCGCGCGGACGACCTGTCGTTGCTGGACGAGATCCCCAACGACGAGCTGGATCCGACCCTGTACCACGGGCTCGGAGCCGACGCGTCCCTGTTCGACGCGGCCCACCATCTGGGACTCGGCGCCCGCTGGCGGCAGCGCTTCGTGTCCGAGCCCGACGACCGCTACATGCGGGTCGAGGGGTACGGCGGCCCCGTAGCCCTGGGCAAGGGTGCCGGGCTGATCCGCGCCACCGGTCGGTACATCCGGGCCAGCGGACGCCGCATCGGCCAGGCGGAGGTCGGGGCCGAGATCCCCATGTTCGACCAGCGCCTGGCGCTGGGGGTCTACGCCCTGTACTCCGGATCGCCGGCGCTGGCGGACGAGAGCCGCGCCACCCAGGGTGTGTACGGGGACCTGTTCGCCGACGTCTTCCTGGGTAAGGGATGGTCCCTGGCCGCCGCGGTGCGGGTGGGCTACGAGGACACCCCCTCGGCCAGCGAGGTCACCGTGGACGGCCTGCTGAAGATCGCCAATCGTTTCCACAAGGTGGGCGGCGGCAAACCCGAGGTCCACGGCCTGCGCACCGAACGGCGGGATCCCCGCTGGGGCCACGGCTGGGCGGAGTGAGGCCGTGACGCGTTCTCCGTCCCAACCCTCGTTCCCGGTGGCCCTGCTGGCCGCCGCGGTCCTGGTCCTCACCGCCGGCGACTGCACCGTTCACCAGCCCGATACCGTACTCGTACCCTTCGACCTCGAGGGCGCCCACGGGACGCTGGACTGCTCCGCATGCCACACAGACGGCTTCGATCAGGAGCTCCCGAGGAGCTGCCTGGGGTGCCACCAGGAGGACCGGCCGGGGCTCCACTGGGAGGACGACTGCGGGGACTGTCACGGCCAGGAGGTGTGGGACGATCTGACCTACCCCCACGAGGAATGGCCTCTGGACGGAGCCCACCTCCTGGTCGCGTGCGAGGACTGCCACGAAGAGCCCTGGGAGGCGGAGACCTCCTGCCTCGCCTGCCACGGGGACGACGCGCCGGCGGGCCACCTGGTCAACGAATGCATCTTCTGCCACGGCACCGAGGCCTGGCAGCCGCCCACCTTCCAGCACGCCAGCTTCCCCCTCGATGGGGCCCACGCCGGTCTGGGGTGCACGGATTGTCACGTCGGTGGGGAGATGCACCCGCCCCACCAGTGCCAGGACTGCCACTCCGCCGACCGGCCGCTGAATCACCCACCGGGGGACTGCGGCCAGTGCCATCGCGCCACCGAGTGGGACGACGTGACCTTCGACCACGGGTTCTTCCCCTTGCAGGGCGGGCACGACCGGGACTGCGCGGATTGCCACGCCAACGGCTACACGGACGTGCCCACCGACTGCGAGGACTGCCACAGCCCACCGGACCACCACTTCCCCAGCAACTGCGAGTGGTGCCACGACATCTACGGCTGGGAGCATTGACGCCAGCTTCCCGTCTGGTTAGGCATAAATAACCAAATTAGTTGTAGCGAATTACCGCGCAACGGGACCTTGGATCGGGCGGCCCGATCCGCCCGTGGGAGGTGATCCATGGGATCCAGGTGGCTGGGTGTGGTGCTGTTGACTGGCGTGCTGGCCCTGGCGGCGTGCCCGGTGGACGACGACGCGGATGACGACGCCGCGGATGACGACGACACCGGTGACGACGACGACACCGGGGACGACGACACCGGTGACGACGACACCACCGGGGACGACGACACCGGTGACGACGACAGCACCGGGGACGACGACACCGGTGACGACGACGACAGCGGACCCTGGGAGGACCCGGTCGAGGTGCTCGACAGGTACGACGGTCCTTCCTTCGCCGAGCTGCTGGAGGTGGAGACCTGGGGGGACTGGATCGTGTTCTGCAGCGCGGTCATCGGTCTGCAGCTGTGGGATGCCGGCGATCCCTCCGACCTGTCCTTCCTGGACGAGACCGGGTTCGGCGGCATGGGCGGCTTCCCCCGCTGCCAGCACGTGGCTCCCGAGCCCGGCGGGTCGCGGGTCTACGTGTCCACCCACCTGGACTCGACCCAGCCGTACTCCTTCATCGCGGTGATCGACGCGACGGATCCCACCAACCTGGAGGAGGTGGGGTTCTTCCCCCGGGACGAGGATATCGAGGGATTGGACGTGGCCGGCGACCACCTGCTGGTGACGGCCCACGAGGCGGGCCTGCTGGTCTTCGAGCGGGGGACCGGGGGGATCCTCGCCGAGGTCGCCACCCTGCCGGACATCGGCAACGCCCGCGACCTGGAGGTGGCCGGGGACCTGGCCTACGTCGTGGACGGTGACCAGGGGATCGTGGTGGTCGACATCGCCGATCCCGAGGCGCCGGTGGAGATCGCCCGGCTGGACCTGCCGGGCAGCCCCCGGGACGTGGCCCTGGACGGCGACCGGGCGTTCGTCGCCCTGGGTGCCGAGGGGCTGGCGCTGGTGTCCCTGGACGATCCCGAGGCTCCGGCCCTGATCGAGGTCGAGGACACCCCGGGATCCGCCCTCGCGGTGGCCTGGGGTGCGTCCGTGAACGGGATCTACGTGGGGGACTGGAACGACATCCGGGTGTTCGACCTGACCGACCGGGACGACGCGGTCCTGATCGGCCGCGAACCCCTGGACATGGCCGGGGGAAACGGGAGCCGTACCCTCGGCGTGGCGGGCCGCGACGACGTGATCTTCTCGTCCAACTGGACCGAGATGGTGTCCTACCGCTACGTGCCGGGCCGAGAGGCGCCGGACCTGGTGGCCGCCCCGCTGGCGTTGACCATGCCCGACGCCGGGCCGGGGGAGCCATCCTCCGCGCTGGTGGAGCTGCGCAACGACGGCACCAAGACCCTCTACCTGCAAGGGGTGGAGGTGCCCCCCGAGATCTCCGTGGGGTCCCTGCCCGAGACCCTGGGGGTGGGGGAGACGGCCTTCATCCTGGTGACCCTGGAACCGGATCACGACGGGCCGTACGACGGGGAGTTCACCCTGCAGTCCAACGACCCGGATCAGGGGCAGCTGGACTTGAGCCTGCACGCCAACCGGCCCGGGATCGGCGTCGGCGACGACGTGCCGCCGGTGACCTTCGTGGACATGGACGGGAACCTGATCAACACCGGCGATCTCGTGGGTGAGGTGATCCTGCTGGCCTACTTCGCCACCTTCTGACCGGTCTGCAATCTGGAGTTTCCAGATCTCGACGTTCTCTATCAGGACCACATGGACGACGGCCTGTTCGCGATCGCCGTCGCCTCCGGCGGGGACTCGGACGACCAGCTGGACGCCTTCTTGGAGCAGACGGGGATCTCCTTCCCCCTGGTCCGCGACGAGGGCACCTACGGCCAGATCGCCTGGCCTCCGTCCATCTCCCCCTACCCACGCCAGGCCTTGATCGGCCGGGACGGAAAGCTGGCCTACTCCGCCAGCGAGCACCAGCTGGCCGCCCTGGAGAACGCCGTGGAGGCCGCCCTGGCCGAGCCGGCTCCCTGAGGGTCAGTACGCGCTGACGTGCATGTGGTCGTGGTGGCTGCGGAACCAGCCGCGGCCCCGGTCCTCGGTCTCGTAGCACAGCTTGTCCGCCTCGAACTGGGCGCGTGTGATCACCCCCTCCTCGAACAGATCGAGCTGGGCCCGGCGGAGCAGGGGGCCGATCACGCCGTCGACGCCGATGCAGCGCACGATCTCCTGTTCGGCGACCAGCGCCGTGAACAGGGCGGTCCGCCTCACGTCCAGTCGGTGGGGGGCGTCGAGGCAGCGCCAGCTCTCGTTGCCCCCCCACAGGTGGGGACAGACGGGCCGCACCTCGTTGTCCGGCATGAAGGGGGTCTGGAAGTAGCCCACGTCCACGTCGTTGCCCATGCCGTGGGAGCCCGGTGGATGGGTCGGTCGTCCCCTGGAGGTCCCCGGCGTGCTGCCGTCGGCCTCGCTCATGTCGGCGAACACCACCGGCGCGCCGTTGCCGCCGGGCCAGTCCCGCGCGGTGCAGGCCACCGTGGCGGCAGCCCACTGGACGACGAGGGTCAGGTCCCGGCGCAGGTAGCTGCGGTAGCGATCCTCGGGCGTCTCGTCCCGGTGCACCACGTCCTCCCAGCCCGGTCCTTCGTGGGGCTCGAAGAGCAGGAGTTCGCGACAGATCTCCACGTCGCCCTCGCACACCGGAGAGGGGAGGGCGGTGCAGTCGACGGGGGCCGCCTCGGCGGAGGAGGGGAGAGGGCAAGGGACCTCGGCGCCGTCTTCGGAGAAGCAGGTACAGTGTCCTCCCGGGCTGTCCGCCCCGGTCACGTCGGCCCGGGGGATCAGGTCCACGGCCAGCTCGAGTCCCAGGGGCGCCCCCGTCGTCCAGCCGGAGCCGCCGGTCCCGTTCAGCGTCAGCCGACCCCGTCCAGGATCGTCTCCAGAGGCGATGGGACAGCTGCGCCGGACCACCCAGCTGTCCGTGTCGATCTCCAGCTCGATCAGGGTGGTGCCGGCAAAGGGGATCCCGTCGCCGCCGGCCTGCGCCGCTGCCCGGAGCGCACCGGGAGGAACCTCGGTCAGCGTCTGGTAGACCAGCAGCCGCGTCTCGCCCTCGGTGAGCAGGCCACCGCCCACGGTCGACAGTCGCAGGTGGCCGACATCCTCACCGCCCTCCCATCCCACACCCACCGGCAGTCGCCGGTAGGCCTCCCAGATCGCCAGGTGATCCGCGTTCCCCGACTGGTCGATGACCTGGCCCCGGAACCGGGCCGAGCCGTCGACCCGGGCCGAACCCAGCTCCTCGTCCCCGACGATCCCCCAGATATCGACGCGGAAGGACGAGTCCGCGCCACCGCGAATGCCGCCCTCCCCCTCGACCGCCGGTTCCCCCTGCCCAGCCGCCCTGCCCCCATCGCCCTCCACCGCGCCGGGCCCCGGGGCGCACCCCACCACGAAGACCACCGACCAGCCGACCCACCGACGCGCCCATCCCATGGGGATTCAACGGACCGGAACACGCTATGGCTCCCGCCCCTGGGTGGAAGTTGGGGCGGCGTGGGTTGGGACTCGGGTAGACTGCGGGGCGAGCAAGGGAGGTCGGATGCGCGTTCGGGGGATGGTCGGGGTGGGGGTCCTCGCGCTCGGGCTCGCCGGGATGTCGTGCTCGTCCCGGTCGTCCGAGCCGGCGGACGGGGCGGACAGCGGCGAGCGGAGGTCGGCCGGCACGCCGGATGGGGTCGCGGGGCTGCCCGAGCCGGTGACCGAGGTGGCCACGGAGGCCACGCCGCAGCCCGAACCGGTGCCCGTGTTGACCGGACGAGCCAGGCACGAGTACACCTCGGTCACGCTGCTCGAGGACTGCACCCGGCTCGACCCCCCGTCCCCCGACGAACCCGACCTGGGGGGGGAGTTCGACTGTCCCGGGTTCGGCAAGTACGACGTGCGGGTCGCCACCGCGGACGTGCGCAGCGTCCTGAGCCTGGTCCGAGAGGGGCGGGAGATCCACTTCGCCTCGGATCCAGAGTACTCGGAGCCGGGACAGTTCGCGTACGTGACCGACAAGGTCGTCGAGTGGCGTTTCCGGGAGGCCGACGGAGAGCGGCACGCCCACGCGCTGCTCTTCCGCATCCACGGCCAGGACCCGGACACGTTCGAGGATGTGAGCCACCTGATCGTGGCCCGGCTGGAGGGGACTCGGGGGTGCGTGCTGGGGACGACGAGGTCCAACGAGGAGGCGCGGGAGATGGCGGACGACGTGGAGCTGCGCTGCCCCTGATCAGGCCTCGCCCTCGTCCGGGAGGGCGAAGACGGCCACCTGGTGACTGAAGAACAGCTCGTCGAGGATGGGGGGGGCCCAGGAGTCGCCGTAATAGATCCGGGGGTCCAGGACGACCACCGGCTCGTCGACGCCGTCCAGATCCATCAGGTCCTCGATCTCCTCCAGCCCGTCCAGCTCGTCCAGCCACACGCCGGGGATGTCGGTGAAGGGGCTCTCGATCTCCTCGCCGTCTTCGGTTTCCTCCATGGCGAACAGCTCCTGGAGGATGGCGGCGCGAAGGGGATCTTCCGGATGGCTCATGGACGTCTTTCCTCCCCTGCCTTGCCGCGCTGTATCGCGTATCCAGGGCCGGTTGGCAAGCACAATCTTGCCGATCCGGCTTCGCCGGTCGGGGACGTGATTGTCCCTTCTTGCTGACTTGACCGGCGGTTGCGGGCCGCCGGACCATGGGGCCGTGACCATCACCGTGGCAGCCCTGATGCAGCTGCGGCCCGAGAGCCGGGACCGCACTCCACCCGACGCGGATTTCGGCAGGGCGGCGCGCCTCCTCGCGGGCGACGGGATCCGGGTCGTCGTGGCTGGAGTCGAGGGGCTCGAGTTCGGAGGCGGTGGGCGGGTGCGGGTGCGCGGGTACGTGCCCGCGAACCCGCGGTGGATCGCCAGCGGCCCCCACCGGCTCGACGCGGTGTTCAACCGCCTACCGTCGCGGGATCCCCGGCGCCACGCGGGTACGCTCGCCGAGCTTGCCGCGCGCGCGGTGCCGGTGGGCAACCCCCCGCGGACCAACGCACTGGCCCTCGACAAGCTGCGCAGCGGAGCCCTGCTGGGCGCCGCGGGAGTACCGGTGCCCGAGATCGAGGGCGATCCGCTCCGGTTCGAGGCCCGGATCCGCCGCTGGGGCGCCGGGTTCCTCAAACCCCGGTTCGGCTCCTTCGGAGACGGGGTGGTGAGGGTCGGCCCGGGTGAGGGCGCGGTCGGTCCGGAGCCCGACGGCGGGTGGATCCTCCAGCGGGCCGTGGATCCGCCGCCGGGACCGTATGCGGGGATCTGCGTGCGGGGGTTCCTGCAGCGGGGCGGGGACGGGGGCTGGCGCTCGGCCGGCCGGGTGGCCCGGGTGTCGGCGGACGACCCGGTGGCCAACGTGGCCCGGGGCGCCCTGGGGACCACCGTCGGGGCGCTGCAGGCGGAGGTGCCCGCTGCGAGGGGCATCGAGGACCGACTGACGCCCCTGGAAGCCGCGGTCGCCGAGGCCCTGGAGGCGGACGCGGGGGACGAAGCCGACCGGATCCTCGAGATCGGCGCCGACTGGGTCCTCGATCCCGGGGGAGCCCCGCACCTGGTGGAGATCAACGGCAAGCCCGGGGGGCGGCTACGCATCCTGGCGGAGCTTCCGGGGGAGGAGGGGGAGCTCTGGGTGGCCCGGCACCGGGCGGCGCTGGCCGCGCCCTTCCGTCGCCTGGCGAGCCTCGCGCGGGCTACATGAAGATCAGGGGACCGGCGGTCTCGTAGGTGATCTCGATCAGCTGCCCGGCGTAGGCCGTGCAGTCGCCGACCAGGCTCACCGCGCGCTTCTCCTTGATGTAGCTCCAACCGCCGCTGCCCAGCTCGGCGCCGGTGCAGGTGGTTCCCTCACCCACCTCGGGCACGTCGATGTTCTCCCGCCGGACCTGGATCGTCTCGGGGTCGGGCAGGCCGGTCAGCTGGTACCACTCCACGCTGGGATGGAAGAGGACGAGCTCGGCCAGGGCCTGGGCCAGCTCGGCGTTCTCGCACTGGTCCTGGTCGCCGTCGAGGGGGGTCAGGATCGGGTGGTAGAAGCCGTCGGTGATGTCCACCGAGTCCATCAGGAAATCGATGCTGCAGACCGTGGAGCCCATGGGATTGCAGAAGTACTGCTCGTCCTCGGGCGCCTGGCGGCCCTGGCCGGGGCCGATGGAGGAGACCCGCAGCTCGGGCACGATCGTCCGCATCAGCCGCAGCACCTCGTCCAGCTGGCAGCTGCACAGCTCGTCGCCCGTCAGCTCGGCGCAGGCCTCGGCGCCCAGGTTCTCCATGGAGTGGGTCTGGTCGCCCTCGTCCGTCAGCACCACCACGTGCAGGGGGTTGTCGCCGCGCAGCATGCCCAGGTTGGCGTTGTGGAGGGTCTCGGTCCACTCGTTGCCGTCGTCGTCGGAGAGGTTCAGCTCCAGGGGCAGGCAGCGGCAGGCCTCGTAGTACTCGTGCTCGGGATCCCAGTTCTCCCCCGAGCAGCCGAAGGGGAAGTCGTCCTTGAGGGTGTCGGTCCCCTCGACGAAGTCGGTCTCCGCGGGCAGATCCAGGGCCTCGCACATGGCCATCAGGGCCGTCTGCATCGGCCGCTCGAACCCGTCCCCGTAGATGCCCACGTGGGCCAGGGCCCGGAACTGCTCCTGGTCGTGATCGTCCGACGGATCCATCAGGGCGACGCTGTTGCCCTCGCGGCGGATGCGCCCTGCCGTTCCCACATCGTCGGTGCACTGGGAGGAGGACGCCAGGTAGGAGTTGCAGGGCCAGGCCTGGGGGGTGGTGACCGCCATCTGGGTGTTGGACGTCTCGGGTAACCCCTCGACGAAGCGGTGGAAGTTGCCGCTGAGCTGGGCCTGGGCGTCGGCCATCGAGCCGGATGCGTCCAGGATCCACAGCATGTCCACGTTCCCCGGCCCCATCGCGACGTAGGTGTCGGTGATCTGGCCCCCTCCCGGACAGCTCGGGATAAGCGCCGCGCCGAGAAGGAGCGCCGCGGACAGCGACAGCGTACGAAGTGCGTGCCTCATCTCACCTCCCGCGGGCCGGTCCAGTGCGGATCGACCCCAGCTGGCATTCTCCGCCAGCCCCTGGGTCGCGGTCCATCTTCACACAGCTCGAAGGCCATGGTTTGACATGCCGCTGACGCGGCCCGGCGATTGACCGCCGCCTCCCGACGCGATTGACTGTCGGTCCAATGCGGCCGCGACCCGGACGCAGGCGAGAAGGGACCGGCAAATGACGGCACGCGAGACCCCCGGTGTGATCCTGGCCCTGGAACAGGCCCTGGCCCTGCCCTACTGCACCCAGCGCTTCGTCCAGGAGGGGTGGCGGGTGATCCGCATCGAGTCCACCCCGCGGCCGGGCGGGGGCAATCCGGGGGATCCCAACCGCTACGCCGGGGTGGGGGAGGGGGACCGGCGCTCGTACTTCGTGCCCCCCAACCTGGGCAAGGAGGCCATCACCCTCAACCTCAAGGAGGAGGGCGGACGGGGGCTGCTGAAGCGCTTGCTGGTCGAGCTCGAAGTGGACGTGTTCGCGGTCAACCTGCTGCCCAAGCAGTACGAGCCCCTGGGCATCGACTACGAGACGCTGAGCGCTGCGCGCCCGGGGTTGATCTGGGTCGGCCTGTCGGCCCAGGGGCCCGATTTCCCCGTGGCGCCGGGCTACGATCCCGCGATCCAGGCCAACGTGGGCTACATGCACCTCACCGGCGATCCCGACGGCCCGCCGATGGTCTGCGGCGTGCCCGTGATCGATCTCAAGGCCGGCGACGAGGCCTACGCGCGGATCTACAAGGCCCTGTGGCAGCGGGAGCGGACCGGGGAGGGGGCCCGGATCGACGTGTCGATGATGCGCTCGTCGGCCCAGTGGCTGCTCACCAAGACATCGCTGGCGGCCCTCGGGCACGACCCGAACACCGTGACACGCACCGGGAACGTGCACCCGATCTTCACCCCGGTGGACGTCTTCCCCACCGCCGACGGGTACATCAACCTGGCCATCGGCAACGACCTGCAGTGGGAGTCGCTGACCCGCCTCCAGCCCTTCGCCCACCTGGCCCGGGACGAGTACCGGACCAACGCCGCGCGCCGCGAGCGGCGCGAGCAGCTGGGGGCGGAGATCGGCGAGGTGACCCGTGGGCACACCGCCGACGCCCTGTCCGAGATGTTCGTCTCGGCCCGGCTGGTCCACGCTCTCATCCTGGACATCCCCCAGGTGATGGAGCACCCGACGGTGGCGCCCCACCTGCTGCGCACCCGCACCCCCGACGGTACCGAGGTGCCCATCGCCCCCAACAGCCACGACACGCCCTATCTGGCTGACAACGGCCCGGAGCTGCCCTTCCCGCCGACCTACGGCGAGCACACCGACGCGGTCCTGGAGGAGGCCGGACTCTCTGCCGGCGACATCGGCTCCCTCCGCGAGGCCGGGATCGTGGTCTGAAGCCGATGGCGAGGCGCAACAGGGGGGGCAGGAAGGGGAAGCGGACCGCTTCGGTCACGGTCTACCGCACCACCGATCCGATGCGGGCCCAGCTGCTGGCCGAGTTCCTGGAGCAGCAGGGCATCCCGGCCCGCCACGTGGGGACGCGCCACGGCGCGGGGATCGGGGTGGCCCAGCACATCCTCAAGCAGCGGATCGAGGTGCCCGAGGACCGGCTGGCCGAGGCCCGGGAGGTCGTGGCGGATTTCGAGATCGCCCACGGGGAGGAGCCCCAGACCGACGAGGCGGACCGGGAGCCGCGCGGGCGCCCACGGTTTCGGCGAGATTCCGCGCGGGGGACGGGGCGTCCGGAGCCGGAGATCCCCGCGCGCCTCTCGCCGATGCTGGCCGCCGGCGTGATCTGTGTCGTCCCCGGCGGCGGTCATTTCTACGCCCGCAATCCCTGGATCGGCCTGGCCATCGTCCTCGGGTGGATCGCCGCCCTGGGTGGAGCCTTCGCGTCCCGTGACGCGGGTCCGTTCACCGGCCTCTCGCTGATCCTGCTGCTGGCCTTCGACCTGCTCGACGCCCAGCTGGCGGTCCGCGATCACAACGCCGGCGTCCGCAGGTCCCGCGGGGCCCAGCTGCTGCGGGGGTTCGGCGCCCTGGGCCTCATCCTGTCACTGGGGATCGTCGCCGCGGTCCTCGCCGCTCGTTAGCGGAAGCTCCAGCTCGCAGTACACCGCGTCGTGGTCCGCCCGGCCCAGGTCCCCATCGATGGGATCGGTGCCCGGGGTCTCGCCCCAGATCTCGCAGTCGTGGCCCGTCAGGAAGTCGGAGAGCACGTAGTCGAGGGTGACGATGCCGCTCCAGGTGGGGACCGGGGGATCCTCGAACACCGAGTGGGCGACGAAGCGGTTCCCCTCGCCGACCACCGTGTGCCAGTACTCGCCCGACGGGAAGAGGTCGGGGAAGCGGTAGGGGTCGAAGTTCATGTCGCCGGCGGCGATGGCGTCGCGGTCGCCGGGGAGCTCGTCGAGGGCCAGCCGGTACTGGGCGTGGCGACAGGCGTCGTCGTCCTCGGTGATCGCGTTGAGCGGGTGGGCGGCGATCACCCGGAAGCCCCGGCCGTCGGCCAGGGTGGCGTCGACCCGCGAGACGCTGGTGATCCCGCCGCTGTCCACGCACTCCTCCGGGTGGGCAGGAGTCGTGCTCATGGCCATACACAGCTCACCGCCAGGGCATTGCTCGATGGCGATCCGCGCGCTGCGGACCGCGATGCAGTCGTAGTGGGCGATGCCGTCGCAGGTGATGGTGTAGTCGTCGCCGACCAGTCGACGGATCTGCTGGTAGGGTTCCCGATCCGGCGCCCCGGTGCAGGGCAGGTCCGGATCCCCCTCCCAGGTGCCCTCGTCGCAGTAGTCCGCGTCCAGGACCTCCATCAGCACCGCCACGTCGGGCTTCACCCGGTCGATGCGCTCCCGGATGACGGCCTCGACCTCCATCGAGCACAGGGCGCCGCGGTAGGGCGCGGACGGGCAAGGGCCGTCGAACACCTCGTCCAGGGTGCCCACGTTGGCGGACAGGACCGTCAGGATCTCGGGCGGGGTGGGGATGGGATCGTCCGGCGGTGTGACCAGGGGGACCGGGCCGTCACTCGCGGGGCATCCGGACAGGGTAGACAGGGCAGCCACGAACAGGACGAACAAGGTCCGCGGATTCGCCGAAACCGTCTCCGTCTCGGAGCAGCTCCTCATTCCCCTGCCTGATGCCTGACGCCTGAGGCCTGACGCCCTCGAGGGGGCCCGCCGGCCTACTCGAGCACCAGCAGGTCGTCCAGGCCCAGATCGCAGTACTCGGCGTCGAAGGCGCCGCGGATCACGTCGCCGCCGCCGAAGTCCACCACGTAGTCGCCCTTGAGCTTGGAGTCGGCCACGAACTTCTTGACCTGGACCTCGCCCTCCTCGGCCAGTTCGTCCTCCTCGATGATCGCCGGATCGTCCTCGCAGGCCGCCTCGCAGGCGGCGACGTCGTACCAGGTGGACACGTCCCAGCGGCCGGCGGTGGCCGAGAACGTGTCGTTGCCCTGCAGCGTCAGGTCGCCGAGGTCGAACCAGTCGATGTCGTCCAGGGACAGGTCGTCCAGCGGGCTGCCCTCGGAGTAGGCCGCCTCGACCGCGTCCTCGGGGAACAGGGTCATCGACAGGGCCCAGTAGTCGTCGTGGCCCAGCAGGTCGACGGCGATCTCGTGCAGGTCCTCGCAGGTCTCCTCGCAGCTGGTGTACTCCACGTCGTACACCCGGTCGTACAGGGCGCAGGCGTCGGGGAACCCGCTGACGAACACCTGGATCACCTGCAGCGAGACCAGATCCCCGAGCCCGGGGAGGGTCAGTGACATCTCTGCCTCGTCGAAGATCGCCGACCGGGCCGGCCCGACCTTCTGGCCGTCGAGGGTCCCGGACATGGTGTTGGCGCAGCCCGCAACCGCGAGCAGGGCCAGGATCGCGATCCACCCGAACGCGTGACGTGTCATGGGTTCCTCCCGCTTCGGACCGTCGTAAGGCCCGGCCCCATCTTGGTCCATCCGGAGCCGAACCGGAAGGGGCACAGCGGGACGAGCCCGCCATGGCACCCGACGATGTTGCGGCACCCGCTAGCGGAGGCGTCGCCTCGACGCGAGCACCGCGACCAGGGCCGTGGCGAACACCGCCGCCGCTCCCCCGGCGGCCGGCGAACCGGCCCCGGTGCACACGCAGTCCGGATTCGGCGGCGTGTACCCGCCGTCATCATCGTCGTCCCCCTCGCCCTCGCAGCTCTCGTCGTCGGTGTCCACGTCGCCGTCGCAGTCGTTGTCCACCCCGTCGTCGCAGAATTCGTGGGCGTCGGGGTACACGTCGGCGCGGGTGTCGTCGCAGTCGCTGCCGTCGCACTCGGGGGGGCGGTAGCCGTCGCCGTCGTCGTCCACCTCGTCCACCACGTCGTTGCAGTCGTTGTCCTGGAGATCGCAGATCTCCTCCGCGTCCGGGTGGACGTCGGGATCCCCGTCGTCACAATCCCCATCGCACGACGAGTGGCCGTCCCCGTCGGCGTCTGTCGGCGACAGGGCCGCGTCCCCGTCGTCGCAGTCCCCGTCGCAGGTGGACCAGCCGTCCCCGTCGGCGTCCCTGCCGTCGAGGTCCGGGTCGTCGTCGTCGCAATCCCCCGAGCAGGGGAAGGAGCCGTCCCCGTCCGCGTCCGCCTCGTCCGCGGGGACCTCCCCGTCACAGTCGCTGTCCAGCCCGTCGCAGATCTCCTCTGCCCCCGGGTACACGTCCGGATCCTCGTTGTCGCAGTCGCCCTGGCAGGCGTTGAATCCGTCGCCGTCCAGGTCCTCGTCCGCGTCCTCGTCCACCAGACCGTCGCAGTCGTTGTCCTCGCCGTCACACTGCTCCGGCGCCCCCGGATAGGTCGCGGGATCGCCGTCCTCGCAATCCCCGTCACACGGGGGCACGCCGTCCCCGTCGGCATCGTCCTCGTCGGCGGGCAGCACCCCGTCGCAGTCGTTGTCCTCGCCGTCGCAGACCTCGGCGGCGCCCGGGTGGGAGGCGGGATCCCCGTCGTCGCAGTCCTCGCCGTTGGCGACGAAGGAGGCCGGCTGCTCGCAGGCGACCTGGACGACCGCCGGGTCGCCGTACCCGTCGCCGTCGTTGTCCACGTACCAGGTCTGGACGTCCACGGCCCCGGGACCGTCCGCCGTGCCGTCGCAGTCGTTGTCCAGGCCGTCGCAGACCTCGGTGGCCCCCGGGTGGACCGCCGGCTGGGTGTCGTCGCACTCTCCGGCGCAGGCGTCGTAGCCGTCGCCGTCCAGATCGATCTCGTCCGGGTGCAGCGCGCCGTCGCAGTCGTTGTCCACGTGATCGCAGGCCACCTCGGTCTCGCCGGGATTCACCGCGGGGTCGCCGTCGTCACAGTCCCCGTCGCAGCCCGTGAAGCCGTCCCCGTCCCCGTCGGTGTCGTCCGGGGGCTGGTACCCGTCGCAGTCGTTGTCCACCCCGTCGCAGGGCACCTCGGCGGCGCCGGTGTAGACCGCGGGGTCCGTGTCGTCACAGTCGCCCTGACACTCGGTGACGCCGTCCCCGTCCCCGTCGTCCTCCTGGGGATGGACGGCCCCGTCACAGTCGTTGTCGATCCCGTCGCAGGGCACCTCCACCGCGGCCGGGCTCACCGCGGTGTCGCCGTCGTCGCAGTCGCCGGCGCACTCGTCGAACCCGTCGCCGTCGTCGTCGTCGTCGTCCGCGTGCTGGACCCCGTCTCAATCGTTGTCCAGCCCGTCGCAGGGGAACTCGAAGGCGCCGGGGTGGAGGGTCGCGTCGGAGTCGTCGCAGTCGCCGGCGCACTCGTCAAATCCGTCCCCATCGCCGTCGATGTCGTCCCCGTGCTGGGCCCCATCGCAGTCGTTGTCCAGGTCGTCGCAGGCCACCTCGACCTCCCCCGGATTCACGGCGGGATCCGCTGGATCGCAGTCCCCCTCGCAGGGGGCGTAGCCATCCCCGTCCGCGTCGACCTCGTCGGGGTAGAGGGCTCCGTCACAGTCGTTGTCCACCCCGTCGCAGGTCTGCTCGGTCGCGCCCGGGAAGACGGTCGGGTCGTAGTCGTCGCAGTCCTCCTCCGGCCCGCCCCAGCAGGTGGGGGTCCCCGGGACGCCGTAGCCGTCCCCGTCGTAGTCGACGCAGTCGCTGGCCTCGAGGTTGTGGGACAGGTCGTCGAGGTAGATCTCCGGGCCGTCCGGGCTCTGCATGTACTCGCGGGTCACCCGGATCGCGATCTCGTGGGTCCCCGCGGTCACGCCGGTGACGCTGCCGGACAGGGTGTGGCGCTCGGTCTGGCCGGCGCTGATGTAGTAGAAGTCGTGGGAGTCGACGTACCCCCCGTCGAACAGGATCATGAACCAGCCGGCGTCGGTGTTGTAGTCGTCGCTGTACACGGCCACGTCCACCGAGATGGTCAGCGTTCCCGCGTCCAGCACCACCTGCTGGCTCAGGCCTCCCCCCTGGCTGCCCCCCGCCCCGTAGTAGTCGGCCTTGCCGACGTGCATGTGGGCCGCGTAGCTGGCCGAGCCGTTCCCGTCCGTGTCGAAGGTCGTCACCGTGGGCGTGCCGATGCTGCCGTTGTCGGTCAGGAACTGGGACCACCCGGTCAGGTCGCCGGTCTCGAAGCCGGGGTTGACCGCCGCCAGCGCCTGCGCGGGAAACGCTGCGATCAGCAGCGCCGTCGCCCCGAGCCCGAGTCTCCTCCGGGGCGGCGGGTTCGAAACACAGCTCTCGCGGTCGTTGTTGTGGGTCGCGAACACGGCCGACTCCTCCCGTGCACCCCGGCGCGCGTGACCACCCGCGGCCGCCCGCGGCGGCGCGCCTGAGGGGGCGGAAGACAGGATCGTGGCAGACGCCGATCCGTGCAAGGGGAACGTGGGCCATCCTGGCGGTGATCCAATTGCCTCCGCGCGTGCGCGTGAGGTACAAGGTTCGGTCCGAGGTGGCAGGCCCGGGTGCGGACGGCAGGAACAGCGGCGGCGGTGGGCAGGGCGAAAAAGGGCCGATCCCTCATCGAAGGGGTGCGCGGATGAGCGAGACGAGGACCGAGACCCTCCTGGGCAACCTGGTGCTGGCCCGCGGCCTGGTGGAGGCCGGCTGCCAGGTGGCGTGTTCCTACCCGGGCACGCCGAGCAGCGAGATCCTCCCGGGTGTCGTGCGCTTCGCCAAGGAAGAAGGGCTGAACATCTACACCGAGTGGTCGGTGAACGAGAAGGTGGCGTTCGACAACGCCCTGGCCGCCTCCTGGGCGGGCAAGCGATCGGCCACGATCATGAAGCAGGTGGGCCTCAACGTGGCCGCCGACTCCCTGCTGTCGGCCGCCTACACCGGCGTGCTGGGCGGCATGTTGATCGTATCCGCCGACGACCCGGGCCCCCACTCCTCCCAGACCGAGCAGGACACCCGCTGGATGGCCCACTTCGCCAAGGTGCCCGTGTTCGATCCCTCGGATCCGGACGAGGGCCGGGCGATGATCGAGGCGGCCTACGAGCTCAGCGAGCGCCACCGGGTCCCGGTGATCATCCGGCCGGCGATCCGTGTCTGCCACGCCATCCAGTCCATCGACTTCCGCCCGGTCGACGACGCCTACCCGAAGGCAAACTTCCCCCGCGACGTGGGACGCTGGGCCGCCACGCCGCGCTTCCGGCGCATACTGCACCAGGAACTCAACGACAAGCTGGCGACCCTGGCCGATGAACTCTGCCGACTGGAGCCCTTCAACCGGGCCGAGAACCTCCCGGCCGACGGCGAGCGTCGCCCCCTGGGGGTGATCGCCGGCGGTGTGCCCTACGCCAACCTGGTCGAGTGGCTCGACGAGCAGGGCCTGCGGGACCAGGTGCCCGTACTCAAGCTCGGCGTCCCGTACCCCTTCCCCGAGGCGCTGGTGAACGAGTTCGTCGGCCGCTTCGAGCGGATCCTGGTGCTCGAGGAGCCGGACTCGCTGATCGAGACCCTGCTCGCGGACCGGACGCGGGCCCTCGGGCGGATGTCGGGCCACGTTCCGGACTGGGGGGAGATGACGCCCGAGCGCCAGGCCGAGGCCATCGCGCCGATCCTGCAGGAGGCCGGCGTCCCCGTGGAGGTGACCGCCCGGACCGAAGCCGAGACGGCGATGGAGGCCCTGAACCTCCCGGTCCGTCCGCCCACCCTCTGCCCCGGCTGCCCCCACCGCTCGGCGTTCCACGCCATCCGCAAGGTCTTCAAGGGACGCAAGTCGATCTACACCTCGGACATCGGCTGCTACACCCTCGGCACCAACCTCGAGGCGGTGGACACCTGTCTGGACATGGGGGCCGGCATCACCCTGGCCAGCGGCTTCGCCCAGGCCTACGCCCTGGACGACACCCACCAGCCGGTCGTGGCCACCATGGGGGACTCGACCTTCTTCCACTCCGGTCCCGCGGGGCTGCTCAACGCGGTCTACAACCGGGCCCGGATGGTGCTGGTGATCCTGGACAACGACATCACCGCGATGACGGGCATGCAGCCCACCCCGGGTACCGGCGGCCTCGCCAACGGCGAGCAGGGCGCCAAGATCCCCCTGGAGCGTCTGGTGTCCGGGTGCGGGGTGGACTTCATCGAGGTGGTCGACCCCTACGACCACGGAGCGTTCACCGACGTCCTGGAGCGGGCCGACGCCTACGTCCGCGGTGACGAGGGCACGGTGGCGGTGGTCATCGCCCGCCACCCCTGCGTGCTCTACGACCGCCAGGGCCCCATCGCCCACCTGGACGTGGACCAGGACCTGTGCAACGGCTGCTACCTCTGCGTCAGTCACTTCGAGTGCCCCGCCATCGTCCCGCAGAACCCGGACGCGGCGCGCAAGAAGGACCGCTACGTGACCATCGATCGCAGCCTGTGCGTCGACTGCGGCACCTGCGCGCCCAGCTGTCCCAAGGGCGCCTTCGTGCCGGTGGAGGAGTCATGAGCGACCAGGGAATGGGCCAGTACCTGATCGCCGGCGTGGGCGGCCAGGGGGTGGTGACGGCGGCGTCGGTGCTCTCGCGCACGGCCACCAACCTGGGCTTCCGGGTCCTGGGCTCGGAGACCCATGGCATGAGCCAGCGGGGCGGATCGGTGGTCTCCCACTGGAAGGTGGGCGACTTCGCGGCGCCGCTGATTCGCAAGGGCGCGGCGGACTGCCTGGTCGCGTTCAATGCCGTGGAGGGCTACCGCAATCTGGACTTCGTCCGCCCCGGGGGACGGGCGGTGTTCAACGCGCCGAACGCCGAGCTGCGGCCCGAGGTGACCCGCTACCTGGACGACCAGGGGGTGACCTGGCGGGCCTTCGACGCCCTGGCCGAGGTCGCGAAGGTCAAGCGGTACAAGTCCCTGAACCAGATGGTGCTGGGCTACGTGGTGGGGACCGGATGGTTCCCCTTTGCGGAACAGGACCTGCGGACCGTGGTGGAGAACTTCGGCAAGCCGCAGTTCCGCGAGGCCAACGTCTGGGCGTTCGAGCGGGGCGTCGAGATGGCCAGGGAGGACTCGTGAGTTCGTTCGTCTATCACCGACCGGCCAGCCTCGGCGAGGCGGTCGAGATGCTGCAGCAGGGACCGGCGCCGGCCTGCGTGCTCAATGGCGGTACCGACCTGATGGTCCAGCTCCGCGGCGGACGCCGCCAGGTGGGGGCGGTGGTGAGCCTGGTGGACATCCCGGGCCTGGACGCCCTCGAACCCCACGGCGACGGTCTGCGCATCGGCGCCCGGGTGACCCTGGGCCAGGCTCTGCAGAGCGACCTCGTGGCCGAACGGGCCCCCCTGCTCATCGACGCGCTGTGCCGGATGGGCAACGTCAACGTGCGCAACCGGGCCACGGTGGTCGGCAACATCTGCAACGCCTCCCCCGCCGGCGACACCGCCGGCCCGCTGCTGGCCCTGGGCACCGAGGTCGAGGTCTTCGGCCCCGCCGGGGAGCGCGTGGTTCCCCTCGCGGACTGGTTCACCGGCCCCGGCAGCAGCTGCCTGGCCGCGGACGAGCTGGCCGTGGCTCTGCGGGTGCCCCGCCAGCGGGGTGAGGGCCGCTACGAGCGCCTGGCCAACCGGCCCACGGCGGACTGCGCCGTGGCCTCCATCGGCTTGCTGGTGGACCGGGGCGCCGACGGCGCGGTGACGGCGGCCCGGGTGACCCTGGGCGCCGTGGCGCCGACCCCGTGCCGCAGCGCGACCGCCGAGGCGGCCCTGGTCGGCAACCCGTTGACCCCGGAGACCATCGCCGCGGCCGCCGATGGCGCGGTGACCGACGCCTCGGCCATCGACGACGTCCGCTGCTCGGCCTGGTACCGCTCGGAGATGGTGCGCAACCTGACCCGCCGGGGCCTGGAGGCGCTGGCGGGGGAGGGGGAAGCGGGATGAAGCGGCCCATCACCCTGACGGTCAACGACCGGGTCTACGAGGTGAGCGTGGACGTGGACCGTCCCCTGCTCGAGGTCCTGCGCGAGGAGCTGGAGCTCACCGGGACCAAGTACGGCTGCGGCACCGGCGACTGCGGCACCTGCGTGGTCGAGGTGGACGGCAAGTCGGTCAACTCCTGTCTGATGCTGGCGGTGGAGGCCGACGGCAGCACCCTCCGCACGGTGGAGGGGCTCGCCCCCGGCGTGAACGAGCTGCACCCGATCCAGCGGGCCTTCATCGACGCCGGCGCGGTGCAGTGCGGCTACTGCACTCCGGGGTACCTGATGACGGCCGACGCCTTCTTGCGGGAGCACCCGGAGCCGACCGACGAGGAGATCCGCTCCGCCTTCGAGGGCAACCTGTGCCGCTGTACCGGCTACACCAAGATCCGCGAGGCCATCCTCGACGCCGCGCGGGCGTTGCGCGAGGAGGCCGGCCGATGAGCGAGTTCGTCAACGTCGGCAAGCGCACCCCCAAGAAGGACGTGCTGCCCAAGGTCACCGGCGCGGCCCAGTACCTGCAGGACCTGGAGCAGCCGGGGATGCTGCACGGCGCGGTCCTGCGATCGGGGATCTCCCGGGCGCGGATCGTCTCCATCGACACGAGCCAGGCCGAGGCTGCCCCGGGCGTTCGCAAGGTGCTCACCGGCGCCGACTCCGAGGGCATCGTCTTCGGCTTTGGCAAGGACAACACGCCCCTGAAGAAGGATCTCGTCCGCTGCCACTTCGACGAGGTGGCGGCGGTGGCCGCGGACACCGAGGCCCAGGCCCGGGCGGCGCTGGAGCTGATCGAGGTCGAGTACGAGGAGCTGCCCGGGGTGTTCAGCGCCGCCGAGTCCCTGGCGGACGGCGCTCCCGTGCTCCACGAGGGCCGCAAGAACCTGTTCACCAAGTACGACTACAAGCACGGGGATCTGGACGAGGGCCTCGCCGCCAGCGACGAGGTCATCGAGATGGACATCCGGCTGCCCCAGCACTCGCCGGGACAGCTGGCGCCGTCGGGCTGCATGGCCGCCTTCGATCACGAGGGCCGGCTGACGGTCTGGACGCCCAACCAGGTGCCCTTCCTGATGGCCAAGGACTTCGCCGACGCCTTCGGCATCCCCGGCTCGATGATCCGAGTGATCCAGCCCACCATCGGCGGCTCCTTCGGCAAGGGCCTGGACACCCACACGCTGGACATGATCACCGTGCTGCTGGCCCGGGAGTGCGGCCGGCCGGTGAAGGTCGTCAACACCCGCGAGGAGGAGCTGCGGGTCTGCACCACCCGCCAGCCGTCCCTGGTCCACGCCCGGATGGGCATCACCCGCGACGGCCGGATCCAGGCCGTCGAGGTGGACTTCCTGTGCGACCTCGGCGCCTACGTCTCGTGGGGCGTGGGCACGCCGGTGGTCAAGCTGGAGACGGTCGCGGCCCTGTACCGCATCCCCCACGCCCACATGCGGGCGCGGATGGTCTACACCAACAACCCCTACAGCGGCGCCATCCGGGGCTACGGCAACCCCCAGGCGACCTTCATCCTCGAGTCGATGCTGGACGAGCTGGCCGAGCGGATCGGGATGGACAAGGTCCAGATCCGGATGCTCAACGCCAACGTGCCGGACAGCGAGACCCCCCAGGGGCTGCAGATCACGTCGTGCGGTCAGAAGGAGTGCATCGAGAAGGCCGCCGAGATGATCGGCTGGGGCCGGGAGCTGCCCGCGAACCACGGCATCGGCATCGCCGCGACCATGAACGTGGGCGGTGGGGCGCGGATCTACCGCTCGGACGGCTGCGGCTCCATCGTCAAGGTGGACGACTTCGGCAAGGTGACGCTGATCACCGGCACCACCGAGATCGGCCAGGGCTCGGAGACGGCCATGGCGCTGATCGTGGCCGAGGAGCTCGGGGTGCGGGCCGAGGACGTGTCGGTGGTCAACACGGACACCGACGTCAAACCCTGGGACGTGGGCTGCCACGCCAGCCGGACCACCTTCATCGGCGGCAACTCGGCGATCCTGGCGGCCCGGGAGGCCAAGGCCAAGATCCTCGAGTACGCCGCGGGCAAGCTCGAGGCGAGCCCCGACGAGCTGACCATCCGCGACCGGATGGTGTTCGTCACCGCCGATCCGGAGCGGGCGATGCCCATCTCCACCGCGGTGCGCAAGATGCACTTCCGCCCCGGCGGCAGCGGTGTGGTCGGCGAGGCGTTCTACGACCCGCCCAACCAGATGATGGACCGCCGGTTCTACGGGAACATGTCGGTGGCCTACGGCTTCGGCGCCCAGGCGGCCGAGGTCAAGGTCGATCCGGACACGGGCGAGGTGACCATCGTGCGGCTCGTGGCCGTCCACGACGCCGGGCGGGTGATCAACCCGCTGGCCGCCGAGGGCCAGATCGAGGGCGGCGCGGCCATGGGCATCGGTTACGGGCTGACCGAGGAGCTGCAGCTCGATCGCGGCCGGCTGCTGAACCCCAGCTTCCTGGACTACCGGCTGCCGTCCAACCAGGAGGTCCCCAAGATCGAGGTCGGCTTCGTGGAGACCGTGGACCCCAACGGCCCCTTCGGCGCCAAGGGCATCGGCGAGATGGGCCTGGTGCCCACCGCGGCGGCGCTGACGAATGCGGTCAAGGACGCGGTGGGGGTGCGGATGCGGCGGATTCCGATGACGCAGGAGCGGGTGTACCGGGCGATCCAGGGGCTGGACTACATGGGGGATTGAGGGAGAAGAGGAAGAGATCGGGCACGGGCACGGGCACGGGCACGGGCACGGGCACGGGCACGGGTTCGGAAAGGATATTTCGATGAGCTACGAGATGCAGGGCTGGTACTTCGAGGACTGGGAGGAGGGCTACGAGCTGTGGACCGCCTCCCGGACGGTCACGGAAGCCGACATCGCCGCGTTCGCCGGCGTCTCCGGTGACTTCAACCCGCTGCACACCAACGAGGTGTTCGCCGCGGCCACGCCGATGAAGACCCGGATCGCCCACGGCATGCTGGGCGTGGCCATCGCCACCGGGCTGGCCAATCAGACCCGGACGATGGAGGGCACGACCATCGCGCTGATGAGCCAGACCCTGAACTACAAGGCGCCGGTCTTCCCCGGCGACACGCTCACGCTGTGCCTCAAGGTCGCCAAGAAGAAGGCCTCCTCGAAGGGCGGCAAGGGCGTGGTCTGGTTCGCGATGAACCTGGTCAACCAGCGGGAAGAGACCGTCACCGACGGTGAGTGGGTCCTGCTGATGCGGGCCAAGGGCTAGCGAGGAATACATACGGGTCCGGTTCGGGCTCGGTCGTGTCCGGGAGAAGAGATCGGGCACGGGCACGGGCACGGGCACGGGCACGGGAAAATTGGAGGGATCCATGCGTTTGAATGACAAGGTCGCCATCGTGACGGGCGCGGGCAGCGGGATCGGCGCGGCCACGGCGAAGCGTTTTGCCGCCGAGGGCGCGGCGGTGGTCGTGGCCGACGTGGTCGACGATCAGGCCGCCGGGGTGGTCGCCGATATCGAGGGCGCGGGCGGCAAGGCCATCGCCTGCCACTGCAACGTGGCCGACAAGGCCGAGGTGGACGCCATGGTCGCCGCGGCCGTCGAGGCCTTCGGCACCGTGCACATCCTGGTCAACAACGCCGGCATCACCCGCGACGGCTTCGCGGTCAAGCTGACCGAGGAGAAGTGGGACGCCGTGATCGACGTCAACCTCAAGGGCTCGTTCCTCTGCGCCCAGGCGGTGATGCCGATCATGAACGAGCAGGGATGGGGACGGATCATCTCGACCTCGTCCATCGGCGCCGACGGCAACATGGGCCAGACCAACTACGCCGCCTCCAAGGCCGGCATCGTGGGCCTGACCCGCACCCTGGCGCTCGAGGGCGCCCGCAACAACGTGCTGGTCAACTGCGTGTCCCCCGGGGCCACCGAGACCCAGATGTTCGCCGGCGTGCCGGACAAGGTCGTGCAGTTCATGCTCAGCCGGATCCCCCTGCGGCGCCTGGCCAACCCCGACGAGATCGCCAGCGTCCACACCTTCCTGGCCAGCGATGATGCCAGCTACATCACCGGCCAGAACATCGCCGTCGACGGCGGCGCGCTGATCGGAATCTGATCGGACGAACCCAACGACCGAGGAGGAGGGGCCATGGCCCGCAAGATCCTGTGCGCGTTGATCACCGTCGGAGCGCTCGTCGTGATGAGCGGTTCGGATTGCTCGAGCCCCTGCGAGATGTACTGCCAGCAGCAGGCCGATTGCTGGGAGGACCTCTACGCCGGCGACTGGGAGTACACGGGCTACCTGGACGGCGAGGAGTTCTACGAGGAGTGCATGGACTTCTACGACATCGGCGGCGGCCCGGGCATCGACCGGGCCGAGAACAACGCCTGCAAGGTCGCGCTGAGGGTGTTCGACCTCGACCTCTGTTCCTGACCCCATAGCTCCGGGAAACGCACATGGCCCGCCGAAGCGCCAGTGTCTGGGGCCTGCTCTTCGTCTGCGCCGGCCTGGTGTTCGCGATCCTGCCGTTCACCCTGGGGTGGATCATCGGCCTGAGCACGATGGCAGTGGACGCTGTGGGCCTCGGCGGCGGCACCCGGGTCATGGGCGGTCCCGACGTCAACAGCCCCTTCGTGGCCTCGTTCTGGGTCTTCTTGCTGTTCGGCGTGCCCTCGCTGGTGAGCGTGGGCTTCGGCCTGAGGGTCTCGGCGGACAGCAGCTTCAGCTTCGACCCGCGCGTCGTCCGCGCCGCCAGCACCGTGTCCGTGATCCTGTCGCTGATGGCGGCCGTGGCGGTGTTCTTCGCCCTCGGGACGGCCTACCCGCCCCATCCCACCGCGGTCCGGCTGCTGCTGGCCCTGCTGACCGCGCCTGCCGCCTTCGTGCTCACCTGGCCTGTGGCCTACGCCAGCAACGCGTGACCGCCGGTCGAGTCACAACGTCAGTTCCAGATCCGAGATCGGGTAGCTCGCGCAGGGATGGACGTAGCCGTAGTCGCGGTCCGATTCGCGCACGTGGGCGGTGGGCAGCTCGTACACCCGGCCCGAGTCCAGGCGGGTGCGGCACGCGGCGCACTCTCCGGAGCGGCAACGGGCCGGGACCAGCAGTCCGTGGCGTTCCAGCGTGCACAGCAGGGGTTCGCCGGCCGCCGCCTGGACCTCCCGATCGCCCACACGGAGCTTGAACCGGGCCGATGCCTGCAGGCCGGCGGGCCAGCCGGGACACCCGGTCACGTCCTCGGGCGCGCCCGGCAGCTCCACGCGGACCCGATGATCGGCGACCCCGAGCTCGCGCAGCGCGACTCGACACAGCTCGGTCATGGGCGTGGGGCCACAGACGAAGAAGGCCTGTCCATTGGCCTCGCCCACCAGCTCGCCCAGGCAGCGGGCGTCCAGCAATCCGCTGCGGCCGGGTGCCGCCCAGGACGCCCCGGAGTAGATCCGGTCGTAGCGGAACTGCCCGCTCGCGTCCGCCAGGCGTTCGAATTCGTCGCCGTACATGGCCTCGTCCGGCTCCAGGCAGCCGTGGATCAGGTGCACCGTGCCCGGCCAGCCGTCGCGGTCCATCTGCCGCACCATGCTCACGAAGGGGGTGACACCACAGCCGCCGGCGAGCAGGACCAGGTCTCGGCCATCCGCCAGCGGTTCGTGGACGAAGCTCCCCGACGGCCCGCTGGACTCGATCCGGGTGCCGACCTGCAGGTGGCCGAGCAGGTGGGGCGCCACGAATCCGCCCGCCACCTCCTTGATCGACAGCTCCAGCAGCGCATCGCCCGGGATCGAGCAGATGCTGTACGGGCGGTGGGTCCGCACGCCGTCGATGTCGACCCACAGGTTCACGTACTGCCCCGGGCGGAAGGGCGGGAGTTCGGCGTCCTCGCGTTCCAGGCGGTAGGTCCGCGTCGTGGGGGTCCGGTCGGTCACCTCCACGACCCGCAGTTGCATGGTGGTCGGGTGGAGCGCCTCCACTGCCCTGCGGGTCTGCGCCCGGTACTCGTCGGCCAGGAAGTCGGTGCCCTGGCCGGGTCGGCGGGTGTGGATCCAGCCGGTGATGCCGCGCAGGTGGGCGGCGGCGTCCTGCCCCAGGTCCCACAGGAAAAACCCCATGTCAGACCCCCGCTCTGGTCGCGTCCGCGCGATGGGCGGCCTTGGCGCCGGCGGAGCAGCCCGAGAGCATCGCCGGCTCGAATCCCCCACCGGGCTGGGTGAAGGCCCCGGCGAAGAACAGGCCCTCCAGGGGGCCCTTGTGGGCCAGGCGGAACAGGGTGGTCTCCCCCGGCGGCTGCTCGAAGCCATAGACCGCGCCGCCGAGCTGGCCGACGTAGCGCATGTTGGTCAGCGGCGTGGCCACCTCGATCACCTCGATGGCGTCGCGCAGGTCGGGCACCACCCGTTCGGCCAGCTGGAGCATCTGGTCGGCCATCCGCTGCTTGGTGGCCACGTATTCCTGCGGGGGGACCGCCAGCCAGGGCTCGCCGTAGATCAGGCTGGTCACCACCACCATCGAGGTCCCCGGAGGGGAGATGTCGGGGGTGACCGCGTTGAAGTTGGTGACCGTGGCCTCGGCGGGGGGGCCGATGGACTTCATCCGCTCCCAGCGCTGTTCCACGTCGTAGCTCTCGTTGACGAAGGTCTCGTGGTGGGTCAGACCCAGTTGCTCACCTGTGCGCGCCAGGCCCAGGTAGAGGTTCATGGTCGACGGGCCCACGGTGTTGGAGCGCAGCCGGTGCCAGAACAGGCTCGGGACCTCGTCGGGATCCATCAGCTCGCGGCAGGTGGTGACCGGGTCCACGTTGGACACGACCTGGGTCGCGGGGATCTCCTCGCCCTCGTCGGTGACCACCCCGGTGACCTTGCCCTGAGCCACCCGGATCTCCCGGACACCCTGGTTGAGTCGCACCTCGCCGCCGGCGCGCTCCAGGAGCCGGACCAGCCCGTTGGACAGGGCCTGCGATCGACCCCGGACGTAGAGCGGCCCCTCGTCGATGTACGACGCCATCGCCGAGGCCAGGAAGGTGAACGACAGCTGCGACGGGGGCAGCCCCAGGTAGCTCCAGATCTGGGACAGCAACGCCCGGACGCGTTCGTCCTCCACGTGCCGGTCCAGCACCTGCCCCCAGGTCAGCATGGCGTAGCGCATCATGTTGGGCGTCTTGAACGGCAACGGCAGGACCCGCCCCGGAGGTGGCAGGGAGGGCCAGGCCATGAGGGGGTAGAAGTACTTCACCTCCTTGCCCATGGTGAACAGCAGCTTCATGAAGCGCTGGATGCCGTCGGCCGCATCCGGGAATCCGTCGCAGAGGGCGTCGGTGAAGGGCTCGCGGCCCGCGGGGAGGGTGATGTCCAGGTCGGGGAACACGCTGCGGAAGAACGACGGCGTGCGGACGAAGTCCACCTCGTCCATCACCCCGAGTTCCTCGAGGAAGGGGTAGAGGCGCCCGGGGCGGTCGGCCAGGCCCACGCCCGACAGCTGGTGCAGCGAGGCCTCGAACTCGTAGCGACCGCGGACGAAGCTGGTCGCACAACCGCCGGGCACGCCGTTGCGCTCCAGGACGAGCACCCGCATGCCCCGGTGGGCCATGGTCAGCGCCGCCGTCAGCCCTCCCAGGCCGGCCCCGACGACGATCGCGTCCAACCGATCACCCATCCGCCTTCTGCTCCTGCATCGGGAGCGTAGCGGAATCCCAGGAAAGGGGCGGGAAAATCGAAGGAATCAGCCGTCGAGGACCGCGCCGGCGAGGCGATCGATGTCGTCGGCCTCGCCGTCCACGAACACCGTGGCGATCTGGTCGCGGATGCCCCAGGCCATGGCCCGTCGGAGTCCGCGCTCGCCGTGACCCATCCAGACGTCCACGCGATCCACGTCGCCATGCCGGACGATCCTGCCGCCACGGTCCTGGACGGTGCCGAGTCCGTAGCCTTCGACGTGCATCCGGGTGCCGAAGGGGTAACCGCTGGGGGCGGCCAATACGCCGTGGGCGGGGACGGCTCCGGCCGCCGTGCGCGTGCCCTGGCCGTTCAACCGGACGTCCCCCTCCAGCGAGCCGGTGGCGTACCTGGCCTGCTCGGTCGCTGGGGAGTAGTAGGCGGTCGTGCGGATGCGCTGGCTCGCGGAGCGCACGGGTCGCTCGCAGGGGAAGGGCAGACGCGTCGTGGTGGTCCGGCCGTCGAGCTCCGTGTGCTCCCACACGCACCTGGCCTGGTCCCCGGCGAGCGATTGCACCACGATCTGGCGCGTGGTCTCCAGCTGTGCGGCAGCTGCGCTCCGGGCCCGCGCCCGGGTCTCGAGCTCGGCCAGGGTCGACACCTGGCTTCGAAGCAGCATCTCACCGGGGCCGAACGGGGGAGCCGTGGGGGGCCTTACGTCGGTGAACCACCCTGCGATCACCGAGCCGAACAGCGCCGCAGCCACGAAGGCCAGGGGCGTCGCAGCGGCCACGGACAGGGTGAATCTACGGATCATCTCATCTCTTCCATCGGCCAGTTCCGCGGGAACTGGAGCTACAGGTATAGAGACGGTCCGATGTGGGTTTGTTTCAGCGAATTGCGGATGTCGGCAGTGATCAGCGCGGGGCGGCCAGGATCATGTGCACCTCGGCGACCAGATCGTCCGGCTGCGCGAGTCCGCCCCGGCCGGGGTCGTGGTCCACACCCAGCAGCGCGGGATCGAGCACCAGCACGTTGGGCGCGTCCGGGTGGATGTTGTCGGGCTCGTAGACGGTCAGGGCGATGCGGTCGGGGTCCGGGGAATCGACCTCGGCCACCGAACGCGCCATGCGAGCGCGGACCTGGTCCGGATCCAGGGTGGGATCCAGCAGCGCCAGCACCGGCTCGTCGCGTTCGTCCTCCCCCAGCTCGCGCTGGAGCTCCGCGGGCAGGGACCGGGCGTCGATCCAGGTGACCACCCGGGTGCCCAGCAGCTCGACGGGCGCCGAGAACAGCGCCACGTGCCGGTCGCCCAGTGCGCGGGCGTCGACCACGGCCCCGTGGCATTCGTCCAGGTCGGTCGCGGCCACCAGGTCCACGTACCCCTCCAGGGCCGACGACGACATCCCGAAGGCGTAGCCCGCCTCGTCGTCCACCGCGTCCTGATCCCCCTCCATGGCGCTGGAGATCAGGCCGAACAGCCAGCCGATGGGATCGACGAAGCCCCGGTCCACCCCCCCGGTGGCGCTCCAGCCCATGCCGTAGGCCCACGAGGGATCGGGGACGTCGAGGGGGTCGTCGAGGCCTCCGTAGGCGCTCGAGCTCATGCCCGAGATCACCCCGTCGGCCTCGGCGAGCTCCACGGAGCAGATGCTGCAGGGCGCGACACCGCCCGCGTCTGCCTCGAGGGCAGGCACCGCGGCGAGGGCGACCGCCAGCGGGATCGCCAGGGAACAGGTTCGTGTACTTCGCATGTTCGTCCTCCTATGTGGGGAGGAGAGGAGCAAGGCGCGTGCCACGGCGACGGGGACCGGTTGGATGGGGATCGACTACGGATTCCGGGGTACGGGACGGTCGCGGGGGGGGCGGTGTAACAGGGGGCGTGTAGCGGTGGTGGCGTAGCGACGGATGAGTAACGAGCGTTATGTGACGACAGTCGCGTAACGAAGGTTACGTAACGGGGGTTGTGGAGAGGTGGATCAACGTCCGACGAAGGCCGACAGCCGTCCCGGACGCACGTCCTTGCCACCGGGGGTGAAGAACACCGCCCGGCCGTCGCCCACGGTGAACACAACCGACTCGCCCAGGGCGGCGAAGCGACGCAGCTCGGGGTGGTCCCGCAACAGGGCGAAGTAGCCGTCGGACATGGAGCGGACCGACAGGGTGTCCATGTCCACGTCGAAGGACTCGTCGATCCAGACCCCGCCGCGGAAGTGGAACACCCGGTCGGCCACCACCTGGCCCGGCGCGTCCAGGGACCGCTGGCTGGCCGACTGCAGCTCGTCGATGGCCAGGCTGGCCAGCACGGCGTCGGAGCCCGTGTCGTCGTGGAAACCGCGGAAGGCGTCGGCGAACGCCCGGTCCCTCTCGTCGGCCGCCGCGGCGGCAGGGGCCGCGCTCCACAGGACCTTCAGCGCGTCGGAGGGATCCTCGGCGGCGATCAGGTCCGCCACGGGCATGTCCTCGGTGGCCAGGAACGAGGTGTAGGGGGTCAGGATGCCGTAGCGGTAGCCCAGGCGCTTGACCTCGTCCACCCGCTCGGTGGTCTCGCCGTCGCGGCGGATCTCGTCGAGCAGGAAGCCCACCTTGCGGCTGGCCCACATGCGGGGCAGGAAGTCCGCGTCGTCCCGGGGCTGGCCGGCGAAGTTCACCCGGGAGCGGAACTCACAGGGTTGGCCGTTGGCGACTCCGGTCAGGGTGATGTTCTGATCGCCGCGGCCGCTGTAGCGGCCCAGCAGCAGCAGCTGGGTGCCGCTGTACAGATCGGGCAGCTCGCCGGGGTAGACGTCGAAGACCTGAGCGTTGCCCAGGTCCAGCTCGAGCTGGGTCAACACCGGCCGCGAGACTCGCCGGAAGAAGCTGGAGATGACCCACTCGACGTCTTCACCCGGCTGCAGGTAGTCGGCGGTGCCGCGGTTCTCCGCGGCCAGGGTGTCCAGCAGGTGGGTGGACACGTCGTAGCCCAGGCCGAAGGCGAAGATCCGCACCTGGCCGTCGGTGCCCTCGGTCCGGCTGCGGGCCAGCTCGGCGATGGCCTCGGTGGAGGTGACGCCCACGGTGGGGGTGCCGTCGGTGAGCATGACCACGTAGTGGGGTCGGTCGGCCGGCGCCCGGTAGGAGAGGGCCGCGTCCACCGCCTCGTAGATGTTGGTGCCGCCCAGGGGATCCAGCCCGTCCACGAAGGCGATGCCGGCCTCCACGTGCTCCGGGGTGGCCTGCACCGGGGTCGGCGAGAGGGCCTCTGCGTGCTCGGCGAAGCGGACCACGGTGAAGCGGTCGGCAGGGTTCAACGAGTCCAGGCAGTAACGCAGGGCGTCGCGCACGCCCTCCATCTTGTCCCCGGTCATGCTGCCCGAGGTGTCGATCACGAACGTGATGTCCTTGGCCTGGGCGCCCACGTCCGGCGGGTCGCCGGGGGCGGCCATCAGCAGGAAGTAGCCGTCCTCACCGGCCAGCCGGTAGCTGACCACGTTCATGCCGATCGGTTCGGCGGTGTAGGCGTAGTAGAGCTGGAAGTCCTGCTCCATCTTGGCGCCCTGCTCCCGGTACTCGACCACGGTCTGGCCCTCGCTCTTGTGCACCGACACCGGGTGGCTGGGGGAGTAGGCGCTGGCCACGGGCAGCTCGTCGGCGATGGTCACCTTCAGGGTGGCCTCGCCGTTCACGCCACCGGTCGCGGCGCCGGCCCGCAGCGGGTAGCGCAGCTGGGCCCGGTCCCCCTCCACCTCCACCAGCGAGGCGAAGGTCAGCTCCACCTTCTGGGTCTGGTTGGGCAGGATCGGGAAGATGCGCGCATGGACCAGGTCCTGGTCCACGTACTCGATGAGCCCCGGGTCCACCAGCTTGGCCACGATGGCCTCGTAGACCTCCAGCGCCTTGCGCTTGGACAGCAGCGACGCCTCGGTCCGCCGCCCGTTCATCCACATCGCGAAGGACGACAGGGTCGATCCCTCGGGCAGCGGCATGTAGTAGGTGGCCTCGATGATCCCGTCGGTCAGGTTCCGGAACTCCTGCTGCACCGTGTAGGTGGCGATCCGCCCCTCCACGCTCACGTCCACGTGCTGGTGCTCCAGCGCGAACGTCCTCTCCGGCGCCCCTTCCGTGGGCACCAGCATCCCCTGGGCCAGCGCCCCGACGGGTAGGGAGAGGGTGAGGGAGACGACGAGAAGGAAGACCAGACGGGACATGCGCGCGACTCCTCCGGGGAGATCCCCTCGAACGCGCCCGTGGACGGGCGGGCGCGTTGGTGTTTTGGAGGACACCCGGACAAGGGATGTATTCCGGGATGCGAGTTCGTGCGTGCCCGGCAAGCCTGTGGCATACCTCTTTTGCGAGGGATCCGACATGCCGCAGGACTCGACACGACCGGGATCACGGGTGCCGCCACCAGGCCAAGCCGCCCGGTGGCTGGCCAAGGAATTGGGGGCGCGGGGAATGGGACCGGGGCCCTGGGAGGTGAACGTGCAGGGGACCGTGGCGTGGCTCGCGGTCCACGATCCGAAGGTCGTGCGCGACAAGACGATGTTCTCGTTTCAGGCGTCCGACGATTCGCTCACCATCGTGTGCGGCTCCGCGAAACCGCTGTTGGGGCCCGACTACCACCGCGCGACCACCTTCCTGGAGCTGGGGGAGCTGCTGCCCGTGCTGCTGGAGGCGGTCCGGCGTGGGCGGCCGATCTCCGAGGCTGACAGCGGGGAAGACTACGAATGCCTGCGGCGGGGGCAGAGGTACCAGGTCCGCGAGCCCTTCCTGGAGCTGGAACGCGGGGACGTCGTGGAACTCGCCGAGGTGATCTACGTGCCGAGGGAGTCGTGGCACTGCGTCGCTCTGTGCACCCTGGGTAGTCCCGGGCGCCGGGTCGAGCTGCTGGAGATCGACCCCCAGCACCAGGACATCATCCGCCGGCTGAAGTGGCTCCTGGCGCCCGTCGAGTGACCCTCCGACGCTCGACTCAGTCCCTCAGCAGCTGACTGAACGCCGGCACGATCTTCCCCTTCGCGGGGTTGGCGTCGGAGGGGCCCTCCACATGGCCATCGTCGCGCCCGAACAGGCGCGGGTAACGCATGGGGCCGGCCTCCCACTCCGGGTGGGGGCAGGTGGGCCACTCCTGCTGCTCGTGGGTCCAGCGGTCCCAGTCGCTGCTGCCCCGCCGGACCGAGTTCATGTGCACGACCTCGGCGATGGGGACCCGGGCGTGGATGGCGCGGAACAGATCCTCGTGCTGGGTGAAGAACTCCTCGAACTCCCGGGTGTGGAAGTCCTGGGCGCCGGTGACCAGGCAGGCCCACGCGCCGGCCTCGAACCAGTGGGCTGCGTAGTAGGCCTTGCCGGCCTGGTGCTCCTTCACGATGCCGGCGACGATCGCGCAGGTGTCCTCGGTGATCCCGTCGACGAAGCGGACCTCCCAGGACTGGAAGGGTGTCTCCCAGGCCACGGGGCGGTTGCCGTAATAGAGGAAGGGGTAGGTCGTCGCGTCGGTCATGTTGTCAGCCTCGTTGCGCCAGCCTATACCAGGATCACCGGGCCCCGGGAAACCGGGGGACGAGGAGGCCCGGGAGAGGGGAGCGCCATGCCCGTCCGGAACCTCGAGGATCTCCTGAGGGACCTGTGTGGCGCGATCGCGGATTCCCCGCCGCCGGTCGACCTCCGCTTCGTTCCCGATCCCTCCGAGCCCAATCTGTTCGTCGCCGCCGTCCACGCGGAGCGGCGCAATACCCTGGGCCTCGACCTCCTGCCCCGATTCGCCAACGTGGTCTGCGGCACGGAATCGACGGCGAGCGGCGACGTCCGCTGTCCGTTCTTCCCGCCCGCTGGCGGCGCGGCCCGGTCGGTCCTCTGGGTGCACGACGAGACCGATGGATGGGAGGAGACGGACTCCGCCCGGGCCAGGGATCTCCTCCGCCGCGCGACCTGGATCGCCCGTGCCCTCGCCGACGAGCACCTGAACCGCGCCACGTTTTCCGACGGCCCGCCGGTGGGGCCGGCCGTGCCCCTCCCCGGTTCCCCGGTCGAAGCAGCGCTGTCCGACGCCCTGGCGGCGCCGGATCTGGCCAGCGACGTGCCCGATGCTCTGTTCTGGTTGTGGTGGGCCTACCTCGTGGGGACCCGCGACCAGCTCGACGGCGTCCGGGGTGTGATCGCCGGCAGCCCGGTCCGGCTGGTGAGGGACGCCGTGGCCCTGGTGGAGCAACTGGGTGACGGGGAGGTGACCGGGGGGATCGACCTGCGGGCTGTCCGGGCCCGGATCCGGGATGAGGTCGAGGTCTACCGGGCAGGTCCGGACGCCCGCCGGCGACACGCGGCCGAGGAGCTGCGCCGCTCCGTGGACGAGAGGCTCTCCTTCGAGGCGCGGGGAAGAACCATCCGCCTGGTGCGGCTCGAACCCGACGCGATCCCCGATGCGGGCGACGGCGCGCGGACCGCCGCGGACGGGTCCCGGGTGACCATCCGGGGGGACGTGCTCTCGAGGGCGGCGGATGCGCCCCCGTCGCCCATGGTCCCCGTCGAACTTCCGGGTGCGGGCGCACCGGAGGCCATGGCCCTCGCCCCCGATGGCCAGCGCGCCCTGGTGGCCGTGGCCGGGGACGCCGTGTACGAGGGAGACCTGGCCGCCGGGACCTGGCGTGCGTTGCACCCGAACCCGGCCGGACACCGCGTCCGCCAGCTCGCCTACCTGGGAGACAGCCGCGTGGCCATGGTCCACACGTCCAGCGCGCTCTACCGCGAGCAGCTGGGCCAGACGATCTACGTCCGGGCCCACGGCGGGCTGCGGGCCGAGTCCGGAGCGGGGGTGGCGACCGACGATCCCATCGGCCGTTTCCTGGCCGAACAACAGCTCGTCCCCCTCGATGGATCGGGGGTCGTCCGGTGGACCCCCTGCGATCCGGGTGCGGCCTACTTCCCCTTCAACGGACACCTCCTGGTCGCGCGCGTGGAGGGGGGCCGGCTGTGCAACGTGGCCGGATTCCAGTTCGACTGCGCCGCCGTGGAGAGGGTGGGGGACCAGGTGGTCGCCCTGGCAACGGACGGCAGCGCGTACCGGGTTTCGGGCCTGGACGAGGTCGGCTCCGTGCCCCTGTTGCCCGCGCCAGAGCTGGGGGCGGAGCAGCGGATTCCACGGGGGGCCGGGCCGTCCGACATCCCCCCGTCGTCCCAGGCGAGGTGGCGGATCGCGGTGAAGGGTGGAACCTACCGGATCGAGGGGGATGGCGACTCCACCCCCGGCGGATTCGAGGCCCCGTTCGACGCCCGCGGCCTCGGCATCCCCGAGCCGACGCCGGACGACCTGCGGCTCTGTCCGTCGGCCGACGGGGGTACCCTCTTCGTCCTCCACCGGCGGGACACCGCCATCCACGCGCTACGACTCGCCGACGGCCGCTGGCAGGAACTCCACCGCTGGGACCCCATCCTGGGCTGGGCCGTGGACGTGGCCGAACTGGACGGCGATCTGGTGCTGCTGTCCAGCCGGCGGTTGGCCCTGGTCCGCAACGGACCCCGCAAGCGCACGCTGCTGTGGGAGTACCCCCTCCACGAGGCCAGCGCGCTGGCCTTGCTGCCGGACCGAAGGCTGGCCGCGGTGCTGGCCCTGGGCGAGTCGCCCATGCGGCCGGCGCTGATCCCGTTCTATCTGCGCGAGCTGAAGCGCCCGGCGAAGACCGACAACGGCGGCGGACCGTGGGCCACCTGGTTCGTCGACGGAGACTGCCTGGGGATCACGGTCCGGGCAGGTCGGCTCTACGCGGAGGGCTCCGAGGAGACCTTCGAGGTGGATCCCGGGGCGCTGGACCGGCCGCCCGACTGGATGGTGTCTCGGAAGTGGGTGGTCCCCGGCTGAGCGGCGTCAACCTGCCATCGGAGCGCCGCAGTTGGGGCAGCGAAGCTCGGCGGCCGGGACGAAGAGAGTGGAGCAGTACCCACAGGTCACGCGTTCGCTGGGCCGGGGTGTGTGCGTGCCCTCGGTGGGCGCCATCTGCTGGCCATCGATCACCACGTTCCCGCGGATGATCACCCTGGGCTCGGACGCCATGTCCCGCTCACCCGTGGCCAGGGCGTCGGCCAGCTCCTTCATCAAACGGACCACGTCGAGGATGTGCTGGACCGGGTCGGCCATCTCGTAGTTGTTGGGCTTGAGGCCGACGTTCATGCTCTCGCTGAACGCGTACAGGTGCATGAACTGGAGGCGCTCCATCTCGGCGAGCAGCTTGGTCTTCAGCTCGGGGGGCAGCTGGGACAGGGTGTCGAGGGTCTCGTCCACCTCCTCGTCGTCGCCCTCGACGAAGATCCCCTTGGCCAGGAACACCCGCAGCTCGTCGTCGCTGGCCCAGTCGTCGTCCTCGTCCCGCTCCTGGGGGATCTTCTCGTGGTCGCGCTCCAGGGAGATCTCGCCGATGCGGTTGGTGATCTTCATCTCCGGGCGGACCCAACCCATGTCCACCTCCATGTTGACGCGGACCGGGGTGCCGTCGATGCGTGCCCTCAGTTCGATCTCGTCGTCGTCCGGGATCTTCTTGATCTTGGCGCCGTCCAGGTGGGGGGCGATGTCCCCCAGCAGCTCCTCGCACAGGGGCCACTTCCTGGGATCCGCCATGTCCCAGTAGCCCTTGAGTCGGCGGGCCCAGCCGGACTTCGCCGGCTTGGGCGGGGCCTCTCCCTCCGTCACCCCGTCTTTCTTCTTGCCGAAGAGGCTGTCGAAGATGCCCATGGTTCCTCTCTCCGTCCCGCGGTCACCCGCTCAGCAGTGTTCGTTCCAGCAGGTGTACTCGCACCCCTCGCCGAAATCGGCGCAGTCCGTGGCCGAGTCCAGGCAGCCGCAGGCGCAGTTCATGTAGCGTTCGGTGTCGTAGCACTCCTCGAGCCACAGATCCTCGCAGGTCCCCTGATCGTCGAATCCGTACCCCTGGCAGTAGTCGAAGGCGAAGTCGCACAGCTCCCAGACCTCGCAGCTGGCCACCTCGTCGTCGTCGTCGTCGTCGCCGCCGAAGATCCCGCACGCGGGCAGGGCGCCCAGCATCAGGAGAACGGCCAGAACCGTCAGGAGCGTCTTGCACTCTCGCATGGATTCCTCCCCATCTCGGTCTCGGTCTCGGTCTCGGTCTCGGTCTCGGTCTCGGTCTCGGTCTCGGT
>CAZITQ010000013.1:0-57943 GCA_964542165.1 uncultured Rickettsiales bacterium
CAGGGCGTCGTCCTCGTCCACGTCACCGTCTCAGTCGTCGTCCTCGCCGTTGCAGTACTCGTCCGCGAACGGGTACTGCGCCGCGTCGCCGTCGTCGCAATCCAGGTCGTTGCTCACGTGGTCGGCGGGCTGGGCGCAATCCACGGTGGGAAGGGCCGGATCCCCGAAGCCATCGCCGTCCTGGTCGGCGTACCAGGTCGGGGCGTCCACCGCGTCGTCCTCGTCCACGTCACCGTCGCAGTCGTCGTCCTCGCCGTTGCAGACCTCGTCCGCCCCGGGGTACTGGTTCGCGTCGCCGTCGTCGCAATCCAGGACGTTGTCCACGTAGCCATCGGGCTGGTCGCAGGCCTGGATCGCCTCGTCCGCGTGGCCGAAGCCGTCCCCGTCGGCGTCCTCGTACCAGGTCGGGGCGTCGGGGGCATCGTCCTCGTCCACGGTCCCGTCGCAGTCGTTGTCGACCCCGTCGCACATCTCGATGGCGGCCGGGTTCACGTCCGCATCGGTGTCGTCGCAGTCGGCGCCGCCGCAGGCATCGTCCAGGTAGCCGTCGCCGTCGGCGTCCGGGCAGCAGACCGGGTTCTCGCTGCCGGGGGTACCCAGGTCGCCGTCCCCGTACCCGTCCTGACCGCCACACCAGTTCTCGGCGTCGTCGTTGAGGGTCGCGTCGTAGGCGCCCGGGTCCAGGGACATGGACTGCCCCGAGACGTCGGGCCAGGCCGGATCCGAGTAGACCACCGTGTCCAGGATCACCCCGAAGTGCTCCAGCTCAATCTCGTCGCTGCCGTTGGCCAGGGGCCACGAGCCGTACTCGTGGTCCTCGAACAGGCCCCCGTTGACGCCGTCGTCGCCGTTTCGGGCCAGCAGGGCGTGGCCCCCCGGCGGGATCCACAGATCGGCGGAGATCGTGAAGGTGTCCCCGTCCAGGTCGTAGACGGTCCCGCCGATCAGGTTGATGGCCAGCGCCGAGGAGTTGAACACCTCGAACCACTCCCCAAACTCGTCGTTGACCGCCGAGGGGTCCTTCATGATCTCGGTGACGATCAGGTCGCCGGGCTCCAGCAGACCCTCGTCGTAGTAGCCGTCACAGTCCTGATCGACCCCGTCCCGGTCCTCCGCGGCGTCGGGGTTGACCGCCGGGTCGTCGTCATCGCAGTCCTCGTCGTTGCCCACGAAATCGGCGGGCTGATCACATTCGGTCTCGACGATCCCGGGGTCGCCGAATCCGTCGGCGTCCCCGTCGTACCACCAGTCCAGGGCGTCCACGGGCTGGCCCTCGTCCACGGCGCCGTTGCAGTTGTCGTCGATCTGGTTGCAGTACTCGTCGGCGCCGGGGTTGATGGAGGCGTCGCCGTCGTCGCAGTCCTGCCCGCCGCAGGCCGCCCGGTCGTAGCCGTCCGCGTCCCCGTCGCAGACGGTCTCGGACCATCCCCACTCGACCCCGTTGACCAGGGCCGCCGCGTTGTCCTGGGCGTTGTTCCAGCCGAACTCCCAGGTGAGCCCGGTGACGATGACCATGCCGTCACCGTCCTCGACCACGTAGAGCACCGGCTCGCCGGTGTCCTGGCTGGTCATGACGATCTGGGCGTTACCGGGAACACCGTCGAAATAGTTGTGGGCCACGCCGGTGCCGTAGGAGGGGTCGGGCACCCCGTCCGCCAGCGGGTGGCCGGCGTCGGCCACGTCGGCGTAGTTGATGTAGTCGTACACGTTGGTCCCGCCAAAGGGCGGGTCCGGGTAGGGGGTCTCGTCGGACTGGGTGCACGCGGACCAGATCAGCACCCCACCCTGGGTCACGAAGTCCTCGAAGTCCGAGAAGCTCGCCATGAGGTTGGTGTTGTAGGTGCTGTCCTGGTCGTTGCTGGTGATCACCATCACGTAGTCGGTCAGATCGGTGGAGGCCACGTCCGCCGATCCGATCTCGGTGTAGACGATCCCGGCGGCGGTGAGCTCGCTCTGCCAGGCGTCCGAGCCCCAGGGTTCGTGGTCCTGGATCAGCAGCGCCTCCTGGGCGCGGGCCTGGAGCGCGGGGGCGAAGGCCATCGCGATCAGCGGCACCAACAGTGTGAGTCGACGCATTCCGTCTCTCCCTCGGTACGAGTTCGGGTAGGTGTTCGGTTCGGGGAGAATAGGTGGCCCCTGGCGATGGGACAAGCGGGGCGCCGATTTCAGGACCGGCGGCGGCTGACCAGCAGGGCGAGGAGGGACGCGATCAGCACCCCGCCCTCCGCGCCGGGGCGGCTGCGTCCCTGGTTGTTCTCGCACTCGCAGCCGCCGCCCACGTCGATGTCGTCGTCGCCGCTGGAGTCGCTGTCGGCGTCATCGTCGTCGCAGTCCGCGTCGTTGCCGCAGGTCGTTTGTCCGTCGGCACCCGCGTCGTCCAGGTTCAGGTCGGCGACGTAACGGGACCGGTGTTCGCGAAGACTCCATCCCAGGAGTAGACGATGGACCAGGACGGCTGGCTGCGACCCCGAGCTCTGCTCGCGCTGGCGCTGGTGGCCGTCGGTGTTCTGCTCGTCGGGCGAGGCCTGCTGGGCGTCCGGGTCCTGGAGCCGGGGCGGGACATCCTGCCCCTCCCCGCCACCGGCTTCCCCCACGACGCGTTCGGGCAGGTGGTCGGCGAGGTCGTCGAGGACGGCCGCGTGGACTACGGTGTCCTCACCGACTCGCCCGGCGAGCTCCGCTCCTACGCGGCGACCCTGGCCCAGGTGGGCCCGGAGTCCCACCCATCGCGCTTCCCCACCGAGCAGGCGCGCCTCGCGTACTACATCAACGCATACAACGCGCTGGTGCTGCTCGCGGTGGTCGAGGCCTGGCCCATCGACTCGGTCCACGAGGTACGGGCACCGCTGGAACCCGTGGCGGGGTTCGGGTTCTTCTGGTCCCAGCGCTTCCGCCTGGACGGAGAGGTGGTCAGCCTCTACGCCCTCGAGAACCGGATTCTTCGCCATCGCTTCGCGGACGCGCGGATCCACGCCGCCATCAACTGCGCCTCCGCCTCCTGTCCGGATCTGGCGCCCGCGGCCTACCACCCCGAGAGCCTCGACCGCCAGCTGGAGGGCGCCGCGCGCGCGTTCTGCTCCGATCCTCGGCACGTGAGGGTGGCCGACGACGGCGCCATCGAGCTGTCGGCGATCTTCGATTGGTTCCGCGGAGACTTCGAGGCGCACGCCCGCAGGGAGGGGCTCGGCACGGAGGTTCTCGATTTCGTCGAGGCCTATGCGGACCGGGATCTGCAGGGCCGCCTCGTCGACGCGAGGGACGGAGGCGCCGAGGTCAGGACCCTGGACTACGACTGGAGCGTCAACGCGCGGTGATCCGGCGGCGGACGAGCATCAGTAGCGCGAGGACCGCGACCGGGACCCCGGCGATCCGGGGGCTGCCGCCGCGCTGTTCGCACTGACAGCCACCCTCGTCCTCGGGCTCCTCCGCCGGTGTCACGGCAAAGTCCACGGCGAGGTCCACGAAGTGCAGGTGGCGCTCGCTCGCGCGATTGGAGACCAGGACGTACAGCTCGGCCGCGTCGGTGGGAAGGGAGACGTCGACGCTGGCGTCGCTCACGCCCTCTTCGACCACGAGCGCGTCGAAGGGGTCTCCGTCCAGGAACGCCTCGTACGCCGCCCCGTCGACCAGGTACAGGTCGACGGTCCCCGGGGCGTCCATCGGCTGGATCAGGCGCCCGCCGTACGCGTACCCCATGCCGGCCATCCAGCCGAGCAGGGTGTCCTCGCCGGGTACG
The DNA here is from genome assembly GCA_964542165.1 of uncultured Rickettsiales bacterium. Lineage (GTDB taxonomy): Bacteria > Myxococcota_A > UBA796 > UBA9615 > CAYRNR01 > CAYTBN01. Next base: position 3,737 of record CAZITQ010000013.1, read on the forward strand.
TCCAGCAGGGTGTCCTCGACCGCGAGCGAGACGGTCACGTCGGCGGTGCTTGCGCCGCTGGCGTCCGCGACCTCGGCCACGGGCACGCCCCGGCTCTCGTCGAACGCGTGGGTGAACGAGAAGCTGGCCCCGGCCACCCCGTCGTCCACGGAGATGAAGGGATCGTCGACGGCGTACTCCTGGAGGTAGGTCGGCCACGGACCGTACTGGGTGTCGTCGTCCACGTCGAAGGGGTGGGCCTCGGAGTCCCCGTCGATGGGACCGCGGGCCATGATCCAGAAGTTGCGGTTGTCCCCCAGCGAGATCGTCGCCCTCCCCTGCTGGTCCGTGTGGACCCAGGCGGCCTGGTCCAGCAGGTCCTCGTAATAGTAGGCGTCGGTCCAGGCCACCACCATCGCCCCATCCACCGGCGCGCCGTCCTCGTCGGTCAACTCCACGTCGACGGTGATGGTCTCGCTGTACAGCCCGATGTGCTCGTCCTCGATCCACCCGTTGGCCCGGAAGCCGAGCATGCCCGAGACCTCCTTGCCTCCGCCGAACATGCCGTCCGATCCCACGCCGCCGTAGTCGATGCGGGTGGGACCGTCGGACCAGTCCACCTGGTAGGGATGCCACTCGTCCAGGAAGTAGAACTGGTTCCAGACGTGGTCCTCGAGGCTCCACACGTTGAGCATCGGCAGCAGCGACGCCCGCCCCGCCGCGGTGACCATGTCCTGCAGCTCGCCGCAGTTGCCGTAGTGGTTGTGGAGGATCCGCTGGGGCCAGATGGAGCGTTCGGTGTCCGCGTGGGTGGCGTCGTACTCGGACACGTTGTCGTACATGTTCTGGGTCACCCACCAGCCCAGGGCGTCCAGGGCGCACTCGTCGCCGGTCAGCGCCCGCTCGCCGCTGAGCCCGGACTGCTCGACCAGGTCCCAGACGCTGTCGGTTCCCGCCAGGACCTCGGACAGGACCGGGTGCCCCTCGAAGGCCAGACCGCCGACGGTCTCGAACGTCGCCCACACGTCGCAGGGCAGCTCCAGCACCTCCACGGCGGCCCAGGCGGGATCGGCGGACAGCACCAGCGTGCCGCCGCCCTGGACGAAGGCCTCGATGTCCTCCTCCCGGTCCTGGATCTGCGAGAAGAACAGGTCGTCCCCGCCCATGGGGACGATCAGCTTGTCGTACTCGGTCAGGTCCGCGGCCTCGGGGTCCTCGAAGCCGGCCACGGTGACGGTCAACGAGTGGAACTCCAGGATCTCCCGGTAGGCCTCCCCCATCAGCCCCGACGGTTCGTCCAGGTCCACCAGGATCAACACCGGCTCGCTGCTGGTGAGCTTGTCCCGGGTGTGGACGTAGCGGGCCACGTTCTCGGCCAGGTCCTCGATACCGTCGCGCCAGGCATCCTCCAGGTCGAGGGTGGTCACCAGCACGGTGCCCGATCCCTTGTCGATCTCCGACAGCACGGGCCGCCCCTCCGAGTCCACCACCACGTGGAGGGGATCGATGGCGAAGTCGGTCAGGTAGCCGTGCGCGGGGATCAGGTCGGGCTCGCCGCCGTCCACGTCGTTGGGGGTCTCCTGCAGGTAGTGGATCCGGTAGTCGAAGGTGTCCGGATCCTCGGCGGAGACCATCATCCAGCGGCGCCAGAACACGCCCTCGGGGGGCTCGTCCAGGGCCCCGCTCTCGGGATTCATGGAGAGCGCGAGGTCCATGTCCAGCTTGGGGTTGACCACGTAGCGGTAGTAGTGGTCCGTGGGCAAGGTCCAGCTGTCGAGGCCCGAGCCGTCGTCGTAGGTGTAGGTCACGGTGGTGGAGTAGTCGTCGTCCACGCCCGGGGTGCCCTCGTCCACCAGCTCGGCGAAGTCCACCAGGGGATCGTTGTCGTACAGCCCCACCGCGTTGGCCACCAGGACGTCGAGGATGGCGTAGTTGTCCAGGATCGCCAGCTCCTCGGGGGTGGTGGTGGCGATGGAGAACATCAGCTCGTCCAGGGCCCGCTCGTCGTCCAGGTCCAGGACCAGGGCTGCCAGGTCATCCTGGAGCCCGTCCTCGAGGTAGGACAGGGTCAGCGCCAGGTGGCGGCGGAGCCATCGGGGCGCCAGGTCCACCACCTCCGCGGCGTCGTCGGTCAGCGGCAACACCTCGGGCAGCTCCTCCTCGACGTCGCCCGTGGCCAGGTCCAGCCGGTAGACGGCCACGTCCCCGCCGGGGAGGAACACCGAGCCGTCCCCTCCATCCCGCGCGCCGGAGACCGGCAATCCGGGCGCCCAGGCCGGGCCACGCAACCGCATCGCCCCCTCCGGGGCCGGTACGGTGACCCGGGTCCGGCCGGCGGGGGATTCATCCTCCCCGGCGACGACGGTCGTTGCAGGTGACACCAGGACGGCGAGTAGGAACCAGCAAGCTACGTGTCTTTGGCGCACGACGAACCTCCCCATCGGCTGCGGGGAGTATATCGGGCGGATCCACGGGGGCGAGAGTTCAGCGGATGGCGCCGATCTCCTCGTGGCGCGTCGCGATGTCGTCCGCCAGGTGCTCCAGGGCGGCCAGGACGTCGGAGTCCGGGGTGCCGCGACCGAGCACCGGCTCGAGCATGTCGACCTTGACGTGGGTCATCGCGCCGATCACCTGCTCCACGGACTTGCCGCCCCAGCCGAAGGAACCGATGACCGTCGCAAAACGCAGCTTGGGCCGCAGCAGGTTGGTCAACAGGGCGGCGTACACCGCGTTGGGGTGGGCGCCGCCGAGCACGGTGGGGGTGCCGACCACCAGGGTCGCCGCGTCCACCAGCGCGCTGGCCAGCTTGCCGATGTCCACCGCCTCGAGGTCGAAACGCTCCACCGGGATGTCCCTGTCGGTCAGGGCGTCGATGAGGTGATCGACCATCAGACGGGTGCTCTCGTGCATGGAGATGTAGGGCAGCACGACCGCGTTGCGGACCTTGTCGTCGACCCAGGTGGCATAGGTGGAGACGATGCCCTGGGGGTCCCCGTGGACCGGTCCGTGGGAGGGACAGATCCGGTCCAGTTCCAGCGCCGCCACCTTGCCCAGGTTGCGCCCGATCATCTTGCGGAACGGCATCATGATCTGGGCGTAGTACAGCCGCGCCGCGTCCCGGACCTCGGCCACGTCGTCCACCACCAGCCGGTTGCTGGCCAGGTGCGAACCGAACAGGTCGCAGGGGAACAGGGTCCGTACCTCGGGGACGTGGGTGAGCATGGTCTCGGGCCAGTGGACCCAGGGGAAGTGGATGAACCGCAGGGTGCGGTCCCCGAGGGAGACCTCCTCGCCGTCCGCCACCGTCTGGATCCGCCCCGCGGGGAGCGGGAGTAGATCGGCGAGCATGCCCTGGCACTTGGGCGTGCACAGCACCGTGGCGTCCCGGAACTTGTCGAGCACCCGGGGCAGCGATCCCGAGTGATCCTGTTCCGCGTGGTTGACCACCACGTAGTCCAGCCGGTCCACGCCCAGGCTGTCCAGGCGGGCGAACAGCACGTCGGCGAAGTGGGGCTCGACCGTGTCGATCAGCGCCGTCTTTTGGCTGCCCTGGACCAGGTAGGCGTTGTAGCTCGTCCCGCTGGGGATCGGGATCAGGGAGTCGAAGATGCGGCGGTCCCAGTCCACCGCGCCGACCCAGTGCACGCCTTCACAGAGTTCTCGGGCCTTCATCGGGACACCTCCGGTCAGAAAAGGAGGGCAGTTTACTCCCGCTGGCGATACGGTGGGATCGATTCCTGCGCCACCGCGATGGCCGGAGGGGCGCCGAGCCGCAGGGAGGGGCACCTTGGATCCGAAGCCGCTGCTGAAGCTCGACTGGAGATTCCGCCGGATCTTCCGGCGCCTCGAGACCGCCGAGCTGAGGCGGGACGTGGCCACGGAGCTGGATCCCGATGGGCTCTTCGCGTCGGTGGTCGACAAGTTCAGCACCCGGTACTTCCTGGGGTTCTACTCCGAGGCCGGCATCCACACCGCCTTCGAGCGCTACGGCTTCTGGGGCGCGCTCGCGGAGCGGGGGCTGACCGATCCCGTGGTCGAGCTCGACCTGAGCGATCCCTACCTCCACTGCGCCCGGGCCTACTGCGGCGGGGAGGTGACGCGGGCGAACCTGGTCTCGGAGCTGAAGGCGCGCATCGTCCACCGTCCGGCGACCTACCCCTTCGAGCGTGAGCTCCCCGGCGAGGGCATCGATTTCCTGTTCATCGAGTGGCTGCTGCTGCAGAACCCCAAGAAGCGCTTCCGGCCCCACCGCCTGCCCCTGCCCAGCCAGGAGCACCCGGGCCTGGGCCTGCGCTTCGAGGTGTTCGAGATGCTGCAGCTGATGGCCGAGCGCCTCGGGCTGGCCGGCATCATCAACGTGCCGATGCACTTCCACAACGCCCGGCTCTACAAGGTGCGCGCGACCTTCGTCGATCCGGCGGTCGAGGGCCGCTTCCGCGCCCTGCTCAGGGACCTGGGGGACCGCTCCCTGTTCGAGCAGAGCTGGGCCGTGCACGAGGGATGCGTCGTCGACGAGCGCACCGGGGAACCCTTCGAGTGGCACGGGCACGAGCAGCTGTGCGCCCTGAGGCGACGGGTCCGCCGCTACTTCCACTCGGACACCTTCGAGGACCAGCGCGACCGGGCGTTCTCCGAGCACCGGTTCTCGGTGGACGAGGACCGCCTCGACCGGGTCGTCCGGTCGCTGCGCGAGCAGCTCGGCTGAGTCCCCGCCGCCCACGCCGCTTGTCGGCGCGCCGCGGGTGATTAGCTTTCCGTCATGTTCAGAACCGCTTCTCTCCGCGTCGTGCTGTTCGTGATCACCAACCTGGCGGTCGTCGTCCTGCTGGGCATCGTTCTGCAGGTGCTGGGCGTCGACCGGATGCTGGCCGAGTCCGGATTGCCCCTGAACCTGGCGGCGTTGCTGGTCTTCGCCGCACTCTTCGGCTTCGGCGGGTCCTTCGTCTCGCTGGCCCTGTCCAAGTGGCTGGCCAAGGTGTCCACGCGGGCGCAGGTCATCGATCACCCGCGGGATGCCAACGAGGCCTGGCTGCTGGAGACCGTGGCCCGCCAGGCCCAGGCCGCCGGCATCGGCATGCCCCAGGTGGCGATCTTCCCGTCGGGGGAGCCCAACGCGTTCGCCACCGGCATGTCCCGCAACAACGCCCTGGTGGCCGTGAGCGTGGGACTGCTCGAGACCCTGCGGCGCGACGAGATCGAGGCGGTGCTGGCCCACGAGGTGTCCCACGTGGCCAACGGCGACATGGTGACCATGGCCCTGCTGCAAGGGGTGCTCAACACCTTCGTGATCTTCCTGTCGCGGATCATTGGACTGGTGGTGGACAAGGCCGTGTTCCGGACCGAACGCGGGGTTGGCCTGGGCTACTGGATCGTCACGATCTTGGCCCAGATCGGCCTGGGGATCCTGGCGTCGATCGTGGTGATGTGGTTCAGCCGCCGCCGGGAGTTCCGGGCGGACGCCGGGGCGGCACAGCTGGCGAGCCCACACAAGATGGTCTCGGCGCTCCAGGCGCTCCAGCGCCACCAGCACCCCGGACAGCTGCCCAAGGACCTGGCGGCCTTCGGCATTCGCGGAGGCGGAGGCTGGACCGCGCTGTTCCACTCCCACCCGCCGCTGGACGCCCGCATCGCCGCCCTGAGTAGGAGGGGTTGACCATGGCGGACGCCGCCCCTCCGAAGCAACGGGGGCCCAGGGCCGCGATCCCCCTCGGTCGCTGGTTCGGGATCCAGATCGGCGCCGACTGGTCGTGGTTGATCATCTTCTGGCTGGTGACCCTGTCCCTCGGGGGTCAGCTGGCCGAGCTGCACCCGGAGTGGAGCGGAGTCGAACGCTGGTCCCTGGGCCTGCTGACCAGCGTGCTGTTCTTCCTGTCGATCATCCTGCACGAGCTGGGACACAGCATCACGGCGATCCAGCTGGGGGTCCCGGTCCGCTCCATCACGCTGTTCATCTTCGGGGGCCTGGCCCGCATCGAGCGGGAGCCGGACCGGCCCCGGGACGAGTTCCTGATCGCGGCCGCTGGTCCGGCGGTCAGCCTGGGTCTGGCGTTCCTGTTCTTCGTCGCTGCCCTGGGGATGGGTCAGGATTCGGTGCTGTGGTGGACCTGCCGCTGGCTGGCCCGGATCAACTTCGTGCTCGCCCTGTTCAACATGATCCCCGGCTTCCCCCTGGACGGCGGGAGGGTACTCCGCGCCATCCTGTGGTTCCTCAAAGGGGACCTGGCCGGCGCGACCCGGGTGGCGGCTAGGATCGGCAGCTTCGTGGCCTACGGGTTCATGGCCTGGGGCATCGGCACGGCCCTGATCTTCGACAACCTGATGGGCGGGCTGTGGCTGGGGTTCATCGGCTGGTTCCTGTTGTCGGCGGCCAAGACCGCCGCCGCCCAGTCGGCCGCGCGTCAGGTCCTGAGTCACGTGAGTGCCGGAGAGGTCATGGACACCGGCTGCCGGGTGGTGGATCCGGAGATGTCCCTGCGCGAGGTGGTGGACACCGGCGTCCTGCGCCAGGGACTGCGCTGCTTCCTGGTGGGCCGCGACCGGGTGCTCAGCGGCATGCTGACCATGCACGAGATCAAGGAGATACCTCAGGATTCGTGGGCCACCACGCCGGTGCACGCGGCCATGCTGCGCTTCGAGGACCTTCGCACCGTCGACGCGGGGACCGATCTCTTCGAGGCGCTCAAGATCATGGACCAGGCCGGCGTCGCCCAGCTGCCCGTGGTTCAAGGGGGTCGACTGATGGGCATCCTCAACCGGGAGCGCCTCCTGGGCGTGCTGCGCAACCGCATGGAAGTTGGGCATTGAATCCCGGGGCCGACGGGTAGAGGATCACCACTGGCGCGTCGGGGGAGGCGCGCTCCACGCAACGAAGAAGGGAGAGAGCGGATGCGTACGCTGCTGTCGCTGGGGCTGATTCTGGGGATCGGCCTGATGAGCCAGGGGTGCGTCAAGAAGGCGCTGTACGAGTCGGCCCTGTCGGACATCGCGGCCCGGGACTCGGACCTGGCCTCCCGGGCCGAGGAGCTCCAGGGCTGCCGCACCGACCTGGCCACCACCCAGGGCGACCTGGCCCGCCGCACCAACGAGCTGAATCACTGCGACGCCAAGACCCAGCAGCTCGCGTCCGAGCGGGACGAGCTGGTGACGGAGATGAGCGCCAAGTCCAAGGAGGCCAAGTCCCTGGCCCGGAGCCTGGACGAGACCCGCCAGGCGATGGAGGAGATGCGTGCCCGCCAGACCGCGGCCGAGGAGCGCAACCGGATCTACCGTCAGCTGCTGGACCGCTTCCGCTCGATGATCGACGCGGGCACGCTGGACGTGAGCATCGAGCGCGGCAGGCTGGTGATCAACCTCAAGCAGGACATCCTGTTCGGCTCGGGCTCGTCACAGGTGGAGAGCCAGGGCAAACAGACCCTGCTGGAGGTGGCCGCCGCCCTGGCCGAGTTCCCGGACCGGATGTTCCAGGTGGAGGGCCACACGGACAACGTGCCCATCGCCACGTCGCGCTTCCCGTCCAACTGGGAGCTGTCCACGGCGCGGGCGACCTCGGTGGTCAAGATCCTCATCGAGGGCGGGGTACAACCGGGGAACCTGTCTTCCGCGGGCTACGGTGAATTCCAGCCCCGGGCCAGCAACGACGAGACCGAGGGCAAGGCGCTGAATCGGCGGATCGAGATCGTGATGCTCCCGTCGCTGCAGGCCGTTCCGGACGCCGAGGCCCGTTGAGGAGGCTCTGCCGGGCATTCGTTCCCCTGGGGCTGCTGGTCTTCGCCGGGATCGCCGCCGCCCAGTCCCAGGGGGGCACGGCGGAGGGCAAGGAACCCGCGGGCACCGCCGTAGCCAGCCCCGCCCCCGCTCAGGGGGAGCTGGAAGCCGTCGATTCCCTGACCTCGGGAGACCCGTCGCCGGATCTGGACGTCGTGTCGCTGCTCGGTGTGGATCCCCTCGACGAGGCCCACGTAGAGGAACGTCGAGGCGAACTGGAGCGCACCCTGGCCGACCTGCGGGCGGAGCGCCGCGGGATCCTGACATCCTCCGTCGACGGAGCGGACGGGGACGACGATGACAGCGCCGACGGGCCGACGCCCGACCCGCGCCCCCTGCTCTCTCCGTCGGACGCCCTGAGGATCGCTCGTATCGACGGCGCGGTCCGACTGGCCCAGGCGAAGCTCGCCTTCCTGTCCGCCGACCGCGAGGTGCGCGCCGCGACCGTACAGGCGGTGGAGGACGCGCGGCGGCTCCGGGACGAGCGGGAGGCCGCCGAGGCGGCGCGGCAGGCGGCAGAGGAGGCCGCCCGGCTGGCGGAAGAGGCCCGCCAAGAGGCGCTGGAGCGCGCCCGGGAGGCCCGCTCCCTGGCCGCGGCGGAGCTCGCGTCCGAGCAGGCCCGGGTCGAGGAGGTGCGCCGCTCCTTGGCCGAACAGCAGCGCGCGTACGCCGACGAGCAGCTGTCCCGGGCCGAGGACGCCCTGCGGCGGGCCGACGTGGTCGCACGCATCGGCGAGAAGATGGCGGACGGCCACGTCGGAGCAGCCCAGGCGGACCGGCTCTACGACGACGCGGTCGCCGCCCTGGCCGAGGCCCGCGACGCGTTGTCCGACGCGCTGACGGAGCAACGGGCCGACAGCCGCTACCCCCCCTTCGAGCCCACCATCGACCCCGGCACGGAGGCCTACCGCGAGCTGACCGAGGACCGGGAGCGGCTCCTGGTGGCCCTGGACGCCCTGTCGGAGGAACGTGAGGGCGCGGTGGCGGACGAGACCCGCGCACGCTGGCAGGCCGTGGACGCCCTGGCGATCGAGGTCCTGCGCCTCGACGACGCGCGGTTGACCCTGCTGCCGATGCTGGGGGATCCTAAGCGCGAGGCGGTGCTGGGCATCGGCCCCGAGGGGCTGCGCCAGCTGGCCCGGGAGGCCGAGCACCTCCAGCTGGTCTCTCGATGGTACGTCCAGGCCCGTCTTCGTCAGGTCACCGAGCTGCCCAGCTGGTCGTTCCGGTTGCTGGGCCGATCGTCCGGGCGGTGGAATCTGGCCTTCCTGCTGATCCTCGTCATCGGAACCCTGCAGCTGGTGCGGCGCCGCAACGAGATCTTCGACCGGCTCGACGCCTTCGTCCGGGCCTCCATCGACGACGACGAGGTGGAGCGCCGGGCCCTGGGATGGACCGGCTGGGCCCGGGCCATCGCCGTACCGATCCTGAGGCTGCTCACCTTCGCGGTGGCCGCCAACCTCGCCGACCGATTGCTGCCCAGCAGCGAGGTGACCCTGGCCGGCCGGGTCGCGGTGATCTACGCCTCCTTCCGCCTCCTGCAGGCCTTCCTCCACCACTTCCTGATCCGTGCGTCGGCGGCGACCCAGCACCGGGTCTCGCCGGCCACCAGCGTCAAGCTCCGCCGCTCGATCCAGCTGGCCCTGCGCTACGCCCTGGTGGTGGTCCTGTTCCTGGAGGTGGCCGCCGCGGTCCTCGGCAAGGGCTACCTGTACACCCTGGTCCAGGACTTCGCCTGGCTGGGCACCCTGCCCATCGGCCTGGTCCTCCTGCGCCGCTGGCGCACCGAGGTCTTCGACGCCTTCGAGGAGGGATTCCCTCGCAGCCGGCTGGTGGCCCCGGTCCACCGGGCGCGGGACCGGCTCACCGCGCCGATCATGATCCTGCCGGCGGCCACCCTGCTCGCGGGGCGGGCGATCTGGCTCTACGTCCGTTCCACTGCCCTGCGCTTCGAGCGCACCCGGCGGGCGCTGGCCTACCTCTTCCGCCGCAGCCTGGAGACCCGGGCGGAGACGCTGGGGCACGGGACCCACGACATCGATGCGCTCCCCGACGAGCTGCGGGACACCTTCCGGCGATCCGCGGAGGGCGAGCTGGAGGTCACCCACTTCCCCGGGCTGGACGACACCGTCAGCCGGATCGTGCGCTACACCGGGGGCGACGCGGGATGCGCCATCGCCGTGGTGGGTCAGCGGGGGGTGGGCAAGACCACCTGGCTCGGCGAGCTGCGGGACCGGCTGCCCAACGCCCCGGTCGTGACGGGCTCCATCGACCGGACCGAGGGCCGCGCGGCTGCCGTCTTCGAGCAGCTGTGCGAGCTGCTGGAGCTGGCTCCCTGCAGCACGCTCGACGAGATGGTGGAGGCGATCAAGGCGGGCCCGCAGCGGGTCATCCTGCTGGACCGCTGCCAGAACCTGGCCCTGCGCGCGGTCCAGGGCATGGAGGAGTACCGCACGCTGATGGCGGTCATCCGCCGCACCTCATCGCAGGTCTGCTGGATCTGCACCTTCTCCCGTTTCATGTGGGAATACCTGGAGTTCGCCACCCGCGGCCAGGACCTGTTCCACCGGGTGGTCCGGCTGCGCGGCTGGCCCGAGGACGCGATCCGGTCCCTGATCGACCGGCGAATGGACGCGTCGAAGGTGGCCTGCTCCTTCGACGACCTGGTGGACGACGACGTCCACCCGCTGGAGCGCCCCGAGGCGCAGCGCCGCACCCGGGCGCGGTTCATGCGGCTGCTGTGGGACTACACCGACGGCATCCCCCGGCTGGCCATGTACTTCTGGCTCCGCTCGCTGGTGCCGGACGCCGAGGGCACGCTGCGGGTGAGGCCCTTCGACGGGCCCGGGCCGGACGACCTCGAGCACCTGGGCGAGAAGGCCCGCTTCGTGCTCAACGCCGTGGTGTCCCACGAGGACTTGACCGTGGACGAGGCGGTGCAGGTCCTGCAGTACCGGCCCGACTCCTGTCTGGCCGTGCTCGAGCAGCTCCGCGCCCGGGGCTACCTGACCCGCGAGGGGGACCGCTACCGGTCCACCCACCACTGGGATCGCGCCGCGGTGCGGTATCTGCGGCGCAAGCACCTGCTCTATCTGGACCGCGCGTAGCGCGCGGGGTCCGGGAGGTCACCGTGGAAGACGCCGTCAACATCGTGAGCTTCATCCGGGTGGGTGGCCTGCTGCCGGCACTGCTGGCGATCGGGAGCACCTGGCTGGTGGTCCGGCTGGTGACCGGCTTCGCCGGCGGGCTGGCGCGCCGCTTCACCGAGCGAAGGCTGCTGATCCAGCAGATCACCACCGTCACACGCTTCGCGTTCTACTTTCTGGGCATCCTGGCGGCGATCCTCTTCGCCTTCCGCCTGTCCGACCAGATGCTGCTGGCCCTGGGGGGCACCATCGCGGTGGCCGTGGGCATCGCGCTCAAGGACCTGGCAGCTTCGCTGGTGGCCGGCTTGACGATCCTCTTCGACCGCCCCTTCCAGGTGGGCGACCGGGTCAGCTTCGCCGGCCACTACGGGGAGATCACCCGCATCGGGCTGCGTTCCGTGCGCCTGGTCACCCTGGAGGACGACGCGGTCACCATCCCCAACAACAAGTTCCTGACCGAGGCGGTGGCGTCGGGCAACTCGGGCAACCTGGACATGCTGGTCCAGATGGACTTCTACGTGGGCGTGGACCAGGACCTGGACCGGGCCAAGGCGGTGGTCCGCGACGCGCTGACGTCCTGCCGCTACGCCTACCTCGGCAAACCCTGGACCGTGCTGGTCAACTCGGTGCTCCAGGAGAGCTACTGCGCCCTGCGGCTGCGGGCCAAGGTCTACGTGCTGGACGTGCAGTACGAAAAGGCGTTGGAGACCGACGTGACCGAGCGGGTCCACCAGGGCTTCCGCCGCCACGGCATCCTGCCACCTGCGGTCCTGCACCGGACGCTGGATCCCGCCACTCCGCTACAATCGCAGCCCGTTACATCACGTCAAGACGCCGCCCACTGACGCGGCGCCGCGAGGGACAGGACGATGGGTGCAAGCGAGATCGGGGACGCGAGCTGGTGGGGCTCGTTCTCCCTGGAGATCGGACAGACCGCCCGCTGGCGGATCGGCCCCCTGGACCTGTGGGTCCAGCGCCACGCCAACGAGTGGCGCCTGGTGCACGAGAGCTCCGGCGATCCCCTGGACGAGTCCCTGGTGCGGACGATTCCGGCCACGGACGTGGATCCCGACCGCTTCGAGGACGTGCAGCGGTTCGCCATGTCGGGCACGGGCTCCCGGTTGACCCTGAAGCCCGCCCTGGCCGACCGCCCGGTGATCAGCCGGCCGTCCACGCCGTTCCACCTGCCCGCCGGGGAGGAGGCCACGGTGTTCGTCAGCACCCCGGTGTGGCTCGGGTTTCGGGTCGGCGATGGCGACGGCAAGCTGTTGCGGGAGCTCGCGGTGGCCCGGCCGTCGGACACCTGGTTCGGTCCCAACACCCGCGAGGGCGAGCTCTGCTACACCAGCCGCACCTACTTCGTGCTCGACCGGGACAACTTGCCCGGCCTGCCCCACCGGGCCACCACCGCGGTCCGGATCCTCAACCGCGCCGACGAGGAGCTGACGGTGGACCGCATGCGCCTGCCCGCTCCCCAGCTGGGCCTCTACGCGACCCCCAGCGGCCAGCTGTGGTCCCAGGACGTGACCTACGAGCGCACCGAGGGCGATGACGCCGAACTGCGGGTGCGCAGCAAGCGGCCTCGGTCGGTGGCCGACGCGAGCCTGGTGGCCGAGCCGCGGGTGCCGGTGCGGGGCAACCTGGTCGTCAGGGCGTTCAGCTCCCTGTTCGACCGTGGCGCGGAGGACGAGCCATGAACGAGGAGCAGGTCCAGAGCACCCTCGATCAGCTGTTCACCATCGAACGGATCTCCGGGTGGATCGCCGCCCTGGTGATCCTGGTCCTGGGCATCGGCCTGGCCTGGATCGTCAAGCGGCGCTTGAAGTTCAAGCGGCTGAGGCCCCAGCACGCGCTGCTGATCCAGCGGGGTGTGACCTACCTGATCCTGATCCTCACGCTGGCCGCCGCCCTGCGAGAGCTGGGGGTCGATCTGGGGGTGTTGCTGGGCGCGGCCGGCATCGTCACCGTGGCGGTGGGATTCGCGGCGCAGACCTCCGTCAGCAACCTGATCAGCGGGCTGTTCCTGATGGGTGAGCGCCCCTTCGTGGTGGGCGACATCGTCACCGTGGGCAGTGTGACCGGCGAGGTGCTCTCCATCGACCTGATGTCGGTGAAGATCCGCACCTTCGACAACCTGCAGGTCAGGGTGCCCAACGAGAGCATGCTCAAGTCCAACGTCACCACGGTCACCCGCTTCCCGATCCGAAGGGTGGACATGACCATGGGGGTGGCCTACCGCTCCGATCTCGAGCAGGTGCGGGATCTGCTGATGGACCTGGCGGACCGCAACCCCCTGTGCCTCACCGAACCCGAGCCCCTGTTCATCTTCACCGGCTACGGGGACAACGCCCTGGAGTTCCAGTTCTCGGTGTGGGCCGCGTCGGAGAATTTCCTGACGGTGCGCAACGATCTGTACTTCGAGATCAAGGGCGCCTTCGACGAGGCGGGGATCGAGATCCCCTTCCCCCAGAGTGTCCTGTCGGCGGCGGTGGACGGGCCGCCGATCCCCGTCCAGGTGGTGAGCCCGGATCAGCCCAGCTCGACCGTGTCCAGGTAGGTCGGGACCTCGGCGTTCCAGCCCAGGTCGCCCTCGATCCGGTCCCGAAGCGCCTCGGCGGCGCGGGGCTCGCCGTGGACCACGAAGGTGCGTTCCGGGGGCCGCGGCGCGGTGCCCATCCAGTGCAGCAGCTGCCCCCGGTCCGCGTGGGCGCTGAGGCGGTGGATCATCGAGACCTGGCACTGCACCGGGTACCACTCGCCGTGCATCTTGATCTCCGGCTCCCCCTCGAGCATCCGCCGGCCGCGGGTGCCGAAGGCCTGGAACCCGGTGAGCAGGACCGTGTTGCGGGGATCGCCGATGATGTTCTTGAGGTGGAACAGGACCCGGCCGCCGGCGAGCATGCCGGACGCCGAGATGACGATCCCCGGCTGTTTGGACCGGGCCCGGGCCCGGGAGTGGCGGGTGTTGCGCGAGTAGCTGACCTTGTTGAACGACAGCGGCTTGCCCTGCCGGGAACGGTCGACCATCTCCTCGTCGTGGTCCTCGGGGTGGGACAGCAGCACCTGGGTCGCCCGCTGGGCCATGGGCGAGTCCAGGTGGATCGGTACGTCCGGGATCCGGCCCTCGTTCCGAAGCTCGTGCAGCAGGTAGAGCACCTCCTGGGACCGGCCGATGGCGAAGGCGGGGATCAGGACCCGGCCGCCCCGGCGCAGGGTGGTCGTCACCAGCTCCGAGAGTTCGTCCCGGGGGTCCACGTCGTCGTGGTCCCGGTCTCCGTAGGTGGACTCGGTCAGCAACACGTCGCACTCGGGCAGCGGGGACGGGTCGACCATGATCGGCGCGCCGTACTGGCCCACGTCCCCCGAGAACAGGATCCGCAGCACCTCGCCCCTGGCGCGCTTGATGCTGATCCGCACGTGGGCCGAGCCGGCGATGTGTCCGGCGGGGAAGAACTCCGCGCGCACACCCGGGGCCAGCTCCACGTGCTCGTGGTACTTGCAACGCTGGAACTGGCGCAGCGATCGTTTGGCGTCTTTTTCCGTGTACAGGGGCAGCGCCGGCTTGTGCTTGGAGAAGCCCTTGCGGTTGGCGTAGCGGGCGTCCTCCTCCTGCAGCCTCCCGGAGTCGGGCAGCACCACGTGGGCCACGTCCACCGTGCCGCGGCTGGCGTAGGCCTTGCCGTCGAATCCGTGGGCGCAGAGCCTGGGGAAGACGCCCAGGTGATCCACGTGGCCGTGGGTCAGCGCCACCGCGTGAATCGAGGACGGCTCCACGGGGAGGGGGTCCCAGTTGCGGCGACGGTGGGCCCGAGGCCCCTGGAACAGGCCGTCGTCGACCAGGATCTTGTGCTGCCCCGTGTCCAGCAGGAACTTGGATCCGGTGACCGTACCCGTGGCGCCCAGGAAGGTGAGCTTGACCATGTGTGTTCCGCCTTTCCGCGAACGACGATCGTAGGAGCCCAGGGGGGAGCAATCAACCGGAGGACGGACCTCGAACCAGGGCCCGGAACCCCAAGGGCAGCAGGATGCTGGTCACGATGGCCAGCAGGATGAGTGCCGAGGCGGTGGTGGCGTCCAGCTGCTTCACCTCCTGGCCCAGGCGGGCGATGACCACCAGCAGGGTCAGGGGCGCACCGAACAGCAGCCCCGCGCCCGCCGTCTCCCGCCAGGTGAAGCCCCTCAGCTTCAATGGAAGCGCGGCCACCCCCTTGGCCCCGAGCGACAGGGCGAGGAACAGGGCGACCATCACCAGGACGTCCAGGCTCATCACCGCGGCCAGGTCGAAGTCGGCGCCCACGGAGATGAAGAAGATCGGCACGAAGAAGCCGAAGCCGATGGACGACATCTTGGTCTCGAGGATGCCCTTCTCGCGGAAGACGAAGGAGAAGAGGGCGCCCGCGACGAAGGCGCCGAGGATCGCCTCGATCCCCATCAACGCCGCCAGCGCCACGAACACGAGCATCAACGCCATGCCCGCGCGCACGCCGATCTCCGAAGGATCGCGGGTGGCGACCACCCGGGCGAAGGTCCAGGGTCGCCACCAGATCCAGGTGCGCAGGACCACCAGCACGAGGTAGGCCACGCCCAGGATCGCGGCGAGCTTGGACAGCTCGATCAGCAGCCCCCAGTCCAGTCCGATCCGGTAGTACAGCCCCACGGCGGTGACCAGCACGATGGTCAGGAACTCCGCCAGCGAGCCCACGAAGATCATCTCTTGACCGGCCCTCGAGCGTGCCAGGTTCGCCTCGTTGAGGGTCACCATCAGGATGCCGACGCTCACCGCGCCGAAGGCCAGGAAGAGGTAGGGAGGCAGGCCGAAGGCAAACGTCAGGCCGCCGGAGACCAGGAAGAACAGCGCCGAGACCACCGCCGCGAACAGCACGCCGCGGATGCCCCCGCGCTCGATGCGCGAAAAATCCAGCTCCAGCCCCACCAGGAACATCAGGAACGCAAAGCCGAACTCGGCGAGGAAATCGGTGAACTCGCTGTGGTGGATCAGGCCCAGGGCGTGGGGACCGACCGCGATCCCGAAGAGGATCTCCCCCACCGCGGCGGGGATGCCGATGCGCCCCGACAGCAGGGGGATCAGGAAGGCGCCCAGGGCGATGACCAGCAGTGAGACCGCGTCCGGGCCGTGCAAGGAAGGCTCCCCCTACCCGTCGTGGGGCAGGGCCATCACCGAGCAGGGCGCCCGGTGGATCAGGTTCAGGCTCACGCTGGGGCGGGTCAAGAAGGTCTTGCGGTTGCGGATGTGGGGCAGCACCAGCAGGTCGTAATCCCCGGCGACCTGCTCCACCTCCTGGATCGGGTTACCCACCAGCCGGTGGGCCTGGACCTCCACGTGGTACATGCCGGCCAGCGACTCGATGTCGCCGACCACCTGCTCCATGTCCGCGTGGGCGTCGGCGCCCACCACCAGCTCCGGCTGCTGCACCGAGGCCAGGTGCAGCTCCGCGTCCACCTTCCGCACCAGGTCGATGGCCAGCTCCGCCGCCTCCATCGGAAACGGAAGCTCGGCGGCCACCAGCAGCACCCGGCGGTAGGGGTGGCTCTGGCGGGCGACCAGGACGGGTGAGTGGACGTGATCCATCACCCGGGCGGTTCGCGACCGCCCCAGGCCGATTCGCGACAGGAACGGCAGCGGCTCGTGCCCCAGCAGGAGCACGCCCAGGTCGTTTCGCTCCGCGGCCCGCACCAGGGTCGCGACGCTGTTCTCGGCGGTGCACGAGAAGCCGTAGGGGATGCCCGCCTCCTCCGCCCGGCTCGCCAGTGCGGTCAGCCGCTTCTCGTCAGCCTGGCAGGCGATGGCCTCGAAGCGGACGGCGCGGGTCGACTCCAGCAGGTAGCCCGCCTCGCCCAGGGTGGCCTCCAGTTGGGGGCCACAGAGGGCCACCACGTGGGAGCCGAAGCGCAGGGGGAACTCCGATTCGCCGGAGCGGATCAGGGTGGCGATGTAGGGCAGGACCTCGGGCTCGCCGATCACCACCACGTGGTCCCCGGGTTGGATGACCGTGCTGCCGTGGGGCACGATGAGTTCACCGCCCCGGTAGATCGCCCCCACCAGCCAGCGCCGAGGGCGCAACTCCATCAGCGGCTTGCCGGCCACCGAAGACGAGGACAGCACCTCCACCTCGACGATCTCGCCCTGGCCCAGGCCGATCCCGGTGGCGACGCGCTGGCCGCGCTCGACCCGGGACTCGAGCAGGGCGGCACAGGCCCGATCCTGGCTCACGATCTCCACCCCGGCGTCCCGGTAGCGGTCGTTCCAGTCCAGGGTGTAGGCCAGCGCGAGGGCATTCTTGACCTGGAAACGCGAGAGGGCCTGCTGGCAGATCTCCAGGTTCGCCTCGTCGGACCCGGCGCAGGCCACGATGGCGTGGGCGTCCTCGATCCGCGCCCGCTGGAGCACCAGCCCGGAGCAGGCGTCTCCAACGTAGAGCCGCAGGTGTTCGGTCTCCCGCTCCAGGGCCTCGAGGGCCTGGACCGCGGACGGGTCCACGTCGATGCCGATCACGTCCCAGTTCACGCGCAGGCGGGTGACCAGGTCCGTGCCGGTCTCGCCGAGGCCGGCGACCACGATGGTGGGCCTCATCTCCGTCCCCCGGTCTGCCGGCCAGCCGGGCCGGCGGGAATGCAGCCACGGTAGGAGGGGCGCGGCAGGGGTGTCAAGCGGTCGGCGGGACCTGGGGCTACCCTCCGAGCCCAGGTGGATTTAGTTCTGTAACACTACCTCCATTTGCCGCGACTACTCGCCCGCAGGCCAAGGGCCGCAACGAGGAGAACTACGATGACACGATTCCTGATGACCGCCGTGCTGGTACTGCCTCTGATGGTGCTCTCCGTGCCCACGGCGTCCCACGCGGACACGTACACGATCGACGAGGCCCACACCTCGGTGGATTTCAAGGTCAAACACATGATGATCTCGTGGACCAAGGGGACCTTCGAGAAGGCCAGCGGTACCGTCCGCTACGACCCCGACAATCCCACCGCCACCGTGGTCGACGTCAGCATCGACGTCGGCTCCATCGACACGTCCAACGGCAAGCGGGACGACCACCTGCGCAGCGCCGACTTCTTCGACGCCGCGAACCACCCCGAGGCCCGGTTCGTCTCCAAGCGTGTGGTCCAGAAGGCCAACGGCGACCTGGAGTTGGTCGGCGACCTGACCATCCGCGAGGCCACCCGCGAGGTGGTCCTGGCCGTGGACCGACCCAGCGAACCGGTGATGCACCCCATGGGGGGCACGGTGGTGGGCTTCCACGCCACCACCATGATCGACCGCCAGGAGTTCGGCCTGACCTGGAACATGGCGCTGGAGACCGGCGGCCTGATGGTCGGCAACGAGGTCTACCTGGAGATCGACGCAGAGATCATGAAGAAGGAGTAGCCCGTTCGGCCGAAAACACAACGAAACACAGGAAAAAACAAGGGGTCATGTATTGCATATTGCATGTTTCTTCGGTGCTGCGGAAACATGCAATATGCAATACATGACCCCCCTCTTCTTACCCCCTCATGGCCTTCCCGCGATCATGCCGAAGTTGATCCCGATGGCCACGGAGTTCTGGGGTTCCAGGGGCGAGACCGTGGCACCGAAGTCCAGGTAGGCGCCGCCGAAGTCCACCCGCAGACCTCCGCCGAGCACGGGGGCGTAGCTCCGTGCCCACTCCTTGGTGTCCTCCATCCGGTAGTCGCAGGGGCCCAGGCCAGGGTTGCAGTCCGGATCGAGCAGCTCGAAGGTCTCCCTGCGCGTGCCCGTCGCCCCCACCCCGAGGCCGGCGAAGACGTAGGGATTGAAGCGCACGCCGGGTCCCTTGAAGGGCTTGCTCCGGGTGGAGAAGACCGGCCCGAGCATGACGCCGACCCGCGACTGCTGCCCCAGACGACCGGCTTCCTTCTCCTCTTTGTTGACCAGCCACCCGTGGTCGTAGCGCAGGGCCACGAGCATCCGCCGGTCGATGACCACGCCCATGTCCGCGGTCAGACCGTAGTGGAACTTGCGGTTCTCGTCGGCCTGGGCCATCCACCCCGGCCCGAAACCGAAGGCGAGATGGGGCAGCACGCGCAGACGTCGCTTCGGGGCCGCCTCCTCGCTGGCGAGTAGGTCGGCGACCACATCGATCTTTCGCGCCAAGCCGAAGTCACCGTGACGCTCCACGGCCACGCCGACCACCCTGCCCTGGTCGTCGAAGACCGGCCCGCCGGAGTTGCCCGGCTGCAGACTCACGGTGGTCTGGATCTGCTTTTCGCCGACCATCGAGACCATCCCCGCGGTCAGGGACCACTCCAGAAGGCCCTTGTGGCGCCCCTTGGGGCCTTCCCCGGCCACGAAGGGATGGCCGACGGCGAACAGGACGTCCCCCACGGTCGGGACATCCGGAGACAGGGGTAGGGGCGTCGCCCCGGAAACGGGTTCGGTCACCCGCAGGACCGCCACGTCCTCCTTCTTGTCGAACCGCTCCACCGTGGCCTCGACATTCGTGCCCTCTCCGGTCTGGATCCAGATCGAGTCGGTCAAGGCGACCACGTGCCACGCCGTGACCACGCGCGTACCGTCCTCCACCACGAATCCGGTGCCGAAGGAGGGGCCCGCGGAGATCCGGACCACCGACGGCCGCACGCGATCGTAGAGGGCCTCCAGGTCCCCCTGGGTGGCCACGGCGACGGTCTCCAGGACGATCCGGTCGAAGGCGGGATTGTCCACCGGCTCGATCTCGGAATCGGTCGCGGGTGGGCGGCCATCCGCCTCGGCCTCGGGCTCGGATCCCGATCCCTCCCCCGCCCCCGCCACCCCCGCCCTCAAGGCCAGGACCGCGAGCAGTACCACGAAACTCTTTGTTGCACTCATCCAGGGCGCTCCCTTCGTGCCCCCTCCATGCCCGCCCTGAACCCAGCCTCGACGCGGGAGATTCCCACCGTGCCCCGAATTGCCCGGTCCGACCCGGGACGGATGGCGAGGAGTCTTGGCCGCACGCCGCGCAGCACCTACCATGGAAGAATGAGCGCGCGAGGGGCGTGCCGGGGAGGCCGACCACACCATGTCCACACGCGACGAGTTCATCCTGGTCGTCGACGACGACGACGATCTGCGCGGCCTCCTGGCGGGGGCCGTCCGACGCCACTTCCCGGACCTCGAGGTGATCGAGTGCTCCAGCGGCACCGACGCCCTCCGGGAGGCGCAGCTGGCCCAGAAGGCGGGCCGTGAACTCGCCCTGGCCATCACCGACGAGGTCATGCCCGGCCTGCGGGGCATCGACCTGATGGAGGCCCTGGCGCACATCTACCCCGACGCGTCCCGGGCCATCGTCACCGGCTACGCGTCGGTGGAGAGCGCCATCTCCGGACTGCGGATCGGCATCGACGACTTCCTCCAGAAGCCCTTCCAGGAGAGCGAGCTGGTCCAGACCTGCGAGCAGCTGCTCAAGACCCACGCCCTGCGCGCAGAGAACCGACGCCTCAAGACCCGCCTGGGGGTCGCCTACTCCGACGCGGCGGAGCTGGTGAACCTGGTGTTCAAGCCCGTGGACACCTCGCTGCAGGAGCTGCTGGCCACCAACCCCAACGCCTCGGACTACCTGGATTCGGTGCGCAAGTCCCGCAAGGACATGGTCCAGCTGGCCTACCTCTTCCAGTGTGCGTCCCGGGTGTTCGTGGACTCGGACGCCGCAGCCGAGCAGGCCAACCTGCCCGAGCTGGCCCAGGAGGCCGCCGCGGTTCTCCTGGGCGAAGACCAGCCGATCCACAGCCCGCGGGAGGTCCGGATCGACGGGGATCGCAACGCCGCCTACATCATCATCGAGCGCTGCATCGAGAGCTGCCTGGCCCTGCTGGACGAGGGTGCCGAGGTCTCCCTGTGGGTCCACGGCCCCGGCGGCGAGATCCCGGACGGCTGGAGCGGCGACCGACCGCCCAAGGCCTCGTTCGAATCCCAGGATCACGCCTATCTCGTGGTCACCGGCCGCGCCGCCGACGCCCGGGCCGCGGCGAACATGCTCTCCACCACCCTGCGCGGCCGCGGTATGGAGCTGGAGCAGGAAGCCGTCGGGCTCAAGCTCTCCCAGCTCTACCTGCAGATGATGCGCGGCGCCATCGCCTACCACTTCCCCGACCAGGGCCGCTTCCAGCTGTGGCTCCAGTTCCGCACGGTCTGAAGCCGCTCCTCTGCACCCGAGGCCCCATGCCCGAGCCACCCCGCGAGATCCGGATCGGCGACCGGGTCCGCGTCTCCAGCGACGCCCCAGCCGTCTACCACCCCGGCAGCGAAGGCACGGTCACCGACATCCGGCGCCTCGACGACGAGGGCGTGGGGTGCCGGATCGCCGGCGCACCCGTCGGGGCCATCCTGCGCATCCTGGATTCGAGGGGCGTCTCGTTCGAGGTTCCCTCAGCTCAGGTCCGCCACGAATAGCTTTGCCAGCTCCTCGTCAGGCCCCCCCACCGAGGCGCGTTGCAGAAGCTGCGCGGGGGTGAGTTCGCGTCGGAGCCACGCACAGACCGCGTCGAGACGGAAGGTGAGGGCGCAGGCTCGGCCTTCGCGGGCGGGGGCGAAGCGGATCGCGAGGGTGGCGTCCGGGGCTTCGGCCAGGCGGCATACGAGGGTGCCACCTCGGCGACACCAGGTGTCGAGGTGCGGCGAGGCGAGGAGATCGGCCAGGTGGTCCATGCGGAAGGAGAAGCCTCGGCTGGCCTCGTAGATCCAGCGGTGGATGTCGCCTCCGGCGGGATCCAGCCGGCGATGCGTCGCCCCCGGGATCGTGATCCTGAGGTCGGGGTCCTCCAGCGGGCCGAGGCCGTAGATCGTGGACTCCGCATCCAGGTTGCGGACGTGGATCGCGGCGCCTTCGGGGCCGGTGATCTCCAGGTCGACACCCCCCGCCGGCACCGCGACGCCGCGTTCGCACAACAGGATCGCGAGTTCGTCCTGGAGCGCCTCCTCGAGGCCAGCCTCCGGATCGGGGACGCCCGCCTCGTACTCCAGCAACATCGCCCGGGCGTCCGCGAGGGTGTAGCCGTCCCGGCCCTGGGCGTCGGCCACCAGCTCCTCGACACTCCGGCCGCCCGGGTCCGCGCCCGCGGCGACGAGGCGCTCGACCACCTCCGGTCGCCTCTCCTCGACGGCCAGGGAGAGGGCCGTCTCCCCATCTTCGCTCCGGGCGTCCGGACCGGCTCCCGCCGACAACAGCGCATCCACGGCCTCGAGGGGCCCGATCGCCACGGCGTGCATCAGCGGCGTCCATCCGTCCTCGTCGGCTGCGTCCGGGTCCACCCCCGCGGCGAGCAGCCGCGGGAGGACCGCCGGCGCCGACCGCGCGGAGACGGTCAGCGAGGTGGCGCCGGTCTCGTCCGCCACGTCAGCCCGCGCGCCCCCGTCGAGAAGCTGGTTCGCCACGTCCTGGTGACCGGCCTCCAGCGCCAGGAGCAGCGGCGTGAAACCCCGGGTCATCGCCACCCGCCCGACCCACATCCCGACCGCGTCCCGGTCCGCGCCCGCGTCCAGCAACCGCCGCACGAGCGCGGCGTGTCCGTGACGAGCGGCGAGGCAGAGGGGGGTGTTCCCCAGGGGATCCCGGGCGTCGACGTCGCCACCGGCCGTGAGCCAGGTGTCCACGGCAGGGAGATCTCCCGTGGACAGCGCCTGTTCGGGGAAGGGTTCCATGAACGAATTGTCCTTCCCGGCCTGGCGAAAGGGCAACCGACGCGTCGTGGTAGAGTCCACCGCCTAGCCTCGAGGATCCACCCATGTGGGAATTCCTGTTCGTCTACGACCGGGCCCGGCGCACCTACCCCGTGCGATTCTGGATCCGCTCCGCTGACCAGTCACTCGCGGACGCACCCGCGGCAGCCGACGATCTCGACGGCTGGCTCGGCGAGACCTACGCGGACGACCTCCTCGCCGGGCTCCGCGCCCGCTTCCCCGAGCCGTCCCACGTGGTCGAGCGGATGTCCGGAACGTCGTGGGAGGCCGTGGCCGAGAACTTCCCGGGGCTGTATTTCCACTGAGCGGGCGCCACCGCCCTCAACCCCCGTACCCCTCCAGGATCCAGTCGGCGGATTCCGGGAACTCGTCCAGCACGGGCTCCAGATACTCCCGGCGGGGCGGGGGCAGCAATATCCGGTAGGCGTACCCCACCCCGCGGTAGAACTCCGCCGGTTCCACCCCCTGGGCAGCCAGGGCCGCGTCCAGGTAGCCGGGGCCGCCGGGTTCCGGTACGCCGGGGGCGTTCGGCGGCGGTTCGAGGCCCGGGGCGCCGGGGTAGCCCTGGAGAATCGCGGCGTGGTCCATGCGGGCGGCGCGGCGGGGCGGAGTCCAGTCCCAGTACTCCATGGTCTGGTAGGGGCGAAGAACCCCGAGGCCGAGGACGAAGTCGGAGCTCTCCTCGCCCAGCGGTGTCCGGTCCCGCGGGAGGGCCCCTTCCTCCCGGTAGGTCAGCTCGAACAGCCTCGCGGCGTCGTAGCGCCCCCCCGCGCCCAGGTTCGCCAGGTCGAGTCGTGCCCACTGCACCGGGATCCCCATCAGCAGCACGGCCACCAGCACGCCCCTTCGCAGCCAGTCCCCCCCTTGAGCGCACCACAGGGCGATGACGGCGAAGGACACGGGCCACAGATGGGCCAAAAAACGCGGCCGGAGCACCCCCGCCTGGTCGTAGGCGACCGGGAGCACCGAGATCGCCAGCCAGGCGAAGAGCAGGTAGGCCGACAGGAATCGCAGGGCGGGCGGAGTGGTGGAGCCGACGCGCCGCAAGGCATCCCGGCCCAGCACCGCGATCGCCACTCCGAGGCCGGGGAAGAGGCTCCACGAACCGGCCCCCGAGGTCCACACCGCCTCCCATGGGCCGTGGAACGAGGCCAGGGTCAGCGCCTCGCCCACCTCGTCGTTCCGCCAGACCGCTCCCCGGTAGCCCAGCGCCTCCAGTAGATCGAATTCCGTCAGCCCCAACCAGGCGAGGGCCGCCACGACCAGCCCCAGCGAGAGCATCCCCCCGATCGCGCCGGCGGCGGCCGGCAGCCCCCGCCCCGACCCCCGCCTCCAGCCCTCGCCCACGCCGATCCACGCCAGGACGAACAGACTGGGCAACAGCAGCGAGAAGTTCAGCAGCGTGAACAACGCGCAGGCCAGCCCCAGCGCTGCCATCCGCGCGAGGGATCTCGCCGGCCCGACGCCCCGGTTCCCCCGCGTCCCGTCCCGCGGGACCAGCCACCTGCCCACGATCAGCAGCAGGACCGCGTGCCACAGCATCGCCTGCTCATGGGTGCCCCAGTGCAGCAGGTTGAGCTTGACGAACACCGCCGGTCCCAGCAGCGCGAGGGCTCCGAACCGCCAGGCCGCCCCCGGCGACCGCCACACCCGGCCCAGAAGCACGATCCACAGGATCATCGTCAGGCCGGAGTAGAGCAGCGCCATTCCCTTGAGCGTGGCCGTACTCCAGCTCAGCCCGCCGTGTTCCAGCAACGCGTGCAGCGCGATTCCCGGCGGGACGGTCGTGCCGTGCAGCGCGAGGTCCGCCACCTGCAGACAGCACCGCAGGAAGCTCTCCCTCGTGTGGGGATCGGCCAGCACCGACAGGGTCGACTGCCCCTCGAACGGCGCCATGGCCAGCAGGTAGAAGTACTCGGCGCCGTCCACGTGGAACAGCAGGTGCCCGGAGCACCGCTGGATCAGCCAGCGATCGACCACGAAGGCCAGCAGCAACCCGCCCGCCGCCAGCCAGCCCGTCCCCCCCCGCGGTTTCACTTCGATCGTCGCCCGGTGATCCAGGTCAGCAGGATGCTCAGCAGCAGCTTGTACACGTAGTACAGGGGCCGCAGCCCCCGGTGCATGCTCTTGCCCGGCGGGCCCTGTCGCATCTCCACCCCGACCTCGCCGAAGCGCAGGCCGTGGTAGTCGGCGCGGATCAGGATGTCCGCGTCCGGGTAGTCGAAGGGGTAGAAGTCCTGCTGGTAGAAGCGCAGGGTGCGGTCGTTCATGGCCTGGAAGCCGCTGGTGGGATCGCTAACCCGGCGCCCGACCAGCGCCGAGGTGATCACCGAGAAGCACCAGCTCCCCAGCCGGCGCATCAGCGGCATCCGATAGCGACCCCGCCCCCGGAAGCGACTCCCCACGACCAGGTCCAGGTCCCCCTCGTCGAGGCGCTCCAGCAGGCGGTCGATCTCGGCGGGCGGGTGCTGGCCGTCCCCATCGATCTGCACCAGGCGTTCCACCCCCCGCCGCAGGGCGTACTTGTAGCCGGTCTGCAGCGCGGCGCCGTAGCCCATGTGGAAGGGGTGGGCCAGCAGATGGGCCCCGGCCTCCCGCGCCTCGTCCGCGGTCTCGTCGGTGGACCCATCGTCCACCACGACCACCTCGGAGTCGGGGTAGCGGTCGAGGATTTCGCGGACCACCTCCCCCACCCGCCCCGGTTCGTTCAGGGCCGGGATCAGGAACAGCCGCTGCGGCGCCGGCTCCGGGAGCGGGATGACCTGCGAGAGGTGTTCCGGGGCGCGGACCGGATCCAAGGTTCGTCCTCCAACAGCGACCGCCACAGTATGCCCGCGACGTCGCGAGACCGCGACCGGTTTACTGGGTCCGCGGTTTCCTATAAACGGGAGGCATGGCTGACGAGCCCAAAACGGATCCGCCCGGCGGATCGATGGTCGGCTCCCGCCACCGGCGGGAGAAGCTGGACGGCGCGGACCTCCGTGACGCCGATCTCTCGCGCAGCGAGTTCACCCGGTCCTCGTTGACGGGCGCCGACCTGTCCGGCGCCCGCCTGGCGGGTGCACAGCTGGTCCACGTCGACCTGCGCAAGGCGAACCTGGCCGGCGCCCGGCTCCAGCGCGCGACGCTGAGCAACGTGGACCTGGACGGGGCCGACCTCACCGGCGCTGACCTGCGCGGCGCCGTCCTCCAGGGGGTGAAGCTCAACGGCGCCTCGGCCCGGGACCTGCAACTCACCGGCGCGACCCTGGAGTCGGTCGAGGCCATCGAGGCGGATCTGGAGGGCGCGGTCTTCGACGGGGCCGAGCTCCAGGCCCTGACCCTGGAGAAGACCTCCCTCGGCCGGACCAGCTTCCAGGGGACCCGCGGAGCCCAGTGCGCCTTCTCATCACTGGAGCTGCGGGACAGCGACCTGGGGGGCGCGACCTTCGAGAACGTGGTCTTCAAGGCCGTGTCGATGCGGGGATGTTCGCTGCGGGGCACCCTGTTCCGGCGCACGACCTTCAAGGAGTTCTCCCTGGACGACTGCGAGCTGACCGGCTGCGTGCTCCAGCAGTGCATCGGCCCCGGTCCGGAGCTGGAGAAGGTGATGGCCGACGCCGGCGCCCGGCTCGCCCCGCCCCTGGCGGTCAAGCTGTGGCGTTCCCTTCGCGGCCGCTCCTCGGACTCCTGAGCCCACGAGCTTCCACCGACCCTTGTGCCCCTCGCGCCGTTGCCCGTAGGCTTGCCGGCGGGGTGCGTGTCCGGAGGAGGTGGGGTGTGATCCACGTGATGAGGTTTCTGATCGCCCTGGCGGGTCTCGCGCTCGTGGGTGCCGGATGTACCGACTACGACCTGGGTCCCGACGACGACTCCTACCCCGGCGACGACGACGACGACGACACGGGCGACGACGACGACGACGACGATGACGATGACACGGGCTACGACCCCAACGACGACGACGACGACGACGACACGGGTGTGGGCGAACCCGTCGGTCGTGTGCTGACCATCCTGCTGACCCTGAACGACATGTGGATGGACCAGGGCGTGGCCAACCAGCTGCTGGTGAACTCCGTGGCCTGGGTCACGCCGTACGGCATGTCCGATCCCCGGGTCCTGGTCATCCGCGACGACGAGCACTCCGGCGAACACCCCGAGGACAGCGAGAACTCCCTGAACTGGCTGCTGGACGCCGGCTACGACGCCACCCTGATCGACGAGCCCGAGGACGGCATCGTGCCCGCCGACCTGACCGGCTACGGTGTCGCGATGCTATCCAATCCGGGCCATTCTCCCGACGACGAATCCACCCTGGAGGCCCTGTACGACTTCTCCACCCAGGGCTACGGGATCATCTTCCAGGGTGACGACATGACCCACTTCGACGGCGGTGGGTTCGACATGGAGTCGCTCACCCGTCTGCACCACATCGACAACGGCACCGAATACCACGGGTACGACATCGACAACGACGACGGCGATCTCTACGAGGTCGAGCTGGGCAATTTCTCCCACCCGGTGCTGGACGGGATCGAGGGCACGATCTTCCTGTACGGGGACGACATCGACACCAGTGAGCCTTCCCACCAGGACGAAGTCGTGCTGGCCTTCGCGGGTGTCCAGGGCGCCAGCGTGCCCACCAAGCCGGCCATCGCGGGGTACTCGGTCGGCGGGCCCTGATCCCCCTCCCTCAGAGGCCTCGGATGGACACGTTCCCGGCGCTGACGGCGGCCTGGATCGTGCGCTCGGCACCGGCCACATGGTCCACGCCCTCGATGGACACGGAGCCCATCGCGCTGGTGGCGTCGATGTCGTAGGCGCCGCCGGGCACCCAGAGCTCCGCGTCGCCGGCAGCGACGTCCACGCTTGCCGAGGACAGCGCCGCCGCGGCGTCGAACGCCAGCTCGACCTGGCCGCTGCCCACCTCCACGCGGGCGTGCTCCACGGTCAGCCCTGCGCAGCCCACGCTACCGGTACCCAGGTCGATCTCCACGTTCCCGGCGCGGTCCTCGACCACCACGTCGCCCGCTCCCAGACCGATGGAGGCGTGGGCCGCGACGGGCATCCGGATCACGAAGGTGCCCTCGCAGGTGAACGCCAGCGCGGGGCAGTCCAGGTCGATCAGCAGCGCTCCGTCCACGACGCGGACGCCGTACTCGGGCGTGTCCCCCTCGTAGACGATCTCCACCTCGACCTCGGTGACGTCGCCGTCGGCTGGCAGCACCTCGATCCGCCCGCTGTCCACGTCGGTCTGGATAGCGGTGACGACCTCGCTGAACGAGTAGTCGTCCAGCAGGACGGTCTCCCCGTCGCCGGTGGCGTCCACGACCAGCATGCAGCCGGGCAGGAGCAGGGCAGTGAGGAGGACGAGACTGATCGAACCGAGATTGCGCGTCATGATCGACTCCCTTCGAGTGTTGCGGCCACCCCGGTGCCTCCGCCCTCCGGCGACACCTGCTCCCTCCGACCCGCACGGAGGTTCTACCCCGGGGGAGACGGATCCCATGATTACCCAAGCATTACCAGGTGTTACCGCGCGGTTACCCCCGGGTTGCACCCCGGCGGGCTCGTGGGCGGACGGAGGGGTCTCAGGCGCGCCGGCGGGCGAACCCCAGCAGGATCAGCGAGAGGACCGCAGCGACCGCACGTCCCCGGTTGCCATCGACCCGGCAACCGCAGTCATCGGTGTCCAGCAGGACGACCCGGTCTTCGTCATCGTCGTCCGCCGCGTCGTCGTCGTCGCCCGGTTCGGTGTCGTCGTCCCCGACGTCGTCATCGTCGTCGTCGGGGGGCTGGCCCGAGTCGTCGTCGTCGCCCGTCGTGTCGTCGTCCCCCCCGCAGTCGGCGTCGTCCCCGTCCACGTCCCCGTCGCAGTCGTCGTCGATCCCGTTGTCGCAGACCTCGAGGGCGTCCGGATTCACCGCCGGATCCCCGTCGTCGCAGTCGTCGAGCACGTACCAGCCGTCCTCGTCTCCGTCGGACGGTCGAACGGGCACCGGAGTCCCCACCTCCTCCTCCCGCCAGTGGAAGTGGTCCAGAAGCACCGCCGAATCGTAGATCCCGTCCCCCACCTCGGCGACGGTCCACTCCAGCGACAAGCTCGCGAGGGGTTCGCAGGGGGCATGGACCGTCAACCAGCCCGTACCTCCACCCCGGTAGTCGCAGTCGAAGCCGCTCCCGGACAGGGAGAGGACGTCGGTGTGGGTGAACACGGCGGTGCTCACGCCGATCTCGTCCCAGTTCTCGTCGTAGGCCACCGGCCCGGTGTAGACGTCCGCCTCCTGCCAGGTGCCGAAGTGGTCGGTGAACTGGCTACCCACGTAGTCCGGGTACTCCCGGGACAGGAAGAAGAAGTCGAAGGCGTAGGAGTGGGCACCCGGCGGGACCTGGAGCTCCACCGCGACGGTGACCCGGTCCCCCTCCTCGCCGCTGGGCTCCATGTCCTGGTCCTGGCAGCTGTGGATATCGCCGTACTCGCCGGTGTAGAGCACCGCCATCGGCGGTTCCGTGCCCTGGAGGACCCCGAGGGTGTCCCCGACACCCGTCATCTCCTCGGTGCCCTCGGACAGGCCCGCCGACAGGATCTCGTCGGCCTGGATCCCCAGCGCCTCGACGATCTCGTCGGCCGTCGCCGCCCGCCCCGGGTTCGCCGGCCCGAGGAGCCCGAAACCGACGGCCAGGGAGGCCATCCAGTACGCATGAACTCGGTAGGGCACGGTGCCCCCTTCCCCCCCGCGGGACTACAGGTCGTTGATCCGCTGCTGGTTGAGGCCGCCGGGGTAGGCGTAGGAGTCGTGCAGGTCGAAGCCGACCACGACCACCCCGAAGGGATCGCTGCCGTCGAGCACGTGCACACCGTCGGCAACGGACAGCCGGACGGCCTCGAACCCGCTGCTGCCGATCACCGCCGACTCGCTCCAGGCGGGCCAGGCGTCGATGCTCACCCCACCGATGGCGACCAGGGCGCCGATGGGTCGGGTGATGATCATGTAGTCGTTCTGCCAGGTGCTGGGCACCAGCACCACGTAGGAGTCCAGGTACTGCTCCACCGGGACCGTCTGGACCATCGCCGGGTCCCCGAGGTTGGGATCCGGGGACGCGTAGGCGGAGATCATGTACTGGGTGAGCAGGAAGGCGTCGGTTCCGTTCACCGTGAAGTCCCCGGGATTCCCCGTGGAGCCGGAGACCCAGAACTCGGCCACCTCGCCGGCCGCCAGGGAGACCGCCCCGGGCAGCCCCGTCACCTCGGCGTGGGCCTCGAAGGTCAGGTCCACCGGGTCGTTGCCGGCCACCACCTGCCACAGGCCCTCTTCGGGGGGCGGCCCCCGATGCGGGATGCGGGCGGCCACGTAGGACTCGCCCCAGGTCTGGATGCCGAAGATCTGCTCCTCCAGGTGGTCGCAGCAGCAGTCGGTGGTGGGGATCAGCGCGCACTCGTGCCCGGCGAACACCGCCACCGGCGTGGTCGGCGAGGTCTCGATCAACGTCCCCGCCAGGGCGGCCTGGTCCTGATCGCTGGCGATCTGGAAGTAGTCGCCCTCGTCCATCTGGATGGTCACGGGTTGGCCGGGGCCGGCGGGGGATATCCCCGAACCCCCGGCCGTGGTGATGGACGGGGTCACGACCACCGTCGTGTTGTCCACGCTGGCGACCACGTTGAGCGAGCTGTGCTGGATGGTACCGGTGTTGTCGACCGCCTGGCGCCATCCGGGGATGCGGTAGACGCTGTCGTACGCGGACACCGGCAGCAACAGCGAGGCATCGGAGAGGTAGGACGAGGCGCCGTCCACCGGGTTGAACTGGTAGGCGATGATCGGGATCGAGCTGGTGATCCGGTAGGCGCCTTCATCGTGGAACGCCGATTCGTCCACGTGCGCGTCATTGAGGTTCACCGTGACCAGCTGCTGGGGTCCGACCTGGGCGCTCCAGACCGGCGTCCAGGTGGCGCCGTCGCTGGTCTCCACAGACGCGGTGGCGGTGAGGGTGTCGTGGACGTTGGACAGGGCCACCGCGTACTGGATGGTCTCGGGCCCCAGGTCGTGCTGGTCCATGTCGACGGCGTAGAACCGGCACCCGATGGTCGAGTCCGTCTGCTCGGCCAGGTCGCAAAGCTGCACGCACTCGCCGTTGGTGCAGACCTCGCCCAGCTCCTCCTCGCAGGTGTCCACCACCTGGTACCCCGATCCGTCGGGCAGGCACTCGAGCACGTCGAACCCGTCGCAGTCGTAGGTGCCCGGGTAGCAGACCACGCAGCCGGTCCCGAAGAGGCAGAACTCCCCAGCGGCGCCGTCGCACTCCTCGGTGTGGTCCACGTCGCCGTTCATGTCGCAGAACACCGCCGTGTTGGCGTCGCAGAGGATGTCACCTGGGGCGTCGTCGCAGATGTCGGTGGGTTCGGTGTCGTCGTCGCCGGTGTCGTCGTCGCCGGCATCGTCGTCACCGGCGTCGTCGTCGTCCCACCAGGGCTGCTCCTCCGGGAGCGGACAACCGACCACCAGGAAGAGCGCCGCGATCCACATCACGAACTTGTTTCGGGAGCCCATCTTCTCCTCCGTCCGGTTTCCACGATAGCGGGTTTGCGGGACAGGGGCACGGGCAGAAATCCCTGTGCTAAGGTCACCGGCGCACGGGGGACCCATGAGCGATCCGACAGGCGAAGGAGAGGCGGGGTACCGCCCATCCGACAAGCCCCGCGATGGAGACGATCTCCTTCAGCCGAGCATCGCACCGGGAACGGGGAGTGCGCCGGACCCCCTCCCCTGGCGCCTGGGCTCCCAGCTCTGGATCGGCTTCTTCGGCGGCGTGCTGCCGCTGCTGTTCATCGCCCAGGAGAACGCCCGTCGCCTGGGGTGCTCCGCCGCCGAGCGCCTGAAGGTCGTCTGGGTGGGCGTGCTGGCGCTGCTGGCCGTCGGCGTGGGTGTGGGGCTGTTCCACGCGTTGTGGGACGGTGACGAGCGCCTGGGCAAACGGTTGATCCGGCTGGTCAGCAAGCTGGGCGGCGTCCTGCTGTGGCTGCTCTACCGGCGCTGGCAGGGGACGCCGGACCGGATCCACGCCTACCGCCACCAGGGCCGCTACGCCTCCCTGTGGGTCTACGGCCTCGGAGCGGTCTTCGGCATCGGATTCTTCCAGGGGATCTACCTCTTCGCCGTGATGGCCCTGGTGGACACGCTGACGGAGGAGTGATGGCGGGCGCACCCGAGTCCCCCCTGACCCTGGCCGAACACTACCTCTCGGTCTCCCGTCCCGACCGCTGCCTCGAGGTGCTGGCGGACGCGGGTGGGGACGCGGCCGAGGCGCCGGTGGCCTGGCTGCTGCGTTCCCTGGCGTTCCACGAGATGACCCGCCACGACGAGGCCCGCCTGGCTGCGGAGAAGGGGCTCTCCCTCGCCCCGGACTGGCCGCCGCTGCGGATGGCCCTGGGCATGGCCCACCGGGAGGGTGGAGACCTGGCCGAGGCCGAACGCGCCTTCCTGGCGGCCCTGCGCGACGACCCCGAGAACCCCACCCTGCTGTGCGAATACGCCATGACCGTCGCCGAAGCGACCCAGCTGGACAAGGCGGATCGCCTGCTGGAACGGGCGGCGGCGCTGGAACCCGGGTCCACCCACGTGGTGGAGGCCCGGATGAAGGTCGCTCACCTGCGGGGCGACACCCGGGCGGCCGAAGCCCTCTCGCAACAGCTGTTGGCCGCGGACGCGGACAATCCCAGCGGGCAGATGGTCCACGGCATCACGCGCTGGGACGCAGGCGACGTCAACGCGGCCGACCGCTCGATCCGTAGCGCGGCCGTGCACCCCGGCGCCCAGTCCCCCGTTGCGCAGCTCGCCCGGGAGGCCCAGCTCGCGGCCCATCCCCTGATGTGGCCCGTCCGCCCCCTGTACCGCATCGGCATGGTGCCCTTCTGGATCGGGGCGATGGTGATCTTCTTCGGCCTGCGCTTCGCGGGCCTGGACGCGGCCGCCGTGCTCTTCGCGGGGGCCTACCTCGCGTACTGCATCTACACCTGGGTCGTGCCGCCGCTGCTTCGGCGCTGGCTGGCCCGGAGGCGATTCCGATGAGCGAGCGGACCGATGCCCTGCGCCAGGCCCTGGAGCTGACCCCGGACAACCACGTGCTGCGGCGGATGCTGGCCGAGGCGCTGGTGGAAGAGGGCGATCCGGCCGCTGCCACGGCGGAGTTCCGCACCCTCCTGGAGGCCTCCGTCCTCCCCGACGATGCCCTGCTGACGGCGGCGGAGGCCGCGGTGGGCGCGGACGAGCCGGGTCAAGCGCTGCGATTCCTGGACCGGGCGGACCGGGTCGGAATCGTGGAGGGGGTCGCGGCCCTGCGCTCCCAGGCCGAGACGTTGCTGGAGCAGGCGGGGGTGGTCCGGCTGGCGGCCGTGGGTGGGGGACGCCGCGACGACGACGAACCGTCCCCCTTCGAGTTCGACGAGGAGACCCTCGACTTCACGGCCGTGGGCGGCCTGGAGGAGGTCAAGAAGGTCATCCACCGGATGATCATCCTGCCCACCAAGCGACCCGACCTGTACGCGAAGTACGGGCGCAAGGCGGGCGGTGGCGTGTTGATGTACGGCCCGCCGGGCTGTGGCAAGACCCTGCTCGCCCGGGCCACCGCCGGTGAGTGCGGGCTGCCCTTCCTCAACGTCCGCATCGAGCAGATCCTCGATCCCTGGCTGGGCATGAGCGAGCGCAACCTCCACGACGCCTTCGAGCGGGCCCGCACGAAGGCACCCTGCGTGCTGTTCGTCGACGAGCTCGACGCCATCGGCTACGCCCGCCGGCACCAGAAAGGTCAGGCTTCGCGCTCCCTGGTGGACCAGCTGCTCCAGGAGCTGGACGCCATCGGCTCGGAGAACGAGGGGGTCCTGGTCCTCGCCGCAACCAACGCCCCGTGGGACCTGGACGAGGCCCTGCGCCGCCCGGGACGATTCGACCGCTCCCTGTTCGTTCCGCCCCCGGACCGGGAGGGTCGAAACCGGATCCTGGAGATCCACCTGGGCGACCGCCCCGCCAGCGGCATCGACCGCAAGGCCCTGGCCAAGGCCGCCCCCCTGTTCAGCGGCGCGGATCTCGAAGCCTGGGTCGAGCAGGCGACCGACCGGGTCATCGACGAGGCCCTGTCCACCGGCGGCGAGCCCCCCCTGCGTATGGAGCACTTCCGCGAGGCCCTCGAGGACCTCGCCGCCTCCACCCACGAATGGCTCACCCGGGCCGCCCGCTACGTGGAATTCGCCAACCAGTCCCGGCAGTACGACGACGTGGCCCGCTTCCTGCGCAGCAAGGAGGTGAGGAAGCACGGGAAGCTGGACTGACGCGGGCGCCGGACCGAAAAACACCCCCGAAGCGGTTAACCTCCCGCCGGCTCCCGGGTCGATAGACCCCGATGGCCGAACCTGCGCCTTCGGGCGTCGAGAACGCGAACCCACGATGGGAGAAACCATGTACCGGCCGCTGCTCGCGACGTTCCTGCTCACCCTGTCCACCGCGCTCGCGACCGCCTGCCCCGGAGGAGGACTGGTCACGGACGACGACGCGAGCGGCGACGACGACACCGGCTCGGCCGGCGATGACGATGACATGTGGACCGATGACGACGACGATGACGACACCGGCGACGACGATGACGACACCGGCGACGACGACGACACGGCGACCGGCGATCCCTGCACGGTCTCCTTCGGTCCCCCGGAGATGCCCATCGACCTCACGGGGGTCTGCGAGGAGAGCCCCGACCACTGCCTGGGTGGATTCGACCCCCAGGACAGCGCGGGCACCTGCGACGGTGGGATGACCTGCTGCGTGGACACCGACCAGTGCGAGGACGCCCTCATGGGGAGCTGCGCGGCCGTCGAAGACGACTGCGACGGCGAACCTCCCCCGGGGGCCCCCGGATTCCCCCAGCTGGGCTGCCCGTCCGCCACCCCCTACTGCTGCCTCCCGGAGCCGCCCCAGTGACCGGGCTCCGCAGGCCCGGCCACGCCGGTATCCCGGCCCTCCTCGGGCTCCTCCCCCTGCTGCTCGCGCTCCTCTTGCCCGCCTGTACGGGCGACACCGCCAGAGGGAGCGGAGCGTTCGACGTCGCGGCCGAGGTCAGCGAGGTCATCTCCACGGTCATCACCGTCGAGTGGACGGTGGACCTGTCGGAGCCCGACGCTGCGTACGTCGAGTTCGGACCCGAGGAGACCTACGGCAGGACGGCCCCCGCCGACCTCACGGGCGAGCCCCCGTACCGGACGGTGCTGCTGGGGATGAAGCCGTCCACGGAGGCGCACTACCGGGTCGTGGCCGAGGCTGGCGGCGAGACCTTCACCAGCGACCCGGGCACGATCTCCACCGGCACCGCACCGGGCGGGCTCCCGGAGTTCACCGCCGAAGCCCTCGGCGAGGTGGAGGACGGGTACCTGGTCACCTCCCTGTTCGCCTCTTCGCCCGCCGCGGTAATCCTCGACCGGGACGGGGACTACGTGTGGTGGTACGAGGCTCCGAGCGAGGACTTCCAGGTCAGCCGAGCCCACCTGTCCGCCGACCGCCAGCACGTGGTCTTCTGGAGCGTCAACCTCTACAACACCCCCCCCGGCGACACGCCCCAGAAGTTGATCCGCGTGAGCCTGGACGGGACCGACGTGGTCTCCCGGACGGTGGAGGAGGGCCACCACGACTTCACCGTGATGCCCGACGACGGGATCACCTACATCGAGTACGACGTTCAGGACGGTGTGGACGGGGATCGGCTGATCGAGGTCAGCCCCGACGGCGAGGAGCGGGAGATCTGGTCGGTCTGGGAGGACTTCGACTCCGGCGGGGCCGGCGGCCCGGGCACCACCTTCGCCCACTTCAACGCCATCGACTACTACGAGGACGAGGACGCGTTGTACGTGTCGTCGCTGGGCCTGGAGTGCCTGCTCAAGGTCGACCGCGGGAGCGGCGAGCTGCTGTGGAGCATGGGGGGCGACGAGAGCGACTTCGTCCTCGACGGCGGCAACACCGACTTCTTCGAGCGCAACCACCAGTTCGAGCGCCTGGACGACTCGATCGTCATGTTCGTCAACGGCAGCGAGCAGACCTATTGCTCGGACGTCCGCGAGTACGCCTACGACGAGGACAGCTTCGAGGCCGAGCTCGTGTGGTCCTACACCCCCGATCCCTGCGTGTTCTCCTTCAGCCTGGGCGACGTGGCCCGGATGGACTCGGGCAACACCCTGGTGACGTTCTCCGCCCAGGGCCAGATCGACGAGGTGGACGAAAACGGCGACCTGCTCTGGCGCATGAACGCAGGCCTGGGCGGAGCCGTGGGCTACGCCACGTTCTTGCGGGACCTGTACACCGACTGATCCGGCGGTCGCCCCGGGGGATCAGTCCTCGTACGGTTGGCCCACGGCCGCCGGCGGCCGAGCGCGGCCCATGAACCCGACCACGGCGACGATGGTGAGCAGGTAGGGCAGCATCTGCAGGAACTGGGACGGGATGGCGATGCCGGCGCCGCCCAGGGTCATCTGGACCGCGTCGGCGGCTCCGAAGAGCAGGCAGGCCACGGCCGCCAGACCGGGCCGCCACTTGCCCACGATCATCGCCGCCAGCGCGATGTAGCCCCGGCCGCCGGTCATGTTGTCGGTGAACTGGTGCTGGTCCGAGGCCAGCCAGACGCCGGCCAGACCGGCGAGCAATCCCGAGAGCAGCACGCCGTACAGCCGCATCCAGCGGACCTTGATCCCCAGGCTGGCGGCGGCGTGGGGGTGCTCCCCGCAGGCCCGCAGGCGCAGGCCGAAGCGGGTACGGAAAAGCAGGACGTGGCCGCCCGCGACCAGTGCCACCGCCAGCAGGATCAGCGGATGGGTGAGGACTCCGAGCACGATCCCCGTGGTGCCCTCGGCGCGAACCAGGGGCTCGATGGACTCCACCCGGGCGGAGTTGGACGACGAGTCCCACACCATCTTCAGCGCGAAGCGCGTCACCCCCACCGCGAGCAGGTTGATCGCCACGCCGCACACGATCTGGTCCGCCCCGAAGCGCAGCGTGGCCAGGGCGAACAGGGCCGCCAGCGCGACGCCCGAACCGCAGCCCACCAGCAGCCCGAGCACCGGACTCCCGGTCAGATGCGCCCCGAGCACGAAGCCGAAGGCGCCGGTGAGCATGATGCCCTCCAGCGCGATGTTCACCGTGCCGCCCCGCTCCGAGAACGTGCCCCCGAGGGATGCGAGCACGTAGGGCACCGAGATCCGGACGATCTGGACCAGGAAGGCCAGGGAGAGGAAGGCCTCCATCAGCGCCCCCCTCCCGCCCGCAGCAGGATCGACCGCACCTCGCGGCTGGCCACCACCACCACCAGGATGATCACCGCCTGGAGGATCTCGACGATCTCCTTGGGCACCAGGGCGTTGATCACCAGCCCGCCCTGGGAGAGGGTGCCGAACAGCAGCGCCGCCAGGACCACGCCCAGGGGGTGGTTGCGGCCCAGCAGGGCCACCGCGATCCCCATGAACCCCACCCCGCCGGAGAACCCGTCCTCGAAGTAGTACTTGTAGCCCTGCACGAAGTTCACGCCGACCAGCCCCGCGCAGCCGCCGCCGATGGCCATGGCCACCGTGGACACCCGCAGCAGGGAGATGCCGCCGTTCTCCGCCGCCGGTGGACTCAGGCCGACGGCGCGGATCTCGTACCCCAACGGCGTGCGGAAGAGCAGCCAGGCCACCAGGCCTGCGCCACCCAGGGCCCACAGCAAGGCCGTGTTGGCGGCGCTGCCGTGGAGCGCCGGGAGGAAGGCTCCCAGCCGGCTCAGGCGCGCGCCCTCGATGATGGGCGCCGTGTGCAGGGTCTCGGGCTCGTGGAAGTGGGTGGCCACCAGGTAGTTGACCAGGGCCAGGGCCACGAAGTTGAGCATGATCGTGGTGATCACCTCGTGGGCCCCGAAGCGGGCCTTCAGCGCCCCGGGCAGGGCACCGTACCCGCCCCCCACCAGGGCGGCGGCGGCGGCCACCAGCGGGATCGCCAGCAGCCACGGCGTCCCGCCGGGCAACCACATGCCGATCAGCGCCCCTGCGAGCGCCCCCATCACCACCTGCCCCTCGGCGCCGATGTTGAAGAGCCCGGCCCGGAAGGGGATGGCCACCGCCAGACCCGTGAAGATCAGCGGCGTGGCCTTGAACAGCACCTGGCCCACCCCGTACGGATTGCCCCAGGTACCCTCGATCATCACCCGGAGCACCCGCAACGGCGACGCCCCGTAGGCGAGCACCAGCAGATCGAAGGCCAGCAAGGCGACCAGCAGGGCGGTCACCGGCGCCACCAGCGCCGTGCGCAGCTCCACGGCCCGGGCCTTCACTCCGTCCCCTCCGCGCCGAGCATCAGCTCGCCCAGCCGTTCGATGGAGGCGTCGGACGCGTCGAGCACGGCCACGAACCGACCCCTGTGCATCACCGCGATCCGGTCGCTCAGGGCCAGAAGCTCGTTGAGGTCCGCCGAGACCAGCAGCACCCCCAGGCCCCCGTCGCGGGCCGCGCGGAGCTGGTCGTGGATCGCCTCGATCGCGCCGATGTCCACCCCCCGGGTCGGCTGTCCGGCCAGCAGCACCGCCGGCCCATCGGTGATCTCCCGGGCGACCACCACCTTCTGCTGGTTCCCCCCGGACAGGGCGCCGGCGGGGGCCTCGGCCAGGGGTGGGCGCACGTCGAAGCGCTCGATGAGGGTCGAGGCCCGCCGGTCGATGGCGCCCTGGGCCAGGGCCACAGGGGAACCGAAACGACGGTGGCGGCCGAGGATCAGGTTGTCGGCCAGGGAGAAGTCGAGGACCAGGCCCCGCCGATGGCGATCCTCGGGGATGTGGGCCAGCCCGCCCTCGATCCGCTGACGGGGCGTGAGCGCGCCGATCTGTCGCCCGCGGATCCGGATCGCCCCCGACGCCAGCGGTCTCAGGCCGGCGATGCATTCCAGCAGCTCGCTCTGCCCGTTGCCCTGCACCCCGGCGATGCCGACGATCTCCCCCGGCCGGACCCCCAGGGAGATCCGGTCCACGGCGGGCCGTCCGGCCCCCGCCACCGTCACCCCGTCCAGCTCCAGCGCTGGTTCGGCATCCGCGCCCGCGACCGCGTCCGCGTCCCGGCGGGAGTCGGCCCCCGGCAGCACCACCTCGCGACCCACCATCCAGTGGGCCAGCTCCCGGGGGCTCGTGTCCGCCGTGGCCACCTCCCCCACCGCCTCGCCCCTGCGGATCACGGTCACCCGCTGGGAGATGTCCATCACCTCGTCGAGCTTGTGGGTGATCAGGATCACCGTCCTGCCGCCCTCGACGAAGGTCCGCAACATCCGGAACAGGCCGTCCACCTCCCCAGGCGTGAGCACGGCCGTGGGCTCGTCGAGCACCAGGATCCGAACCCCCCGGTAGAGCACCTTGAGGATCTCGACCCGCTGGCGCTCGCCGACCGAAAGCTCCTCCACCGGACGGCGGGGATCCACCGGCAGGCCGTAGGTCTCCCCGAGCTCCTCCACCGCCCGGGCGGCGGCCCCGAGATCGAGCAGCCCCCCGCGAGTGGGCTCCAGGCCCAGCACCAGGTTCTCGGCCACCGTCAGCGGCTCCACGAGCATGAAGTGCTGGTGGACCATGCCCAGCCCGTGGCGGATGGCCACGTTGGGGTCGTGGCGCAGGATCCGCTCGCCCCAGAGCCAGATCTCCCCCTCGTCGGCCCGGTGGACCCCGGCGAGGGTCTTCATCAGGGTCGACTTGCCCGCGCCGTTCTCGCCCACGATGGCGTGGACGGAGCGGGCCTCGACCGTCAGGTTCACCCTGCGATTGGCGACGATGGGGCCGAAGCGCTTGGTCACGTCGACCAGGCGCACCGCCGGCGCGGCGCCCGCGACCGCTGCCGCGGCGCCCTCAGGGGATCTCGTCAGGGACATCCAGCTCCCCCGCGATGATCTGCTCGCGGATCCGCTCCACCGACTCGACCACGGAGGTCGACAGCAGCTCTCGATTGTTGTCGTCGTGGACGTACCCCACCCCGTCCTCGGCCAGGCCGAAGGAGTGGATCCCGCCCTCGAAGCGATCCGCCGCCACGTCCTCGATGATGGCGAACAGGGCGTTGTCCACCCGCTTGACCATCGAGGTCATCACGTGACCGGGCATCTCGTGGTACTGGTCCGAGTCCACGCCGATGGCGTAGAGGCCCGTCTCCCTCGCCGCCTCGAACACCCCCAGCCCCGTGGATCCCGACGCGTGGTAGATGACGTCCGCGCCCGAGCGGTACTGAGCCAGACCCAGCTCCTTGCCCTTGCCCGGGTCCTTGAAGGCCGTGTGGGACACGCCGGCGTAGTTGCTCACCACCTCGCAGTCGGAGCACACGTGGGTCACGCCCGCCCGGTACCCCGCCTCGAAGCGCTTGATCAGGGGCACCGGCATCCCGCCCACGAACCCCACCCGGCCCGACTCGCTGGACAGCCCCGCGACCGCGCCCACCAGGAACGAGCCCTGCTCCTCCCGGAACTTGAGCGCGGCCACGTTGGCCGGTGGCGGCACCACGTTGCCGTCGTCGTCCACCCGCAGCGCGTAGTCCACGCAGGCGAAGGGTACGTCGGGGTACTCCTCGGCCAGCAGGGTCACGTCGTCGGTGAAGATGAACCCGGTGCCGATGATCAGGTCGAATCCCCGCGATGCGAAGATCCGAAGGGCGCTCTCCCGGTCGGATCCGTCGGCGGGCTCGATGTACTCGGCGGCGATCCCCAGCTCGTCCCGGGCCCGCATCAACCCGGCGAAGGCCGAGTCGTTGAAGCTCTTGTCCCCGCGGCCGCCCACGTCGAAGACCAGTCCCACCCGCACCGCGTCCCCGGTCTCGACCACCTCGCCGTCCGGGCCGGCGAACAGCAGCGCCACGTCCACGACGAGCAGCACTCCCAGGGCGATAAGGATCCGGCGCACGGCGCTCCCTCCCGGACCTGTATACCAGACTCGATGCGGTGGATCCGCCGGGGTGATCGGCCGGCCTGTAGGCGATCGGTACTTGACCCGCGCCGGGGTGAAAGCCCAGGATTTTGGACAACGAGGACACAAAGTCCAATAAAACGCCCTCGAGGACCGCATGCGAAGAACGCTCGCCACCCGCTCCCTGCTCGCCGCCGCCGCCGTGCTGCTGATCGGGTCCTCCCTCGGATGCCGGAAGGCGCCGCCCCCGGAGGAGATCCCGGTCGACCTGACCCAGCTGGCCACCTCGGACACCGTGTACGGCACCTTCCACCGCCACGACGAGATCCTCGAGCCCTCCCTCCGGGCCCTGCTGGGTCGGATGGACGAGTACGTGGACGAGGGCACCGGCGAGTGTTTCCGGATGCCCGATCTGACCGCCTGCGACCTGGCCGACTTCTGCGAGTACACCCGCGATCCCACCGACATCGCTTCGGTCACCCACGCCCAGGTGATGGACGCGCCCGTGGAGGATCTGGTCGCCGCCGTGCTGCACGCGGACCTGGCGGTGGTCTACCCCAACACCTTCCTGGACTACGAGGTGGTCGAGGAGACGGACCGGGACGCCTTCCTGGCCGGCGAGAAGCACCTGTTCAGCTACACCTACGCCTGCGCCATCGACGCGGTGCTGGACCAGGCCTCGTACTACAACGTGATGCAGGTCCGCCGGATCCCGGACTGGGACGGCACCGGCCAGCCCCTGGTTCTGGTGCGGGCCTACATGCCCGAACCGGCGGCGACCAACCTGGACACCTCCACCCTCGAGCAACAGTACTCGATGGAGATCATGGCGCCCTACGGGGACGGCACCCAGTCCGTGCGCCTGCTGTCGTCGTGGTCCGGCCTCAAGATGGGCGACATCTCCGTATCCGATGCGTTCGGCATGGCCTGCTCCAACGTGAAGACCAACTTCACGGACATGGCGAACTGGGTCGAGGAGAACAAGTAGTGCTCCGTGATCCCACCTTTCGGCTTCAGCCCGAGGTTTCGGGCTAGAATCCGCGCATGCGAAACCTGCGTGGCACCCTTTCGCTCACCCTCGTCGCCCTGATCGTCCCGCTGACGGGCGCCCTGTTGCCCGGCTGTGGCGGCGACGACATCGACGCCGACTGGGCCTTCATGACCCTGGAGGCGGATCAGCGGGCGTCGGTCACGCTGGATGGGGTGCTGATCGGCAACACCCCGGTGCGCAAGTACGCCGTCTCCCCCGGGGAGCACTCGGTGGTGCTCGAGTGCGTCTTCTGCCCGATGCCCCAGAAGGACACCCTCACCTTCACCGTCGCTGCCGGAGAGGTGCACAGCCACGCGAACACGACCTTCATCGGCGGGGAAGGCGCCGCGCTCGCGACCACCGGCGGCGGGAACGAGGTCGCGACGGATCCCGAGGCCTGGGAGGTCGCCGGGGCGGGAACCGAGTCCGGCAAGTCGTACCTGACGGTCAACTCCAAACCCTGGTCCGTGGTCTTCGTCGACGGCGCGCTGATGGGCAACACCCCGCTCAAGAGCAAGCCCATCGACGCCGGCTACCACACCATGGTGCTCAAGTGCGGCCCCTGCGAGGGCAACGACGAGCTCGAGCGCACCTTCTTCGTGGAGGAAGGCGACACCCACATCAGCGTGGTCAACGACTTCGGTCAGGAGGGTCCGATGGATCCCCTGGCCACCGAGATCGCCGGTGACGACGAGGCGGGGGGCGATCCCCAGGGGCGGGGATTCCTGCGGATCCAGTCGACACCCTGGGCCACGGTCTCCGTCGACGGCATCGAGATCGGCAAGACCCCCATCGCCAGCCACACCGTCGAGGCGGGAAGCCACAAGGCCCTCCTGGAGTGCGGTGGCTGCGCCGAGCCCGCGAACGAACTCTTCTTGTTCTCGGTCGCCCCGGGGGAGACCTACGCGATCCAGGGCAAGTTCGAAGACTGAGATCCCATCCTCGCGTGCTACTCTTTTCGGCGGACGGGAGGCACGCATGGCGAGCGCACGATGGATCGCGTTGGGGCTGGCCCTGGCGCTCTTCGGCACACCCACCGCGGGCGCGCAGACGGACGGGGCGCGCTACCTGATCATCGCTCCGGATGCCTTCGTCCCCGGGTTGGAGCCCCTGGCCGAGTGGAAGACCCGCAAGGGCATGCTCGCCCGCATCGTCCCCCTCAGCGAGACCGGCTACGCCGCGCTGCAGATCCAGGAGTACATCCAGGACGCCGTGGAGAGCTGGGATCCTGCCCCCGAGTACGTCCTCATCGCCGGCGACAGCGGCAACGTGGCCATGCCCCAGCAGAACTGGGCCCTGACCGACTGCCCCTACGGCAACGTGGACGGCGACCAGTTCATCGAGCTCCACGTGGGCCGCTTCCCCGCCTCGTCGCTGACCCAGATCGAACTGATGGTCGAAAAGACCCTGATCTACGAGCGCACGCCCACCACCGACGGGTCCTACTACAAGGGAGCCGCCCTGCTGATCGCCGAGGACCACGACGACGACGACTGGCTCCACTACTTCGGCGACGCCCAGTGGGAGGCGGCGCTGATGACCGCCTCGGACTTCGACAACGTCCACATCCTGTCGGTGTCCACCACCCCCAACCAGACCCAGGTTCTGGAGGGACTGCTGCTGGACGGCCTCGCCTATTCCGGGTTCCACGGCCAGATCGGCGGAACGGTGGGCTGGAACGGATTCAACGTGGTCCCGGCCGACATCGACAACGGCCCCATGCTCCCGGTCCTGGTCTCGTACACCTGCTGCACCCTCGGCTCGCCCAACGCGGGCGGTGAGCAGTGGATGAAGGCCGGTTCGCCGGGCAACGTCCGCGGCGGGGTGGCCTTCGTGGGCCAGACGGTGAGCTGTTCCTACTGTGCCCACTGGCGCTCGGCCCTGCGCCGGGGTTTCTACGGCCACGTCTTCCTCGACACCGGGGACCACGAGG
The DNA here is from genome assembly GCA_964542165.1 of uncultured Rickettsiales bacterium. Taxonomy (GTDB): domain Bacteria; phylum Myxococcota_A; class UBA796; order UBA9615; family CAYRNR01; genus CAYTBN01. Next base: position 47,185 of record CAZITQ010000013.1, read on the forward strand.
TCTGCACCATGGGTGAGGCGGTGGAGGCGGGGCGACTGCGCTACTACGACGAATTCCACCAGATGGAGCAATACCTGGCGTCCATGCTGTACGGGGATCCGGAGCTGAACCTGTGGACCAAGGCGCCGGTGGACGTGGAGGTGAGCTACCCACCGGCGGTGCCCCGGGGCGAGACCGAGTTCTCGGTGACCGTGACCGAGGGCGGCGCCGCCCGGGACGGGATCGTCGTGGCGCTCACGTCCGACGAGGGGGTGTTCGCCGTCGGGCCCACCGACGAGACCGGCGTGCTCTCCTTCGAGGTCGACAGCAGCGCCGACGAGGTGCTCTACCTCACCGCCACCGGGCGCAACGTGCGCCCCATCGAGGCCGAGATCCAGGTCGGCGGAACGCCCGACGGTGCCGACGACGACGACGACACGGGCGACGACGACACGGCCGACGACGACACCGGCGACGACGACACGACGGGCGACGATGACACCGGCGACGACGACACCATCAACGAGCCGGTCGACACCGAGGGTACGAGCCTGGAGGGCAACTGCACCTGCACGCAGACCGGCGGCCGCACGCTCCCGTCCAGCGGGGTGCTGGCCCTCGGCCTGATTGCCCTGTTCCTGCGCCGTCGCGCGTCCTGACGTCGTTCTCCTCCCTGTAAGGACTCCCCCCCTCTCGGTGTACCCCCGACCACGGCGGGGGCGGATGGTCCGCCCGTCCGCAGGAAGGGAGTTCTCTCATGGCTTTGCAGCAATCCTTGAAACGTTGTCTGTCCGGTGGGGTGCTTGCGCTTGCCGCCTCGATCGCGGCGCCCGCCGCGGCCCAGGAGGAGTTCGAGATGGTCGACCTCTTCGAGGACGTGGGCGTCATCGACGTGGGCGAGCAGCTGCTCCTCGACCAGATCCTCGCCCCCGTGGGTGTCATCGAAAGAGTGGACCTGATCCCCGGACGGGATCTCAACGGCCGGGATCTGAACCGGCCCCAGGTCGGCGGCCAGCAGCTGATGGCCGTCGAGATGCAGCCCCTCTACCATCCCCTGTTCTTCTCGACGCTGACCCAGCTGGACGGCAGCGCGCTGCGGGGCCTGGGGAACTACGGCGTGCCGCTGGTCCCCACCGACTTCGTGGACGCCGTTTTCCAGGGGTACCTGGAGGACGAGTCGTCGGTCCACCTGCGGATCGACGGCCTGTTCAACCATGGTCAGCCCGTGCTGGACGACGTGTTCCTCTACGACGTGTCCATCCGCACCCACATCGACGGTGGGTATGAGCCCCTCTGCGGTGTGGCCGACGACGGCGCCCGGGTCCCCGCCATCGCCCTACCCGGCGTATGGAACCTGGCGGAGGGCGAGGACGGTGGAGGCGGTCACGTGGACGACGAGAGCCTGTTCACCTTCGCCTGCCACGGCTTCGTGCTGGCCAAGTGCGTGGAGGCAGGCTACCGCCCCTGGGCGGAACACGAGATCTGCGACGAAGGCGGCTGTTTCACCATCCCCCTGGCGGGTCACCACCAGGCGTGCACCCGGATGATGCGCGCCGACTACTGCGGCGACGGCACCCCCCACACCGTGGACGGCACCGCCGTCAACTTCTACGACGACGTGGGGATCCGCGGCGACTTCGAGCCGTGGGATCTCGAGGCCGAGTGGGACGAGTCGGGAGCGCTCTGCGCCGACACCGCCCGCATCGCCCGTCTGGCCCCCGCCTGCCTGCCCGCCCTGGAGTTCCCCGACTGCGGGACCTTCGAGGGCGGGGCGCTGATCCTGTCCGAGGTGGCGCCGCGCTAGGCAATCTCTGGGATCCCGACGGGGCGTCGGTCCCGTCGGGTCCGTCCCCTCCCCCGGTCCCGATGCTCACTCGACGGTCAGGTTGTAGGTGATGTCGATCACCCAGGACGCGTCTTCGTTCTCGGTGCGGAAGTGGAGCGTGTAATTGCCCACGGGCGGTGGGGCCGCCATCGGGTAGTAACCTGCGGTCGCGGCGAGCTTGGGCGCACCGGCCTCGGAGTCACACTCGTTGCCCTCCAACCACGGCTGCCCGCAGTCGAAGTCCGCGTCCTCGATGTAGAAGATGCTGTTGGCGTCCGTGGGGTAGGCCATCTCGAACGCGCTGCTGTGGACGAGGTAGGACTCGATGCCCTCCAACGGGGTCTCGTCCACGTCGACCCACATGGCCGGTACCACGCCGTCCGGCGGCCAGTCGGCGACCAGGCCCTCGAGGCCTTCGGCATCGGCCCAGGCGCAGTCCTCGGGTCCGAACAGCTCGGGGCAGGCGAAGCCGATGGTGTTGCGCACCGGGATGTGGATCGCCTTGCCGTGGGGGATGGTGCAGTTGCGCGTCTCCTCGCCGCCGAAGCTGCCCGCGAGGAACCAGACGTCGCCCGACTGACCCTGGGTGCAGTCCCCCCCGAACAGCGGATTGGTGGCCGCTGGAATCCCGGTGATGGTGTTCCAGGAGGCCGCGGCCCAATCGGCCCACGTCTGCCCGAAGGGGCTGGATTCGGCCGGATCGACCCAGGTCCAGCCCTCATCCGCAGAGTCGTCGTCGTCACCCGCCGGGCAGCCGGTGACCAGAGCGATCAGTGACATCGCCGCGCACACCCGCACGAGTTCGGCCAGCCATCGTCGTCTGTACATGGAGATTCTCCCCCGTGTGGGCCGCAGCATCGCCGGACCCCTTGCCGCGGCTACTCGGCCGCCTGCCCACCGTAGAACAAGTATACGGTCCCCCGGTACTCCCGGGCGTTGGCCGAACCGATCAGGATATCGTCACAGCCGTCGCCGTTGACGTCGCCCGCGCCCGCGACCGAGATCCCCGCGCTGTCCCCGGCCGATTCCCCGCTGAGCACGGCGTCCCGTCGGTCGAAGAGCGAGAACTCCCCGGTCAGCGGTTCGACCTCGCTGCCGCCGAGAAGATAGACCACCCCGGTCTCCGAGTAGGCGTTCGGCGCACCGACGAGGATCTCGTGGTGCTCCCGGCAGTCCACATCCCCGGCGAACGCCACGGCGGAGCCGGCTCGTTCCCCGCTGTCCACTCCGGAGATCCTCGCGTCCGCCTCCGCCAGGCTTGCACCAGCCGCCACCGGTCCGAGCACCAGGTAGACCGCTCCGGTGCCGGACGCCCCGGGAGCGCCGATCAGCAGATCTCCGATCCCATCGCCGTTGGCGTCACCTCCGGTGGCCAGCGCGTACCCCAGGTTGTCTCCCGGTTGATCCCCGGTCCAGACCACCTCGGCGTCCGCCGGGCCCAGCTCCCCCGACGCCACCGGTCCCGGGTAGAGATACACCACGCCGCGGCCATCCCACGACGCGTCCGAGCCGATCAAGACGTCGGCGTTCCCAGCGCCGTCCACGCTGCCGGCGCAGGACACGGCCCACCCGGCGGTGTCCCCCTGCTGGTCACCTCGGAAGATGGTGTCCGCCGCGTCCATCGCGACCTCGCCCGAGGGAACGCGGCCCAGGAACAGATACGCGCCGCCGGTGATCACCCCATCGAAGCTCGCCTGGTAGGCCCCGATCAACACGTCATCGCGGCCGTCGTCGTCCACGTCCCCGGTGGACACGCTGCGGCCCGCGTAGTCGTCGACCTCCACGCCCAGGTAGAGCGTCCCCGCCGTCTCGGTCAACTCGCCGCCCAAGAAGTCGGGACCGAAGACGGCGTAGACGTCCCCCGAGTAGTCGGTCGCGGTGTCGAACGCCGAGGGAGCCCCGGCCACCAGGTCCAGGTAGCCGTCCCCGTCGATGTCCGCCCCGCCGGAGACCGACGAGCCCGCGAGGTCGTCCTTCTCACCGATCCACCTCACGTCGGCGGTGGCCAGAGGGTTCTCCCCGGCCCGGGGGCCGTACTCGACGTATACCTTGCCCCGGTCCGAACCGAGCTGGGTTCGCGCGCCGATCAGCAGGTCCGCGAAGCCGTCGCCGTCCAGGTCTCCGGCGCCGTCGACGGAGATCCCGGCCTGCTCGAAGTCCTCCTCGCCGACGAAGATCGCATGGGCGTCCTCGAGCAGCAGGGGTCCGCGGATCGGCTCGCAGGCCTCATCGTCGCCCGCCTCGCAGTCGTTGCGGATCTCGTCCCCACACAACTCGGGGGCACCGGGGTAGGTGTTGCGGTCGTCATCGTCGCAGTCCTCGAACCCCAGCACGTCCTCGGCCAGGTCGCTCTCGGGCTGCTGGTGGGACGCGTCGAGCCGGCTGCAGTCCAGGTGATGATCCCGGTCCCCATCCTCCTGGACATCGGGAACGAAGGTCTCCTGCTCGGAGTCGTAGCCCGAGCAGTCATTGTCCTTGCCGTCGCACAGCTCCGTCGCGCCGGGGTAGACGCTGGCATCCCGGTCGTCACAGTCCGGTCCGTGGCCCGAGCCCATCACGCCGTCCCCGTCCAGGTCCCAGCAGTCGTCGGCGTCGTCCTCGTCGATCTGGCCGTCGCAGTCGTTGTCGATGCCGTCGAAGCAGTCCTCGGCCAACATGGCGTTGCGCAGGGGATCGTCGTGATCGCAGTCCAGGTCGCCGCCGTAGCCGTCCTCGTCGGGATCCCAGATGTCGGGCAAGAGGGGGTCGAGGCAGCCGCATGGGACCGTCACTGCGGGCGCAAGCATCGCCAGCAACAGAGCCCTCATGTCACGCTCATTCCCCGCCCGTCGCCGCCCTCGGCTCGGTGCCCGAGGATACCAGAGGGCGGGCCCGCCCAACCAAGTTTCCGCGAACGGCCGCCAACCAGGATTCGCGTGGTTTCCGCTTGATATACTGGCATTCAGGGGTCGGCATGTCGCTGCGAGAACTCGTCGGTGTGGCCGTCGTGCTGGGGGTACTGGGTGCCCCTCTGGGCAGCCGCGCGTCCACCGGTGACGGCCACGCCCTGTTGCTCTACGGGCCCGGGGGGGCCGACTTCGTGCTCGAGGACCGGGCGATCGCCGCATTCAACCTGCAGGGGACGGGACGTACCGTCTCCCCGAGCGTGCGGCCCATGGACACGGCACTCTCCGATGTGCCCGAGGTGGACGTCTCGGGGGCGGTGGAGTCCGCAACCTGCCCAGGCGGGACCGCCACGACATCGTGGATGGAGGCAGAGCTGGAGGCGGCGCTGCAGCACGTGCTGTACGTGAGGGTGGAGGAGGCTACAGCCGTCCTGGAGCAGCTCGAGTCCAAGCTGCCCTGTGTCTCCGAGCCCATCACCGGCCCGACCGTGGCGCGGATCTTCTTCCTCCAGGGGGTGGCCCTGGCCTACGTGGGGCGGGACGACCAGGCGCGCGAGGCGTTCCGCCAGGCCCTGGTGGTCCATCCTCAGCTGGACTGGGAGGCGCGATTCCCGCCGGGCCCCGAGCTGGTCTTCCGGGACGCGATCCAGGCGGCGCTCCGGTCGGAGAAGGCCCGGATCTCGGTCGCTCCCGGGGTGGTTGAGAGCGGCGATGTGTGGGTCGACGGAGGGGCGGTGACCGGCGGCGCCGAACTCTCGGTCGCCGCAGGACGCCACGTGCTGCAGTGGCGGACCGGAACCGGGACCTTCGTCACCCGCGTGCTGGATGTGGCGGTCGGCGACGAGGTCACGGTCTTCGCCAGGACCGACGTGGCCAGGTCGGCCCTGGACGGCGAGGGGTGTGGGCCATGCCGCCAGGCTGCCGCGGCCGCCCTCGTCCGGCTGGCCGGCGAGGTCGGCGTCGCTGTGGTCCACCTGGCCGAGCTGGGGGCCGTCGACATGCTCCACACCTTCGAGGTCGACGCTGGAACCTGGCAACGGACGGACGAGGGGGCCGTCGCGCGGCGGCTGCGCAACCGCCGCGTGCAGGACGTCGGCAAGGCCACGATGCTCGCCGGGGGAGTCATGGCGCTGACCGGAGCGATCCTGGGGATCAGCGGGCACGCGAGAGCGACGCAGCTGGCCACCGGCGCCGACGGCTTCGAGACCCAGGAACAGTTCGACGAATCGTCGCGGCAGTACGCGAACTCCCGGGTCCAGAGCTATCTGGGGTTCACCCTGGCCGGGGTGGGGGGAGCCGCCGTGATCGTGGGCGTCCCGCTCGCGAACGCGGGGCGGGGCGGGTCCTGATGGACGAACCGGCCGACAGCGGCGTGCCCTTCGGCCAGTACCAGCTGATCTCTCGCCTCGGCGAGGGGGGGATGGCCCAGGTCTTCCTGGCGGTCAAGGAGGGACCGCTCGGGTTCCGCAAGGAGCTGGCGATCAAGCGGATCCGCGGGGACGTGATCCGCGAGGACCAGGCCCTGCACAAGGCGCTGATCAACGAGGCGCGGCTCGGCGGACAGCTCAAGCATCCCAACGTGGTGGACACCTACGAGTTCGGCGTGGTCGACGACCAGCACTACATCGCCATGGAGTACGTGGACGGGCTCACGCTCCGGGACCTGATCCGGGTCGCGCGGGGCCGGGGGGTCCGGTTGCCGCCGTCGGCCGTGCTCGACATGGGCGGTCAGCTCTGCGACGGGCTGCAATACGCCCACACCCTGGCCTCGAGCGACGGCGATCCACTGAACCTGATCCACCGGGACCTGAAGCCGAGCAACATCATCGTCTCGATGGCCGGGCAGGCCAAGATCATGGACTTCGGCATCGCGCGCTTCGCCACGGCGATGTACCAGACCACCGCATCGGACGCCCCCAAGGGCACGCTGGCCTACATGTCCCCGGAGCAGATGCAGGATCCGCGGTCCATCGACCACCGCTCCGACCTGTTCGCGTTGGGCGCGATCCTCTACGAGGCGCTGACCGGGCACGTGCTCCTGGACACCGGCGACGCACGGACCCTGGTGTTCCTGCTCATCACCGGCAAGTACCTGCCACGGCTGGAGATCCTCCGACAGATCCACCCCGACATCGCGACACCCATCGAGATGTGCCTGACCCTGGACCGGGAACAACGCTACGCCGACGCGGACGAACTGGGGCGGGACCTGCGCCGGCTGCGCGATTCCCGAGGACCGGAGCTGGGATGCCGGGAGCTCATGGCCCTGGTCCGAGCCTGCCGCGAGGGCGACGACCGGCTCGAGACCGTCAAGCGTCAGGTGCTCGAGCAGCAGAGCGCCGATGACCCCCACAGCACGGGTTGGCCCGTGTTCATCGACTCGCTGTCGGACGCCCCCGACGACGGGCCGGATCCGCTGAGCGAGAGTTCGATCCGGCCTCTGGGTGAAGGCGGCCTGGAGGTCCGTGACCATTCGTCCACCACCCTCTCCCATCCGGGCGACGTTCCCGGATCGACCACGCCGGCCACGGTGGCGGTGGAGCCGGGCGCGAGGACGCTGCCGCCGCGGACCCAGCCCCCCAGGGAAGAGGCGACAGATGGCGGGACCGCCCCCGGCGGGGCGTGGAGACGGCTGGCGGGCTACGGGCTCGCGCTGCTGCTGGTGTTCTCGGCTGGCCTCGGCACGGCGATCTGGCGCCCCTGGGACCGGGGGACGGCACCGGGATCGGCCCAGGTCGATCCGGGCACCGCGCACTCGGTCGAGCCCACCCCCCGCACACCCACAGGGGAAGAGCGCATCTCGCCGGGCGCCGAGAGCGCCTCCCAACCGGACCGGGTGGCGCCATCCACCGTCGAGGCTCCCCCGACCGAGCCGCCCGCCGAGACCGCGCCGGGGGGAGACAACCCGCCGGTGCAGGCGGACGAGCCGGAGAGGGAGGCGGAGCCCACACCCACGGCGCCGGTCACGGGGGAGGCACCCCCGGAGATCAGCGTGACCGTCAACACCGATCCCTGGTCCACCTGGGTACTCGGCGGCGACGCCCAGGGCGCCGGCAGTCACACGCCGTACTTCGGTCGACTTCCTCCGGGGAGCTACGAGTTCACCCTGGTCGAGCCGGCCAGCGGGGCGACTCACAGGATGTCGATCACGATCCAGGGGGACGAAGAGTCGGTGATCCGCTGCTGGAGCTTCACCAAGGGCGGGCCGTGTTGACCTACCCGCCTTCCCGATCCCGTCAGTCTCCCCCCGTCGCCAGCTCGTAGTTCGCCGCGGTGATGGCGACCCAGTACTCGTTGCCGTCCCCGTGCAGGGCCGGGGGGTCGGGGTTGGTGAGGCTGAGGTCGTTGAAGGTGAAGTACCAGTAGCCGTCCGTACCCCGGGCCAGGGAGACCAGGGCGGTGGCGAAGTCGTCGGGGGTCCAGTGGCCGACGATGGTGCCGCCCAGGTGGGCCGCGTGGACACCTTCGGCGTACAGGGCGTCCATGGCCCTGCCGTGCCAGCCCTCGTAGGTCAATACGATCACCGGGGCCTCGGCGGTACCCAGGCCCCGCATCAGGCCCCGGTAGAACCAGGTGTCGGGGAAGCCGGCCATGTAGACCATCAGCTGCAGATCGGGGTCGTGGGCGTGGGCGGCCTCGCGGCAGCGGACGCCCAGCTCGAAGGCCCGCTGTTCCAGCGCCGCGAAGTAGTCGCCCAGGCGTCCCGCGTCGATCAGCGGGCCCAGGCGTCCTCCGGGATGGGCCTCGAGCAGGTCGGTCGACAGCTCGGCGTCCGCCTCTCCGTCGAGGAAGACCTCCAGGCTGTCGTCCGAGAACGCCCAGCCGTCGTGGTGCTGGATCGGCCCGCTGTACAGCTCCAGATCCATGTGCAGGCCGCCCAGCCCGGGGTTGGCGGCCGCGGTCTCCCCCACGGCCCCGTAGATCGGGATCACCACGTCGGCCCAGTGGGCCTCGTGCAGGGGCGCGGGCACGCCGCCGAGGTACCCATGGGCGCCCACCATCTCCGGGTAGTCGCCCGCCTCGGCGTTGAACCAGTCGCCGACGATCCACAGGGCCCCCTGGGCCTCGGCCAGGGCCGCGATGTCGGCGTACTTCGCCTGTTCGGCGGCCAGGTCGTCCCCGGACAGCGTGGCCAGGCGGGACGGATCGGTGCTGGTCATCAGGGCGTCCAATCCCAGGGAGACCGCCTCGTCGAAGGCCTGGGCCATGTCCGCCGTCTCGGGCGCCAGCCCCCCGTAGGCGATTCGCCCTCCGCCCGCGGCGAACCAGTCGGGCACCGGTCGGGGATCGGCCGGCGGGGGAGAGGGCGACTCGTACAGCTCCCCGTCGGGGGGCGCCTCGGGCACCTCGGCGTCGTCCACCGAGGCCACCTCGATCTCCTCCAGGGCCGGGTCCAGGGGGTCGTGATCCGGTGACGCCACGCTGAACAGCTCGTCGCTGTCGTGGACCACGGTCACCTCGAGTTCCTCGTCGCCGGTGGACAGCGCGTGCAGTCGTGCGAACAGTTCGCGGACCCACGCGCGGTTGTCCGCCTCCCGCTCGCCGTCCAGGCAGGGCATGTCGGAGAGGTGGCCGGTGACCGACGATGCCAGCAAGGGGCCCCGGGGCACCACCGCCACGTACCCGTCACCGGCCGCCGCGAGGGCTGCCACGGCTCGCTCCTGCTGCAACCAGGTCACGCTCTGGGCACCGGAGAGCTGCTGCCAGAGGAAACCCTCGTCATAGGTCCGCAACAGCACCTGAACCTGGTCGCTGGCCACCCTCAGCGTCGGGGCGCTACCTCCGGCGATCCGGTCGTCGTCCGCCGTCAGCAGGTAGGGGTAGCCCAGCTGAAACTCGAGGGGTGTCGGGTAGCCCCAATCCTGGGCTTGGTGGGGTTCGAGATCGGTGTACGTGTCGCCGATGAGAGTATTTCGGTCCCAGCGGACGGGGACCCCCAGCTGCTCCAGGATCCGATTGCCCACGAAGAAGTCGTTCTCGCCGGACGAGCTGTCCCACCACGCCGACTGGGGTGACAGCAGGAGTACACCGCCCTGCTGGACGAACCGGACCGCGGACTCGATCTCGCCGACCCGCATCCGGTGACAGGGGTTGCCCGGCCTTCGTCCGGCAGCCATCACCACGATCTCGTGGGGGTATTCGCCGTCCGAGAGATCCACGTCGGCGGCGGTCAGGTGGGGGTAGAACCGACGGTAGGTGGGCGCGACTCCTGCGGCGTCGAGGGCGTCGAGGACGTCGACCCACAGCGAGTGGTGGCGGAACTCCTGATCGAGGATCAGGGCGCTCGCGGCCCTCGTCGGGCCCTCCTCACCGCCGGTCGTGTCGTCGTCCCCCTCCTCGGTCGGGCAGCCGGCCCACAGGAAGCATGTCCCGAGCGCCGCCCCGATCCACCGTCTCGCGAACCCACGCATCTCGACCCCCGTTCCCGGCCCATCTCAGCATCCGCCCCGGTGCTCCACAACCCCGGGCGCGGGGCTCCGGCCGATCCCCGGGGGGTGTAGTATGCGGGTGTGATGGTCGCCGATGATGCCGCCCTCGGACTCCCCCCTGCGGAGTCCACCCGAGACCGGGCCCGCGCCGTGGCCCTTCGCCTGGCCGAACCCCTGCGTTCGGACGACGAGTCCAGCCTCGATGGAGAGCCGGAGGAGGAGCGCGACCGACGGGACGAGGAACGACGCGAGGAACGACGGCGACGCGACGAGCGGCGCAGGCGCCGGGAGCGCCGGGCCCGGGAGGACCACCGCAGCATCACCGACGAGTTCGGCGCGGGAGACGTTGCGGTGGCGACCCAGTCGGCCGGCCCCGATCCCGGCTCCCTGTGGACCGCGGTGGTGGTGGCGGTCGTGATCGCGGGCGTGGCGACCCTCGCGTACTACCTGTTGACCGCGAGCTGAGACCCACGCACACACGCGTGGACGGAAGGGAGGATCCATGGACCTTCGATGGGGGCTGGCGCTGATGGGCGTCCTGCTGATGTTCCTCGCCTGCCCGGGCGATGACGACGACGCGACAGCGGACGACGACAGCGCCGGGGACGACGACGTCACCGGAGACGACGACAGCGCCGGGG